>BNWJ01000106.1 GCA_025998735.1 Alphaproteobacteria bacterium | reverse complement strand
GACTCTGCCTGGCCGGTCTATCTCCGACTGTATTCCAAAAGCTTCAAACTTCAGAATCTCTTCTTTCATTTGGAGTCTATGATCTGATTCACTCCTCTCATTTCCTCTCTGTTCGCCCAATCCAACTTCTCATCTTGAATGTGTATAGATTAGGCGCGACGACTCCACGATTGTTTGCGAAGAGACATTCGCGTGCTTTTTATTGAACGACACAGTATATCGGTGTTTCAACAGGATGAAGACGTTTTTCTTCGAATTCTTTTTGGACGAGTTCTTCTTTTGCGCATAGTTTCTCGTATTCTTTTTTAACACGTCCTTCTTCGGCGCGTTCTGTGGAGGTGCGTCCTTCTTCGTATTTAGCGAGTCGTGTTCCGTATTCGCTAAGACCATATCCAACAGAGGCTCGAAGCAATGCATCGTGGAGAGTTGCATTTATTCCTTTGCACTTTACAAGTTGCCCGCAGGCTCTGAACTTATCCAAGAATGGCTTGAATTCCCTAGAAGATCGACCCATTTTCGCCCCAGGATGCTCCATTGCTATTTCAGAATGGTCGTATCGAATTGGCCATCCCATTTCGGCACACAAAGCAAAATCGCTCAATTTGTTTATGTATAGGATATTTTTCCACATTCTTGTCTCGGGGTTAAAGTGTCTCGCGCAATGCACCCCGGTTATCTGCAAAATTTCCTCTGACTTGTTGAATCTGTTTGCTGCAAGCGCCAGCGCGTTGGTTTTTTTCGTCTTACTATCATATATCTTCCCAAGGCGATCTATCAGGGCTTTAGCAGTGCGTCTGTCGCAATGCGTCTTGTTTTCTCGATTATACTCATCTACAAAAGGCCCTACTAATTCCGGATGCTCCCTTTCACCTTCTTTTATGAAGTCGATTTGGTTTAGAAATACGTTTTCATTAGCCTCAATATAAGCCAACTTAGAAGCGATAGCTATCGGAAGTTCGCTATCGGAAGCCAGTATTAGGTCGGCTGTGGCGATATTTCCTAATATGGTATGACCAATCTCATGAAATAGGCGGTAACCTTTAGGATCTAGATGCTGAAATAAACCGTCTTTTGTTGCAATGGCAGATGATTGACCAAACAATGAACTATGCAAAGTATCTTTCTGATAGCACAGCGAAATTTCGCTATAAAAATTTGAGTGGTCATTTAAAGTCATATCATAAGTAAAGTTCATCTTTCTTTTAGCAGGCTGATTGGCAGCATGAATCATAATTTCGTCATAGACTTTCGGAGAAGAAGCTTCACTCCAGGCGATTAGAGACAAAATCAGATTTTGATAAGTCCGACTACGGTTAGCTCCTAAGTCTTCTCTTACTTTTGCCATTAATTCCGCATCTTCAAACGTAAACGCATGCTTGTTCTGAGGGGTGAATAATTTCTCGATTGCCGTCTCAATCCTTCTATCTCTATCTGCTCCTTCAGTCAAATTCACCAGATTGATCAGCTCCCTCTCACGTGCCTCCGAAAGTTTCATACCACGAATAGAAGTCTCTGCATCAATATATCTAACTTCATCTACGTGTATACGTACGTCGCCACTCTCCAGCTCTTTTTTTAAATCTTCAGAGGCAGCCATTTCCGGTGTATGCTCTTGCGGAGGGCGAGACATTTCGTTGTAAATTTCGTCGGATACCGCGAGGTACATTTGATCTATCTCTGCTCTCTTCAGCAAATTCTCTTTATTGCATTCGTTCTCGAAGTTGGCGGATGCCGCAGATGTTTCATCTTCTTTTTTGTCGGCGTCATCACGTTTTGCCTTTACTTTATTAAGATCTTCTTCTTTATGGAAATCAGACGCGATAAATGCTGAATGGTATTCCATTTCCGCCGCATGACGTTTGTTATCTTTTTCTTTATACATCGCTTGTGCTTTGGCAATGATCTCAGGTTGTTTCCGCAGATTTTCCAGTGCCATATATATGCCACTAAGTCTTGCATCAGTCCCGTAAAATTCCTTGTCTTTCGGCATGTAGTATATAAAGGATTCCTGCTCCGGCGATAGTGTAGCTATGGCCTCTGTTGTCTTGGGTTCAGAATTCTCCGTCGCATCCAAGCTAAGAACCGCCGCTATGACGCTTATACACAACAACTTTTCCATATCTAAACCTCCCCTTGTCAATAATAATACGATTACATTACTGCCTTTTCCACAAAAACTCAAGTATTTTAGAGTAAAAATTTAAAAATATTTCCAGTAGACCACCGTCACGTTAGACAACGCAAAATTCATATACACAATTTAACTGAGAATGTGTATAGAGGCAGCAATTGGGTTTCAAGCGATGCAATCACCGCAGGCATTTTATTGCTTCTCTGTAGTCGGTGCTATTGAATAAAAACGATCCAGTTATGCAGCTGTTGGCTCCGTTTTCAACACAGGCTTTGAATGTAGATGGATTTACGCCGCCATCAACGCAGATCTCTATTTCCGGAGGTAATTTTTTTCTCAGAGTGGATATTTTCTTCAATTGAGAGTCTATGAATTCCTGTCCGGAGCTACCGGGATTTACGGTCATAACCAAAACGATATCAAGAATATCAACGCAATATTCAATACTTTCGATGGAAGTTGCTGGATTTAGTGCAATTCCCGATTTTTTCCCCAGATTTTTTACGATATCCAATGTGCGATGCAAATGCCAGCATGTTTCCGGATGAACAATAATTGAATTGGCTCCGGAATCGGAAAAAGCGGTAACGTGCCTATCGGGATTATCAACCATGAGATGTACATTAAACGGAAGCGAAGTCAACTTTCGATGAGCGGCGATCACATGAGCACCAAAAGTAATTGCGTCGACGTAACTGCCGTCCATTATGTCCCAGTGTATGCCGTCTGCTCCAGCCAGTTCAACATCCAGCATTTGCTGTCCCAGTCGAGTGGGGTCAGCAGACAGCATCGACGGGTATACCAGCCTAATACTGGCCCCATTTATTGACGCTTGTTGTACAACACTCATCTTGAATACGTATCACTATCAACGGGAAAATTTTTCGAAAACTCCATCCATTCGCCTTTGCTGAGGCCACTGTCTTGCTGAGATATTTTCTCGCCTTTTATGGCTCTCTTGATGAGTTCCAGGCAATTATGTGGCACTGAGACGGATCTCTGCCTGTAGTTGACGAACGCGTCATGCGTGCAGGGTACCCACCTCTTTATTATGTCCATAATTACATCCGCATAACATCTTATTTCGTATTGAGCATGGGAATCAGCTCTTAATTTCAGAAAATGCATTAGGTTGTGGAGATCTATCTTCCAATACATTTCCGTATAGACGCTTACTGGCAATATTGTGCGCGCCAACTCTCTTGTGAGAGACAGATCGTTCAGCATATGCGAATACTTCTCGTAGGCTTCTACGTTGATGGACCGCATGATGTCCAGAATTTCAACTGCCTTGGCCATTTCTAGCGCATCTTCGGACTTTCCTTGCTTATTTGTCTCCGATTGTCTTGATATTTGGTTAATTTCCGGCACATAGAATTCGTTGCTCAATACCGAATACCGAGCGGAATATTCGTTTACGTTTGCGGTGCGATGCCTTATCCAGTGACGCATAACGAATATCGGAAGCTTGACGTGCAATTTCAGCTCGCACATCTCAAATGGAGTCGTATGACCGTGTCGCATCAGATAGTTTATGAGCCCCTTGTCCTCCTGCGTTTTCTTGGTTCCTACTCCATAGGATACCCTCGCCGCCTGGACAATTGAGGAATCCGTTCCCATATAATCAATCACCCGAATAAACCCGTGATCCAAAACAGGAATCGGCTTGTAGAGGATTTCCTCTAGTTCAGGACTTGACACCCGAACTGTCTCACTTCGGCACTCGTTTCTTAGATTATTCACATCATTTGATAAATCTGTTTCACTCATTTTTCATTCCAACTAAAGCATGTAATTCATAGCAAATGGTTAAGACAAATATAACATTGAGCCGTCGCAAAACAAGCTATTTTTCGTGTGCTTTGGGTCACGTCCAGGGCTTTCATGTATTTTTCTCTGGCATAATAAAGGTATGATTAATAGACCTGTTGCATAACCCAAACGCAGATCCAGTAATGAATTTTGATGAGGTCAGTGTAACATTATTTTATTTCTCATGCAAGTCCAAATCCATTTTTCATGTTAACAGTTCCGGCGACAATCCCAAACTTTTCATTAAATTTTATCCTTTTGTTGCGATAACAGTCCGACATAATCCTGAAAACCTTAATATCTCCGAGAATATTCTCAACAGCCACTCTAACTTTTGATATGGCCCTGTTTTTTTCCTTTTCTTCCTTGGTTAGCTTGCCACCTTTGGGCTTTTTCTTTGGAATTTCCGAGTTTTTGTGAATCTTCTCTATCCCCTGATAGCCGGAATC
>BNWJ01000105.1 GCA_025998735.1 Alphaproteobacteria bacterium | reverse complement strand
AAAGGCGTACTTGTGGGAGAAAATTATCTACGAACAATTTGACGGAGATTTAGAAACGTTCTGCAGACAAAACAAATTTTCAAAACGATATGTACAGCAGGTGTTGAAATTAAATATTTTAAGTCCCAAAATCAAAGAAGCAATCATTGATGGAAAGCACCCCAAACACCTGCTGTTGAGAGATCTGGTGCGAAAACCATTCTCCTACATTTGGAAAGAGCAGGAAAGAACTCTTGGTTTTTGCTAAACAAAATGGCTCCTACTGAGCTTTGAGTTGTTCAAGTTCTTTGGTTGAGAGGCCTGTATATTTGCTAACTGCAGCTACTGACATTCCATCAGCTAGCATTGATAATGCAGTCTCTCTTGCCTTCTCAGCGATGCCTTCCGCTTTGCCGATGACGATACCTTCTGCTCTAGCATGCTACCGAAAAGCTAACTTTAAAGCGCATTAATTCCCTGCGATCGTGAATGCGTGAATTTTAGAAAATATCTTCACAAAGATTGATGGAGGAGGCTTCAGATACACAGTTGCCTTTGTAGCAAGCACACTTCACGGTGAATTTTCTATAAAACAATCGCCAATATTTACAATTTTTTAACCATACTCTGATATAGTAATTTTTGTTGTTCTAGAATGAGTATGTTGAAGATAGGAGAGAGCTATGCATTCCTTGAAAAAAGTGAAGTTTTTGCTGTTGTTGCTTTGTTTTTATACATGCAACGCTGGTCTAAATTTTGGTCATTTTACGAACGCAAATGACGTTTTTGATATGTGGTTGGGAGCGGATGTAGATATTTATGAAGCATCTGCTCCTGGTGATCCGAAGAAGTTAAAAATACCACTGCATTGTTGTCCGTTCTGGGGGCTCACCATGCTTGGAACCAAATATCTGGAAAATTTGAAATTCAAAGGAAATGTTGTCGCAATTAAAAATCCGACTAATGGTCTAACGCAATATAAGCCACAAAAGGACGATGCTCTTGAGGGATTTATTTTTAGATTATTTCCATCAAATGCTCCTGGAGTTCTACCACCAGCATCAATATGGGATACATCGGCTAAAGCCATTTGTTTTAATTCTGATCATAATCCTGAAATGCTAGCTTTACTATTGCTGAAAGCTGAGATTTTCAGAGTACTTGTTAATAATGGAGTAACAAGCCTTCCGACATCAATGAATTCCTTTGACGATTTTTCGACCGAGGCACGAAGAATCCCAAACTACACGGATGTCACAAAATTCTACGAAGCTATCACAAAACTTACTACTGGACAAAGGGTATTTGATGTGATCGTAAAAGATGTTTCAGATACCCAAATTTTCAACGCAATATTAGATGAAAAATCCTATGGATATGCAGAACATACGGTTGAGCATGTGATTCTAGCATTCGTCTGTCAAATCTTAAATGGCAAAGCAGAAGCACAGATGTTTTTGCAAAAATATTCAGAATACAGAAATAAGGTGTTTTCAAAGGAATATATTACAAGATCATCGAAAATTCCTGCTGAATCAACTGCAAATAATATCTCGAACATGACTAAAGAAATAAAAGAACTCTTGAGTCAACCGGGATTGCCATACGATAATCCCACCAGTAATGGTTGGACACCCAAATATCGTATTGATAGCGGAAAATTTGTAAAAGACACAGATCTCGCAGGGAAAGATCAGTGGTTTAACGATTGTATGGAAACCTCAATTCGGCATATCTTCAACTATGTGCTTGGTGAAAATGGAAGGAATACCATAAGAAACGATGAATCTTTTCTAAGCAAAGGCTTTCTTCCAACTGATGAAGAACCAACCAATGCAGAAACAGGATATAAAAAATCATCGACCAATCGATTGGCTCAACTGAAAGCGTTCTATAAAGAAATAGAAATAAATAACACAGGACTCAATAGTAACGTTTACGATGATAGAGGGGTATGGAATCAAGTTATGTGCTGCCTCAATAGCAGCAGTGCCAATAATGGTGTTGTATACCTTTCTGAAGGAGAAAACGCGTATAGACAGAATGAGTTAAATCCCGGTTTTGTAAACGTGTTGAGAGTAATGTGTGTAGTAATTGGCATTGAGCCTAATAGCTTTCTAAAAGGAATCGTTCAAGAAGATCTAAAGGATCCTGCAAAACTAGGAGGTCAAACAGAAATCATCGCTGAAAAATTCAATAAGCTTTTTAAAATAATAAGCCCTACTCAGGATTACCAGATTAATTTCGATGAATATAATGTGAGAAAGAACGATGTTTCCGGCAGAATGAGAGTGATAATTACGAATGAAGAAAAAAAAGAATATGGCTTTATGATCTGTCAAAGTGAAGGTTCACATGCATGGGTGGAGGGACTTCCAAACAAAGATGAACTGAAGCACATGTGGGAGCTAAATAAACTAAACTCAGAGGAAAAACATTTAGTCGGCTATCTTTTTTCTCGCTATGGAGTGAACGATACTCACCCCCAAGGAGTCCAGAATGATTACCACTCAATATTTTCCTATGCTGATAGAAGAACGGATTATGCTAGTCTGGAGAAGTCAATTATAGCCTTTCAAAAATCGGCGGATCCTCAATGCGGGAAAAAGCCTGCGGCATTAAGACAAATTCTCGGAAACATCACCAAAGATATTCCTTTTTCAGATAATTACACAGCAAGATCAGCGTGTAGACTTATCTTATCAACTGTAAATGACGATGATAACAGCTATAAAGAAATTGTAAAAATCGTTAAAGCATCTCCCGATGGAAAGGCATTGGATGAATTTATTGCTGCTCCTAAGGGCTTGCAAAGACGTTTACCAGATTCACTTGCTGATGTTAGATGGATAGATGAGGATATTGAACTAAACCAATGGAATATGTATTTACTAAAGTTTCCTAATTTGGAATATGTAAATTTTTCGAATCTGAATTGCGACCTAGATTCATCTCAACTGCCTTCATCCATAAAAGAACTCGTCGTCAGAGATGCCTCAGACGTAAATCTTAATCTTTCCGGTTGCCGCAACCTTGAGGCTCTAGAGCTTGATAGAGGAAAATACCAGAGCCTTCAATTGCCTACCTCGCTAAAAAAATTCAAGACTGGATATTATGCTGAAATAAATGATCACATGAATTTGTTAACTTACGAGAATTTAATAGATGTTGATCTTTCAGGACACATCAAGAGTGTTCAATTGCCGACATCGCTGGAAAAGCTTAATACCTGGTGTTTAAAAGTAGAGCAACCATTGGATATAGCATCTTGCAAGAATTTAAAAATGCTGCATACCAATGATTATTATAATGAGTCTTTCTATGAATCTCTTGAGTTCTTGGAGGATCTTGCCATTCAAAAAGTTGCTTCTCAAAATCTCAATCTATCGAATTGCAAAAAATTGAAAAAATTGGTCATTTCGTGCGACCTTACAAACATTCAATTGCCGGATTCACTTGAAGAATTTAGGATTGGACATAAGGTAAAAATAGGTAATTTTTCAGCTGCGTTATTATCTTGCAAGAATTTAACAAAAATGGCATTTTGGGCAGCAGCAAGGGTTCCAGATGTCCAAAGTATCCAATGGCCAGCCTCATTAGAAGAGCTAGAGATCACTCACACAAAAATAGATGGCTCTCTAATTTTGTCACCTTGCAAGAACTTAAAAAATGTAAAATTTGATCATGCAACACTCGCAGACGTTAGCTTACCAAGCTCACTGGATGAATTTAGCGATACTAGCTCCGGCACAATTGTAGAAAGATTAGACATGTCATCCTGCAAAAAAATAAAAAAGCAGGAACTCTATGGAAGCTATAAAAATGCTAAATTGCCGAATTCACTAGTAGAATTTAAGCTCGCGTGGGGAACAATAGAGGAGCCGCTAGACTTATCGGATTGCAAAAATTTGCAGAAAGTCCATCTTGTTGGAAAAATTCCGAACGTTAAATTGCCGGACGACCATGTGGTAGAATTTATCGACAGTCGGTATTGATTAGAATCTTATGGTGCTCAAGTGACAGATATTGAGATTGTTACTTTGAAGCAATCTCGAGATGGAGGTGTTGATCTTAAAAAATCAACGCCCATCGCCTCAGAAAAAATCTCTGACTTCTATTTCGTTTCGTCTGGACAATACTTGAAACCATGGCAAGATTCACTCTTCTTCTTTAATCACAAGCTTTGAAATTCCAACTGCGGCGAGTCCAGCTTCGATAATTGCGTCGATCCAGTCGGGTGTGTGGTACATCACGACAGCAGCAATAATTGCGATAGTTCCTTTGATTTTTTCGCTCAAAATTAAGTCTTTTAGCATGATTTTCCTCCTCAATTATAAGCTCTATTGAGCCATCCAATGATAAATCTTTGCTGAGATGGATTGGGCGAACAGAGAGGAAATGAGAGGAGTGAATCAGATCATAGACTCCAAATGAAAGAAGAGATTCTGAAGTTTGAAGCTTTTGGAATACAGTCGGAGATAGACCGGCCAGGCAGAGTCTA
>BNWJ01000104.1 GCA_025998735.1 Alphaproteobacteria bacterium | reverse complement strand
TTAGACTCTGCCTGGCCGGTCTATCTCCGACTGTATTCCAAAAGCTTCAAACTTCAGAATCTCTTCTTTCATTTGGAGTCTATGATCTGATTCACTCCTCTCATTTCCTCTCTGTTCGCCCAATCCATATTCTCATCTGGAGTGTGTGTACTAGATTGTCATCGCAAGCATTGCGTTCAGAGACTCATCTGCCTTAGCTTTCAGGCTTCCCCCACCTTGCGCGAATGTTGCGCTGCCACCGCCTTTCCCTCCGAGAATTTCCACGCCTTTTTTCAAGATATTGCCGGCGCTATATTTCCCCTGAAGATTCGGACTGACGCTCACCACTGCGGAGGCCTTATCCAAATCCGAATCCCTCGAAATCAAAATACAAATGGCGTTGGACGGATGCTTGGCCTTTATAGCGTCCGACAGCGCACGCAGATCTTCCATGCTATGGTCATCCAATAGGGCCGACATGACTTTTATGCCTGATTTTTCAATGATAGCTAGATTATTAAGTGCCGTTTTCAGCTTATTATTGGCAAGTTCCTGATTTTTCTTCTTCAGCTCGATCGTTAGATCAGATATTTTCTGCGGAAGCTCCTGCTGTGTGCACTTCAGCAGCTGCGACGACCGAGACAGCAGTTCCTCGAGATTATTCAGGTAAGCTATAATGCTTTCCCCAGTTATAGCCTCGATTCTTCGAATGCCGGAGCCGATACTGGACTCGGACAGAATCTTGAATAGCCCGATCTCGGACGTGTCGGTAACATGAGTTCCGCCGCACAACTCATACGACACATCTCCCAATTCATCATCGCAGCAGACGCGAATGGTGCGAACGAAATCTCCGTATCTCTCTCCGAAAAGAGCGGTTGCCCCGGATTCTATGGCCTCGTCTTTGGATAATATGTTAGGTGATACGGAAAGGTTTCTTGATATCCAGCCGTTCACCAATGCCTCTACCTTCCTTAGATTTTCCGGCGAAATCGCAGCATTGTGCGAAAAATCAAAACGCAATCGCTCGTCGTTCAGATTTGATCCGCGCTGAGTCACATGATCTCCAAGAACTTGCTTCAGAGCCGCGTGCAGTAGATGCGTTGCCGTATGATTGGCCTGTATTTTTCTGCGTCTTGATTCATCGATCTCCAAAACCACTTCCTCCGAAACAAATATATTTCCGGAAGATAATTCGCCTTCATGAGCCACCAGCGCATCGCAAAATTTTACGGTGTTGGTAACGGTGAACAGTCCATTTTCAGCTCTGATGACGCCTGTATCTCCGCATTGGCCGCCACATTCCGCATAAAACGGCGTTTCATCCACTATTATATACGCCTTTCCCGAAGACAGCTGTGAAACCTCTTTCCCATCCTGCACTATGGCTAAAACGTTACTGTCACAATAGAACTCTTCGTAGCCGTAGAAATCCGTTATCACGAGCTTGTCTTTCAGCGAAAGCCAGATGGCCTCCTGTTTTACTTCGCCAGATCCGGTCCATTTCGCCCGATTTCGCTGTTCCTCTAGAGCCTTTTCAAAGCCATCCACATCGACGGACATATTTTCGGATCTCAGTATGTCCTGAGTAAGATCCAGTGGAAATCCATAGGTATCGTACAACTTAAATGCCGTTTCTCCGCCCATTAGTCCACCAGCCGGAATATTTTTGATGTCCTGGCGCAGAATTTTCAAGCCGCGCTCCAGCGTATCCAGGAATTTTTCCTCTTCCACATGGGTAATGGACGCAATAGTGGATCTGCTTTTCTCAAGCTCCGGATACGCATCTTTCATGATATCGACCAGCACATCCGACAGCGCAAACAGGAATGGATCCTTTATGCCGATCATATTACCATGGCGTATAGCACGCCGGAGAATGCGACGCAGGACATACCCGCGCCCTTCGTTGCTCGGAACAACTCCGTCCACCAGCAGAAACACAATCGAGCGGATGTGATCGGCAATAACCTTGTAGGACGGATACGTCAATTCATAATTGGTCTTGGAAATATCCTTCAGGGAAGAGATAATTCGTTTAAATATGTCGGTTTTGTAGTTGTCGTGCACGCCCTGCATTACACTGGCGATTCGTTCCAATCCCATGCCGGTATCGATGGATTTATTTTTCAGCGGAACTCTTTCGCCGCCAGATTTCTGCTCGAATTGCATAAACACGGTGTTCCAGATTTCTATGTATCGATCGCCGTTTTCGTCTGGAGTTCCAGGCATTCCACCGGGAATATTTTCCCCATGATCGTAGAATATCTCGCTGCATGGACCGCACGGCCCCACATCCCCCATGGACCAGAAATTATCAGACGTCGCTATAGGAATTATCGTGATATCTCCGGCTATTTTCTTCCAGAATTCCTTGGCCTCTTCGTCGGTGTGATAGACCGTGGCCAGCAATTTGTGCTTCGGAATACCAAGTATTTTTGTGAGGAAAGTCCAGGCGAAATAAATGGCATCTTCCTTGAAATAATCTCCAAAGGAAAAATTTCCGAGCATTTCGAAAAACGTGTGATGGCGAGCGGTAAACCCCACCTGATCGAGATCGTTGTGTTTTCCGCCGGCGCGAATGCATTTCTGCGACGTGGTGGCTCTATTGAATCCCAGCGTTTCCATACCTGTGAAGACATTCTTGAATTGCACCATTCCGGCATTGGTAAACAACAACGTCGGATCATTGTGCGGAATTACGGAGCTGGAAGGGACTACCTTGTGGTTGTTATCCTCGAAGAACTTCAAAAAACTACTGCGGATATCAGATGTTAACATGACTTTCCTCTAAATTATCAGTTTGCTGATTATACACCAGAGGAGTGGAGAAACCAAGTGCGTGCCGACGGCAATTATTTTTTAATAAAAGGCGTATGATTTTAACAAAAAATTAACTTTTATTTGGTACCTTATAAGGGAGCAATTGTGCTTAGTGTTTATTATTGGAGATAAAAGCGATGAGTAATTTACGTTTGTTTGAAAGTTTTAGTAGTATTATGGTGTTAAGTTTCCTATGTTTTTCTTGCGACGCATTGACATCCAAACAGGCAGAAGATGCACTGGAGTTTATAGAAAAAGATGGAAGCTAGAGTGGAGATGTGACAATTACGGATAAGGAAAAGTATACCGATGAATTCGCTTGTAACTTACTTCAGCAAATTATACAAAAAAGGAAAAAGAAGCGCAATATAGCTCTGGTAGCAACACTGGATTTTTCTTAAAAAGAATAGAACCTCTGAAAAATTGTCCATATTTCTTAAGAGGAACAGATAACGATGGCGTAACAACGGTAGATATTTCCTATTCAAATCTCAAGCAATACTAAGACAAAAAATACAAAAATGGGACGGTCGATTTTAGGGAAGTAAGCGACGAAGAATATGAAAAAACACTGCAAGAAATCAAGCTATTCTTTGACAATTGTGATACCGTTGATGAGAACGATAGAAAGGTCGAGCTCCTTAGACTGGCAAAAAAACCGCCTTTTTAAAACAATAGAATCAGAGGTCCTCGACGATATGTTTGCTGCTGGCAAAATAGATGAGGCATCAAAGAAAAAGAAAATGGATGCCTTGCAGGAAATATTCAACGGGATCCTAGGAGTAATAGTAGGCACACCTACTGGAGCAATGCGGCTAGAAAGTCTGCTTTTGGCGTTATTACTTACTTCTATTGATAATAATCCTTTAGGTATTGACCCTAGTATCGCCGGTGGAATTTATCTATGGAACACATCTTCCCCTGGCAGTAGTGGCGGCAACTATCTTGGGTTCGGCATAAGTAATGCTGCAGCAATTAGTAACGACGACCTATCAATTGCGGAAGATTATGCAACCATAGATGACCAGCGTAATCAAGCAGAGCAATTGAAAAAAATTATGATAAAAAAGGCAAGTGGAGATGAAATTGGATTTGAAGACCAAAGCTACCTGACAGAAGCATACAAAGAACTTGCAATTACCGTAGTACATGAGCTATCTCATACAGATCCATAATATGTTGAACGCGCTTGCTTGCCCGATGACAATGTGGCGGACAAAGTATATGCTTTTCTAGAAAAACCAAAATTGGCAAATAAGCACATTCTTTTATCAAATCCAGAATTAAGAGAAAAAGCCGAAAGAATCGCTCGTTCTGATCGAAAAATCAGCCAATATATCAAAAACCAAAATCGAGATTGGTGCACGAGTATTGATGATGTGGTCAATAGAGAGGTTGCGCGGGAGTTTTGTGCGGCTGGTTGTGATTGGGATGATATGCTAGTGATCAATGGATCTCTTCCTTTTCAAACCGAGCCAGGCAAATTCATAGAACTAGTTGATTCTGTGAGCGAAAATTCCATGAGGCACGATCTAGGAAAATCATATAGATTTGGACACAACGTGTATAAATTCTGCTCGGAACCAGACGATGGAGGAAATATTCATAACCAAAGAGAAAATGCTGCCGCTAAGTGTGCTCCATACAAAATTTACATAACGCGCGAAGGCAATGTCAGCGGCGGCTCTGGCAGAAACAAAATCTTCGAACCATACATTTTAGAAGAAGTAATAAATAAACGCAGTGAGCATGTTTTTCATGAAGCAATCATCTGGTCGAAAGTGATGTCACCATTGATAAAGAAAGCGATTGTATGAGCGCAGAGTTTTCGTCTAATTTTCGATATTAAACGCCACATATTTT
>BNWJ01000103.1 GCA_025998735.1 Alphaproteobacteria bacterium | reverse complement strand
CCTTTTGCTCAATCCAAGCTTTGCCGATCATTTCTATGCGCTGCCTTCCAATTCCTTCCACTTCGCGCAATTTTTCGATGGATCCTTCGATAATGTCCAGAGTTTTCTCACCGAATTTCGCAACAATACGCTTGGCCATAACCGGACCCACACCACGAATTAATCCGCCTCCCAGATATTTCTCAATTCCGACAACAGATGCAGGAACAGAGCATGTGCAAAAAACAACCTTAAATTGTTCGCCAAATTTCGGATGCGATGCCCAGTTACCAGACATTGTGAGCACTTCGCCTGGCATTGGAGATGGAATATTGCCAACAATTGTTATTAAATCAGCGTATCCATACACTTTTACCTTTGCAACAACATAATCGTTTTCTTCGTTTTCGTACGTAACACGCTCAAGTTGACCTTTGAGTTTTACTAAATTTGTCGACTCTGGTTTCATATTTTAAAATAGTTACTACCCCTAAATAGTACATGAAACAAGGGCAAATCACCAGCGTGACAATGGCATATGGCATCCAAAAGTGTAAAATTTAAGGCATGCAAGACGCTGAAAGATGCTGTAAATTAGTCACGTTTTAGCTCATTCCATTTTTTGAACATCCTTTTTAGATCATAATTGTCAGATGGTACTTCGTCGAACCATCTTAAATCAGCCGATTCATCGGAAATTTGTATTTCTTCGTTTTCATTGGTAGCCTTCAACAAGAAGCGAACATCATAATGGTAATGAGCTGGAATTTCCTCGTATTCATGGATCAGATGAACACCGATATCGAAAATTTCATCAGATAATAATGCAATATTTTTCAATCCAGACTCTTCATGAGCTTCTTTCAGAGAAACTCGAACCAGATCGTTGTCACTGTCCGCATGTCCTCCCAACTGCAACCAAGTTCCAACTTTTTCATGCAATGTCAGAAGAAATTTCGTGCCATCGTAATTTTCTAGCCAACAGGATCCGGTAAAATGCCCAACAGACAATGATCGCTCGAAACAATCTTCATGCTTATTCAAAAATTTCAGCATCTTTTCTCTATCTGCTTTTTCGATTTCATCATCAGGATAATAGCGTTCCATAACGCGTCTTGCTGCACAACTTTCCCATTTTCACTTTTTTCAGATGAGTTATCAAAGAAGTATCAAGCGGGAAAGTCCTTTCCGACAAAAGGGGGATACAATTGTTGGAAATGATGTCTGGATTGGTTATAACGTCACGATCATGCCGGGAGTTTATATTGGCGATGGTGCAATTATCGGAACGAATTCATTAGTCACCAAAAACATCGGACAGTACGAAATTTGGGGCGGCAGTCAGGCAAAGCTGATCAGAAAAAGATTCTCCGATGGCGTGATCGAACTGTTTCTAAAAATTCAATGGTGGAATTGGGATATCGAGAAAATAATAAGTAATGTCGATGTGCTACTAAGCAATGATGTTGAGAAACTTCGCGAAATTAAAGCACAATGAATGTTGTTTATCGTAATAGTATGACCAAAAACGCTAAAACTACCGTCATCCAGAGACACTCCTGTTGTAAAAACTCATGGGGTGGTAAGAGGTTCTGTAGTACTCACAAAAAAATGCATACTCATGCTTCTCCGTACTTGCAAAATAAGCACACATATGATAAAAGCAATAATCTAATTCGTGTGAAGAGGTTTTATGGCTAAAAAGATTATTGGGTATATTAAACTGCAGGTGCTCGCAGGGAAAGCGAACCCGTCTCCTCCAATTGGTCCTGCTTTAGGTCAGAGAGGGCTGAATATTATGGAATTTTGCAAGGCGTTTAATGCGCAGACCCAGTCTTATGAGGTTGGGACTCCATTGCCGGTTGTTATCACCGCCTACGGAGACAGAACCTTTTCCTTCATAATAAAGCTACCTCCGGTTTCGTTCTTTCTAAAGCAGGCGGCTACAATCACGAAGGGATCGGCGACTACTGGACGTGGAGCGTCTGCGGGGAAAGTGACAATAGCGCAGGCTCGTGAAATCGCCGAGAAAAAAATGAAAGATTTGAACGCAAATGATGTCGATGGTGCCGTTATGATGGTGTTGGGATCTGCGCGTTCCATGGGATTGGAGGTTGTGTAATGGCTAGTTCTGGGAAAAGATATAGAAAAATCGCCGAAAAGCTTCATGCTGATAAGCCGTATAGTTTGTCGGAAGCGGTTTCGTTTCTGAAGGAAAATTCTTCCTGCAAGTTCGATGAAACCATTGAGGTCGCGATTAATTTGAACGTTGATCCGAGAAATGCGGATCAGAATATTCGTGGTATGGTGTCAATGCCTGCCGGAACCGGTAAGCAGATTCGTGTTGCGGTATTTGCTCGTGGAACCGCTGCCGATGACGCCAAAGCAGCGGGAGCTGATTTCGTCGGTGCTGAGGATCTGGTAGAGAAAATCACTTCTGGCTCCATAGAGTTCGAAGTCTGCATAGCAAGTCCGGACATGATGGGTGTTGTAGGTCGTTTGGGAAAGGTTCTGGGTCCAAAGGGACTTATGCCAAACCCAAAGTTGGGTACCGTAACTCCAAATGTTGCCGGCGCAGTCAGAAACTCGAGGGCTGGTCAGGTGGAGTATCGTCTGGATAAAACCGGAATCGTGCATGCTGGACTTTGTAAGCTGAGTTTCGCAAAGGAAAAGATCGAAGAAAATATCAAGGCCTTTGTGGGAACGGTTGTAAAAGCAAAACCAGCAAGCGTGAAAGGATCGTACTTGAAATCCATCACGATTTCTAGTACTATGGGCGCTGGATTGACATTGGATAACAGTGAAGTTTTCACTTTCTGATGTCGCAATTTCGTTTAGAGTCTATCGGAGACCATCGGCGCGCAAGCTTAAATATGCCGTTGCAGATTGACTGAATTTTCTAAATTCTTGTTTCTCTGCTCTTTGATATCCTCTAAATTTATTTATTTTTATGGAGATTACTGTGGAAAAAGGTAAAAAACCTGAGGTAATCGCGAGGATTAAAAAGAGCTTCTGCGAAAGCGAAGCTGTTTTCGTGGTTAATCAAAATAAAATGACGGTCTCTGGCACAGAAGATCTCAGAAGACAGCTTAGAGCTGTCGAGTCCAGCTATCTTGTTTGCAAAAACACGTTGGCAAGACTTGCGGTCAAGGATACATCTTTCGATTGTGTTCTTCCTCATCTGGGTGGACAAACTGCGCTTGTGTTTTCCAAGAACATTACGGGTTCTGCGAAGGTAATACATGAGTATGCTTCGAAAAACGAGGGCAAGATTGTCATTCTGTGTGGTGGATATAGCGGTAATTTATTGAGTGCGGCAGATGTCGTTACGTTGGCCAAGTTGCCATCTATGGACGAACTGCGTGCAAGAGTCATCGCTGTTATTCAGACACCGGCACGACGTATCGCTACGTTGTTGCAGGCGCCGGCATCTCAGATCGCCCGCGTTCTAAGTGCTTATTCTGAGAAACAATCTGAGCAATAATTTGTGTTAATAAACTGGAGATAACAATGAGTGCAAATTTAGAAAAATTGGTAGAAGAGCTGTCGAAATTGACCGTTCTTGAAGCTGCTGAGCTGAGCAAGAAGCTGGAAGAAGCATGGGGCGTTTCTGCAGCTGCTCCCGTAGCCGTTGCCGCCGCCGCAGCTCCTGCTGCCGCTGTCGAAGAGAAGACCGAATTCGATGTCATTCTCACTGAAGTTGGCGCATCCAAAATTGGCGTCATTAAAGTGGTGAGAGAACTCACTGGACTTGGTCTGACAGAAGCAAAAGCCCTTGTCGAATCAGCTCCAAAGGCTGTAAAAGAGGCGGTATCCAAGGATGAAGCTAACAAAGTAAAGACAAAGCTGGAAGAAGCTGGAGCAAAAGTCGAACTGAAATAGTAGCTTTATTTTTCTTAATTAAAACCGTCATTTGTTTCTAATGGATGGCGGTTTTTTGTGGTGTTAGCTAAGAGGAGAGTTGATTTAGATCAGATTGCTGAAATTTCAGCGGGTTAAGATTGTTGAAAATTCAGTGTTTTCACAAAAATCAACTCTTTTCTTAGCTAACACCTTTTTTGTTGTTGTACCGAATTAAATTGATAATAGACCTGTTGCAAAAGCCTCTTGGAGTCACTGATTATCAGGACCAAAAACAGGCCTACGCAACAGGTCTAATATAGATTTGGATCTAGACACTGGTAAACGGGGACGTTCAAACGTTCCCGTTACCAAACATACTTTTATTTCTTTTCTTCTTCTGATTTGGCTGGAGCTTCTGCCGCTTTTGGTTCACTACTGCTACTGGCTGCTGGCGCTATTGCTGCCGGTGGTGCTGCTACTGGCGCTGCTGGTTCTGTTTTATATGCTGTGTTAAGCAATTCTTGTAAACGAGGAGCAATCTGCGTGAAAAAGAAATTATATAGCTCTGTAGGAAAAAATGGGTCCTTAACAGCTAATCGCGGTAGACGGGGTACGGCTTTGTCGGCCGTCCCACCCGCACCTTACTTCCTCCCCTGAAGTTATACTATAATATCCAAGTGGTTAATGTGGAAGCATGGAATGCGAAGTATAATATCTGAATATTTTGGTAATTTGAATGGTGCTAGCTGAGAAGTAAGTTGATAAACCATTCCAAGCTCAAATGGTGAGTAAATTTTTAGATTGAGAAGAAACGATAGTGTTATAACGCTTATTCATATCACAGAGCATCTTATAGATTTCGTCAACAAC
>BNWJ01000102.1 GCA_025998735.1 Alphaproteobacteria bacterium | reverse complement strand
GGAATCGTCGGGAAAATCACGCTCACGGCCATCAACAGCGCTGACAGTACCGACTTGCTGGCTGCTCTGAAATCCGAGGCTGCCGGATATTATCGATTGATTGCAAACATCAGTCCATCTCAGCAAACATTTATCACCGGATGGCTCAATAGAGCTTATAATTGAGGAGGAAAATCATGCTAAAAGACTTAATTTTGAGCGAAAAAACGAAAGGAACTATCGCAATTATTGCTGCTGTTGTGATGTATTTCACACCAGATTACATCGATGCAATTATTCAAGGACTACTCGGCGTTTATGGAATTACAGAACTAACGCTACGAGAAAAGAAGAAAGACGCGAGCTCCGATTAATGTTCGCTTCAGATATGGTCTGCAAATGTGGCGATTATGTTCAAAGTAGCTTTTCTAAAAAATCCGCGTCTCCTTTAAAAATTACGGTTAAGTAAGATGGAATTTCATTTTCCTTAAACTGTTTGCCGGATAACAAATACAGTTTTGTATATCCTTTTTCGTGCAACTGATTTGCTAATACAAGGCCATTCATGCCATCCGCTAGCTCATAATCAGTGATGATTTTTGTATCTTTGGAATATTTGTTTAAATTATCCAAAAAATCTAACAGATTGGTATACATATCTGCTGTTAATCCATTCTCTTCCCAAAAAATAGGTAGTGCATTCACAAAAAACTCATCGTTATCAATAAAAACAATATTTACATCTTTGTTTTTTCTATTTTCTTCTATTGTTATGGAGATTCTATCTATATACGCTTTGGGCAACAGTTTGGTAATTTTAAATTTTTCAAGAAAATCATTTATTCTGTAGACATACACACTTGTCACAACGATGGATCGCTTTTGTATCTCACATTTTTCTACGACATCCACACCATTTAAATCTTGATTTCTTAGCTCGTAATCCGTTAATAAAAAGATTGTATCCTTCTCATTTGATGAATTTATGAAATCAATTGCGTCACTGCCTTGTGTAAAACACTTTATGGTGATATAGCCCAAGTATTCTTTTAGGCGATTTTCCCAGACGCTATGAATTGATGGATCGTCGTCCAGTATAACCACGGTATCGCCCTTATGCAGTGCAATTTTATCCGTGAACCAACTGGGATAATCTGATTTGGGAAACGTAAGAGTAATTTCTGTTCCAATACCTTCTATTGAATCAATTGACATATAAGCGTTCATCTGCCGCAACGTGTCTCTGACTTGTTGCATACCAATACCATGTCCGCCTTCCTTGGTGCTATCTACTTGCTTATTTTTCATGAATTTTGTAACTATTTCTTTCGACATACCTTTTCCATTGTCTTTTATAATGACTTTATTTTTTTGACATTCTTCAACGAACTTTATTTCGATAACTCCACTTTTGTTTTCAAAAGCCTCCACAGAATTATTTATCAAAACTGATGTTTTTTATCGCCAAGTATTTCTGATATGCTAAAAGGAAACAAAACATACGATTCCTCAGTTAGCACATTGTTCTCTCTTTTGTAACCGTCCAGTAGATTTTTCGCAATACTTTCAATAGTTGTTATAGAATTTCTCAAAGCAATGTGCTCTTTTTCGGAAAGATTTTTGCAGTGTTTTGATAACATACTTAAGACGACTAACGGAGAACAAATATCATGCGCAACTTGTTCTGAAATAATTTTAAATTTTTCTTGTTCTTCTATTCTCATTTTTTGTATTTTATTCTGTGATTCCAGTTCTTCTGCTTTTTTACTATCTGTAAGATCTATCGCAACTCCTATAACTCCTTCTACTTCACCATCTACTATTAGCGGAGATTTCACCGAGAGATAACGAACTCCCAAATTTCCTTCCTCAACAATTATTTGCTTCCTTTCTTGCATAACTTTTTTTGATATTTCCCAGGCGTTCGGATCAAGATCAGGTGCTCTTATATTTCCAGCAATTTTCGCGAAAGCCAGATTCTTATATATAAAATTCCCAGTTTTATCACTTACAAAGAAATTTACATTTGAGGCTGCCTCTGTCAAAAACGAGATCACTTTTTGATTTATTTTATCTGGATCCGGAATAGAATACTTATATGTTTCAGCATGATTTGAGATTTTATAGCGAAGATGACGAATATTTAACTTATAGTGTTTGTTTACAAATGCTATAGAGGGACCAAAATCCAATGGATACGCTATGATCTCGTTTTTAAGATATACACAAGCATGCGCACATTCCTCGATAGTAAAGTTGATACATCCCTCCAGTGATCCTTTACCTTTAGAACTAGCTTTTCCAGAATGTGATATTATTATTTCTCTAAATTTCGGTATGATTCCATTTCCATTCTCATCTCCTGAAAAATCTATCATTATTTGCTTGTAGGCACGCTTAAATTCCTCACTATTAACCTGTTCTACCCATGACTCCATCACGACATCTGCTTCTAACTTCTCAATAGAATACAGATTATTCAACAGCCACATTGTCCTAATATTTGGATCCGCATACTGATAAAATCCTGGAACGCAATGTCTGTACAAATAAGAAGAATCAAGAATAATGACCTTCCTTATTTTTCTCCTAATATTTTCACTATTTACTGAATTGACAAACTCTTCAAACGCCTCTCCTGTTTGCGAAGCACAGGCATGACAAGCCATAACCCTCAAATCAATGCTATTATCTGGAGCCGATTTTAAAAAATCAAGCGATTCCTTATTCCATTGCACTAATCTATTTACTCTCATCGATACGAGCCCCCTTCTACAAAAACAATTTCACATCCACTTCCGCAAAACCTTCGACTGTCCGACTTTTAGCTTCATGTAAAACAACAAAAGTTAGCTCTAGACTGTTATGGCCGGCTGACTCAAAAAAATCTAACATTTTTTGCTTCATTTTACATACTTGCTCGTATTCATCTCTTCATTCATCACCCGCATTACAAGGTCTTTTGTGTCATCGGTTCCACATCAAAACAACCACAAGATGTATCCAGTATGATTATATTGCGCTATTCGCATTGAAAGTCAACATTAACATTTGTGTGTACTTATGAAATTCCATCGATACGAAACGCAACTTTTGATACAATATTGCATTTACACTCAACAAGAAAGCTTAAATGTCGCATAAAATCTATGGCATTTTACCAAAAATAAACATATCATTCGTAGGATATGTTTATTGTGTGGTAGGTATGGTATGCGGAAATTGTTGTTGAGTTGTTCGATTTGTAGCTTGTTTTTCTCCTATGTATGTGCCGAAGGTGAAGTGAAACCTGAAGCGTCCGCATGTGAAGGAGCCAAAGCTTTCGAGGGATTTACCATCGGAGCCGGCCTTAACGTTGGAGTCCAAAAGACCTCGTCGGAAGCCAATCGCGAATTTCGAGACGCGTCCACATCTGTTAATTCCACCATGTACGGCGGCACCGTCGCCATCGGATACCAGAAAGCAGTCTCTGGAAACTTTACCGTTGGAATTGAAGTTGGAGCTGACATTGGCGGTGCCAGTAAAAGTGTACGCATTGGTGGAGTTATAAAAGACGATTCTAGTATCGCAATAGCAGCCAATAGGGATGCAATGGCAGCAGAGAGGGATTACTATAAAGCAGGCGAAGATTACCTCAAAAAGGAACGTATCCTGCGACAGATGTTCCATAATATATCCTCATCTCCTAATGCTTTTGGTGGGAATTATGATGTCGATACATTAGCCAGTAGTCATATTGTTGATGTTGATGTATATGGAGGTTTTGTGCGATCCATGAGATATTTGGGAGGAGAAGCAGATTTTTCAACCGGAAACCGCAACAATTTTATGACAACTCCTGCTGGTGGAGGAGTTTTCGATGGTGCTTACGATGCAAACCCACTTGCGGTTCTTGCTGATTTTGTAGGAGAAAGATCTATAAACAGCATTAGAAGCCTTGGTGGCGGTGATTTGCATGACGGATACGATAAAATCCGTGAATTTGTCGGAGCTAAATTCCCTGCCATATCCGATGCGTTAGGCCATATGGCCGAACAGCCGATTACAGCAGCGGATCCTATTTTTGGCCCCTCCGTTGCCCACAATGGCAATGTTGACACTAATGGCAATGTCGAGAGTGGTAATGTACATTGGGCAGTAGCATTTCAATTGCATAAATTTTTTGCTGGTGAATATATTCGCGAATATCCGAATATTGGAATTAATCCAGCTGGAAGAAATATCGAGGATCTGCGGAAAGAAATCGAAAATCTATATAATCCCAACAACTCAGATGTTAGGCCACCACTAAACGACAATGAAATAAGAGCAATTAGCGATTTTAAAAGTAAAACATCGTTTGGTGTTTGTCCATATGCTGCCGTCAAGTTGGGATACTTTTATAAAGAGCTCAATGCGTGTTTATACGCGAAGGTTGGCATTATGCAATTATATGGACATGTCGCCATCATGAATGATTTTATAGAAAAAGTGACAAGTTTCAAACTTTCGCTCCACTTCTAGCTGTTGGAATTAGCAAAATGCTAAATGAGAGGTAGGGAATTTCCGCAGAGTTTTCTCATACTATAAAAACAGGTAAAAAATTGAAGGATATCGAATGGAAGGGGTATTCCATAGAAAACAAGGTTCGCCTTAGTAGGCTTACCACCCCTCTCGTCTTTTCATTCAAAATAAGATGTGCTAAGCTGTTGATGTATTTAACCAAATGAGGAGCTATGCATCTTAGAAAAACAGGGGGCGTATCGGATTTGTCAAAGTGCATTGAAAACAATCTAAAA
>BNWJ01000101.1 GCA_025998735.1 Alphaproteobacteria bacterium | reverse complement strand
ATTATAAACTAAATTCGAGATTAACTTCTTCACGTGACTTTTTTCAAGACCACTTTTTACATAATTCGCAAAAAATCCTCGTTTTTTAGGCCGTGAAATGATGCACTTCGCTGTTGAATGGGCGCTTTTTTGTGCATTTTTATGACGTGCAAGCTCGTCGAACAAGCCTCCCAAACATTAACTAAACATATCTTTAAAATTTTATGAAACGCCCGTGTATTTTTGGTCCTGATAATCAGTGACTCCAAGAGGCTTTTGCAACAGGTCTAATATGTTTAGATCCAAGCTCAGTCATCAGATTGCTGCTATTCAAATAACTAATTGACAAAGTTTGATAAAAAAGCTTATCCTCCTGACTGCTAGCTATGTGGTGTAACGTGAAATTTTTAGATAGAGCCAAGATCTTTTTGAAAGCCGGTAATGGTGGCGACGGTTGTCTCAGTTTTCGAAGGGAGAAGTTCGTAGAATACGGTGGTCCAGACGGTGGCGACGGAGGAAGAGGCGGCGACATAATAATCGAGGGAGCCAATCATCTTAATACACTCATCGATTACAGATATCGGCAGCATTTTTCCGCCAAAAGAGGCGAAAACGGTAGTGGAAGCAATAAATACGGAGCTGGTGGAGTTGATCTTGTGCTGAAAGTTCCCATTGGTACCGAAATACTCGATGAAAACGAAGAATTCGTTCTTGCTGACATCGTTCGCGAAGGACAGCGCGTTGTTCTTGCTAAAGGAGGATTCGGCGGACGCGGAAATAACAAATTCAAGTCTTCCATAAATCAAGCGCCACGAAGAGCGGAAAAAGGAGAAGTTGGAGAAGAGTTGTGGGTATGGCTACAGCTGAAGTTAATCGCTGATGTTGGCTTAATCGGACTACCAAACGCCGGAAAGTCGACTTTTCTGTCGGTGGTAACCAAAGCCAAACCAAAAATTGCCGACTATCCGTTTACCACGCTCATTCCCCAGTTGGGAGTAGCCTATGTGGATTCTCGTGAATTTGTAATTGCTGATATTCCAGGCCTGATTGAAGGTGCGCATGATGGTCGTGGACTAGGTCACAAGTTTTTGGCGCACATCGAAAGATGCAGCGCTCTCATACATCTCATAGACATAACCCTAGAAGATGTTATGGAGGCCTATGATACTGTGCGAAACGAAATCTCTCTGCATGATTACGAAATTAGCACAAAACCAGAAATAATTGTCCTAAATAAAGTTGATTCCATCGATGAACAAGAAGCGTTGAACATAAAAACGCAATTCGAAGATAAGTATCAGAAAAATGTACATGTAATTTCTGCAATTAATTACGATGAGAGGATCGCAAATATTCTGAGAGAAGCGGCAGATCTGAAGACATCAGGGGAAATTACAGAAGAATTCAGCGACGACGATAAAATATCTGCATTAGAGCTTGAAAAAACAGAAGAAATATAGCATGTTATTGGTGCATTGTGTGAGGGGTTTATCGCATGTGTACTTAATGGGGTCATAGCTCAGTTGGTAGAGCGCGACATTCGCATTGTCGAGATCAGGGGTTCGACTCCCCTTGACTCCACCAGGTTGTCTGTGTGAGTAGAGAATTTTACATTTTAATCAAAGGCAATACATTCCTCAAGTCCTCTGTCCCTGAGGTCTTTGCGACGCCGAATGTGTTTTAAATTAATGCAAAATGCATGACATTTTGAGCTCGTCAACGAAATTTTCTCTCCAAATCTCCGATTATTCTCCAAACGAGCGGAACTGGAGAATCGTCTCCAAAATGCTCTGCAAGCTCTCTGCCTGAGACGTTTTCTAAAATTTAGCTAAAAACTCGTGTGCAAAAGTTCGACCAAAAGCTCTGGAGTAGCGGTCATTTCAGGGCGGGAAAGTGAAAATCACTTGTTCCGCTCACGAAATTTCGATGCGTTTTCAAGGAGTTGCTGAGATGTGCTTTAAAAATGGAAGAGTGGTGGCAAATGGGATACAGAAAATATGGCAGACTGAAACTTGGAGAGCTTTCTATCAGAAATAGCAGAATTTCTAAATTCTACGAACCGATTGATGGTGCAGATAATTTGTGGCAATGTACGATGGATATTGGCGCTTGATGGAGGATTTATGGATTTTTTGTATTATATTTTAGGTGGCATTGTACATGGCATTGCAGAATTCTTGGCCATCGATTCAGCGGCTCATGTCGCAAGTCTCACAATGGTGGGCGGTGGTTATAATCAAACAGTTTGCATTGCCTTGAGTATTGGATCGATCTTGGCGGCAATGGAATTTTGTCGATCTTATGTATGGAGATTAACACTTGGATTTAAAGACGTTTTAGTTGTAAACAAAACTCAAAATAGAGATCTTTTTATTACATTAGCTCTAGCGACCTTGCCGACCATTGTCGTTTTTGGAATAGCTGAGAGATGCTACTACGTGCATGTCGGCAGAATATGGCCTCTGTGGATATTTGGGCTATCGACAATATTTTCCGCTGTGATACTGTTGCTTTGCGATCGAACACAAATCCGTGATGGCGTGCATGAGATTTCCAGAAAACACGGTTTGATAGCTGGACTGATCCAGATGGCATCAGTTATACCAGGAATGAACGGAATGTGTCTAAGTTGGTCAGTTCTGCGCTACTACGGATACTCTCGCCAAGAGAGCTTTAGATATTCTTTATTATTGTATATTCCAATTACCATCGGCATTGTTATATTTAAATGCACCAGCTACATTATTCACGATTTCAGAGACTGCACTATCGGAGCTGTTTCTTCATTTTTAGTCGCTTTTGCATCGCTCCATGCGATTACATATCTTTTAAATAGAAATAAATACACATTTGTTCCAGTAGCCATATATAAGATGTTTTTTGGAACATGTATTGTCATTTTTTACATCACCTTATTTATGCGATCTGGTTTTAATTTCTGAGTTATGGCTTTTCCCTAGCGTCCTGGAGTTTTTCGGAAGACGTAAACATTTCTTCTTCCGCGTTCACTTCCAACTCCAGAATCAATGGTTGCAATCGGCATTTTACAGTTCACGAAATCTCCGTATACGATTTTTCCATCATTGCATTCCTTCTTTATTTTTCCCTGTTGCTTACCGTTTCTGAACGTTCCTCTGTAGACTCCATCTGGACACGTTCTCTTTCCTTTTCCGTTTTGCCAGCCTTCCACGAACTCTCCTTCGACGATACTTCCATCAGGATATGTGAGTTTTCCTTTTCCCTGTATTTTAGCCAATACGAAATCTCCCTCGTAGACGGTTCTGTCCGGGCATTTCATTTTTACTTTTTGATGCGGACCACCTCTCCACCAATCTCCTTCGTAAATAGTTCCATCGGGATATAGCTTTTTTCCTTTTCCATGCGGCAAAATATCGGTGTATTCTCCCTCATAGATGATGCCATCAGCATATGTTATTTTTACTTTTCCATTCGGCGATCCGCCCTCAAAATCTCCTTCAATAACGCACACACCTGGTTTTATTCCTTTTCCTTTGCCATGTGGCACTCCTTCCACAAAATCACCTTCATAGACGCGACCATCGTGGTATGTCATTTTTCCCTTTCCGTGTGGAACATTTTTGGCGTTGATTTCGCCGGTATATTTTCCGTATTCACAATGAAGGTTGCTGACTTGAGATCTATCATCGGTAGGATCAGTGCATCCTCCCAGCAGCAAAAGAAGAATAAGCGTTTTTTTTATTGTCTTACTTTCCATATAGATATGGCACTCTTCGCGATTCATGAAGAATCCACTGCTTTTTTTCTGGAATAAATTTGAAATCTTTTTCATCATCACCGTCCAAAGTCTGATACAAAAACGTAATTGTCCCCTTGTTCGGGTTCCATTTGTAGTAATACTTTCTGACATCATGTATTCCAAAGCAGTTTCCATCGGGAGAGTTGCCGTAGTCTTTTCTGTAAATTTTTTCAATACCTCCATTTTTATTGACATAAAATGTATAAACATCCAGATTACAACAACATCCAGGTGGAGCGACCAATAATATGTGTCCTGAAAAATTATTGCCGGACAAGACTATTACCTCCGGAGTTTCATACTTCCAAGACTTTGAATCGAATAACTTTGTGTATAACGCAAAAGCAATAGCTGGAGAGAATGCTTCTTTTCTGATGGATTCGGCGATGCGTTTATCAAAAAAATCTGGGTGATAAGAAAAAATTTGTGAGAAGTAATCCACATAGACACACTGCAAGAAATCGCTGACCGCATATTTTCCATCATCGTCACTAAATGCAATTGTTTTCAGCACTTTTAAATCTTTTAGAAGCTGTTTTTGCATCCGTTCGACAGCATTAACGACACCTTCGTACTCTGCGTTTTCTTTTGGCCAACTTTTTATGAGTTGCGAAAGATCCTGATATGCTTTTACGCACTGCATGAATGGTTTGCTTTCTGTAATTCCTACGCCAAGAAAATCACTTTCAAAAGTATGGAGAATCTTATTCATCTGCTCTTTTGACATTCCGTTTTTTAGACTTTGCTCCAGTAGGTCGATGAGACAAACATACGCCTTGTGACGGGCAACAATACTATTGGGATCATTTTCGGCTACATTCTCCATCTGAGAACAACCACAGAGGAAAAACAATAAAATTAAAAAAAGATTTTTCACAATCGCGGTAGACGGGGTACGGCTTTGGCGGCCGTCCCCACCCCGCACGGAACCGTGCTGGCGGATTTCCCGCACACGGCTCTTGATATTAGCTTTGGATTTTGCTCCTATGTGCCAGCTTATCGTC
>BNWJ01000100.1 GCA_025998735.1 Alphaproteobacteria bacterium | reverse complement strand
TCCGCACGCTACGTTTGACGAGGCGGCCGATGGAAACGTGGCTATCTCAGCTAACGCGCCATTGCTCGACCCTACCTGTGCGGGGTGGGGACGGCCGCCAAAGCCGTACCCCGTCTACCGCGATTAGGCCAATAAGGCTCTCAATGTCGCCAGCCTCGATTGGTATTCCCGAGGTTGTCTGCGAAAATGGCTTAAAAAATCGAGTTAGGCCTCGTGCGAAAATAAGATGAACTTTCGACGATGTGTGTTGCATGGAATTACAGCGCCTCCGCAAGACAAAAGTTCAAGTTATTTTCGCACAGATCCTTAGCAGATCTACCTTGTCGTCTTTAGATATTTCTGGAAACTTTATGGGCGCCGCCCACATGGCCTCAACTTGACTCACGCTCTCGGATACAAGATACACACCACCAAACAATAACGCCACTGCCAGTAAATACTTTTTCATGATATCCTCCTATTAATTAAGTGCCAACAGTTAGGCATTATTCCACAATAGTTAAAAATTTGTTAAAATTTTGATTTTTTTGAGAAAATTATGACAACAGTTTTGCGTTGATATTGCAAATAGCGCCGGCACACGTTTCAGCCGATAGCGATAGCATTAGCGCATATAGTGCAACCAACGTCACATTGGCTGGCAGATTGCTCCGCCGCCAATGACTCTGGTATCGTCAAAAAAGACACAGTGCTGTCCTTTGGCGATTCCGTATTCCGGAGAGTAGAGCTTCACGAAATAATTTCCGTCGGAATCTTTGCAAACGCAGGCGCTGGCTCTGGTGCTGCATAATCGCACCTGCGCTTGGCATTCTCCGAGGAATTCTCCGTTGAGAAATTTCACGTCTTTCAGATGAACGATATCTTCCAGAATATTTTCCTTAGATGAGACAACGACTTCGTTTCTGGAAGCGTCTATGGCGCAAACGAAAAACGGTCCACCGGACAATCCAAGCCCTTTGCGTTGACCGATGGTGTAGTTCACGATGCCCTTATGTTTGCCCAGTACCTTTCCGTCTCGATCGACTATATTGCCATTTTCAAAACCAACCAGCTTGAAGCTGGATCCATTTTCTGCTTCGCTACCTTCTGAAACGTATGCGAGCCCTATTTTCGATGTTGAAGCTGTTTCAGAAGAAGAGAAAATGCCAGTGGTGCAACCACCGTCACGTTGGTAGCGTTTTACGAACGATACGTAATCTCTGTCCGGAATAAAGCAAATATCCTGACTATCTGATTTTTGTGCGACATGAATGCTGTTTTGGGCTGCAATTTCTCGAACAAACGGCTTTTTATATTCCCCAAGCGGAAATATTGCGTGCGCTAGAATCTCCGGATCGACGGCGTATAGAAAGTAGCTCTGATCTCGACTGCGATCGATCGCTCGATGTAGTTCGACGTTGGAAAAAGGATCGGATTCATCTCTTTTTATTCGCGCATAATGCCCTGTAACGAGAAAATCGGCGTCGTACTTTCTTCGAACTTCGTCCAGATAGTGAAATTTCAGAAACTTATTGCACATAATGCATGGATTTGGAGTCAGACCGTTTTCGTAGGAATCCACGAAATAATCCATCACGTGTTTTTTAAAATCAGACGCGCATTCCACCACTTCATGCTTCACACCGAGAAAATCTGCGATTTGCTTAGCGTCGGCAATGGCTTTTTGAGATCCCGGAGAGTCAAACATTCGGAACGTGCAGCCAATGACATCATAGCCGCGTTCTCGCACGAGAAAGGTGGAGACTGCGCTATCAACTCCGCCGGACATTCCTACAACACATCTAATTTTTTTCGTCATATTCGCACTCCAAATTACTTAATTTCCAAAGGATGAGATTTTTCGTAGATTCTTAATATATTATAATCGTCCACATCTGTATATATCTGAGTGCTGGAAAGAGATTCGTGTCCCAGAAGTTCCTGCACCGATCGAAGGTCTGCTCCGTTCTGGATGAGATGCGTGGCAAAGCTGTGTCTGAAAGCGTGCGCACTCGCATGATCTGGAAGGTTATACATTATTCTCAATTTTTGCAGGCGATTGTCCACATAGGAGGCGTGCAATTTCTTTCCTTTTACTCCGACAAATAAATATCCGTTAGATATATCGTGCGGACAACTAGCAATATATGCCTCTATTCGCTCTAGCGCCAATGGAAGGAGGAGGACGATTCTGTCTTTTTTGCCTTTTCCTACTATTTTTATTTCGTTGGACACGTCTTTGGTTTTTATGGACAGCGCCTCGTTTATTCTCATGCCGGTGCAATAGAGCAGCGTAAATAGCGCTCTTTCTCTTGCAGTGACCCACGGCAGATCCTCCTCGAAAAACGTGTCGAGATTGATGAAATCCATGATGGCGGTTTCGTTTATAGGCTTTGGAAGCAGCGCCGACAATTTCGGACGCTTCACAGCATTGACTATCTTCAAATCCACGAGATTTTTCTTGGCCAAAAAGTTGAAAAACGATCGTATCGCCGACAGCGCTCGCACATTTGATCGCGCACACATATCGTTGGTAATTCGATGGGATAGCCATGCTCTGAAATCCGCAATTTTCATTTTTTGTAGAATCTCCAGCGAAACTTCGTCGGCAAAATGACCGTTTAGAAACGATAGAAAGTTCTTTAGGTCGTTTTCATAGGCCGAAAGCGTATGATCTGAATAGCGCCGCTGAACTCTCAGTTCATTTATCCATCCTGTAATATTTTCTTTTAATTCTTCTGATACCATATGCTTATTCTACTTTGATGTGTCCCGAGAGTACCAGGCAGTGTATATTTTTAGGTGCTTGATTCTCAGATCAATCATATCGATCATGTGACCATAGTAATGATACGATCCAGCTCGACAACCCAAGCACGGCTGTTTGTCTGCATAGGATTCGATGAAACGCTCGAATTCTTTCTGCTGATCTACCGCATCCATTCCAGAATGTTTTACAAATTCATCGTATGCTTTTTTCAGCTCGATCTTTTTTTCAGCATATTGCTTTGTGTACTGCTTGTTTTCGAGTTCCACAAATGTATGACCTACCAATTCATCGTCAGATATATCAAATGTTTCGAAGTTATAGCCCAGCTTATGCTCTATTTTTGTGGAATTACATCCACCAAGAATCAGTAGCCCAATGGTAATCGCACATACATCAATTGCTTTACTCGTTTTCATGTTGCTGTGGATCCCTACGGGCCTCTGGATGACGAAAAATGCTGAAAATATCACTCGCATACCTCTCAACCGGTAGCAAAGCAGAAAGCGGGTCCAGCGTCACGCTGGTGACCGCGCATGAAATCTTCAGCCTTCATTTTGTTTTTCCCTTCCGGCTGAACTTCCAGAAGCCGAACGCAGCCGATTCCACAAGAGACGATCATTTCTTCGTGTATGGTGCCAGGAGTTTCTGAGAAATCCTTGGAAGAGAGTTCTGCATCGAGAATCTTGATGCGCATACCGTTAATTTCGCTCCAAGCAGACGGAATTGGAGAAAACGCCTTGATTTGTCGCAGAATATTTTCCGCCGAATCGCCCCAATTAATTCGACACGACTCCTTCGCGATTTTTGCGGCATATGTGGCTCCGGATTCTGGCTGTTTGTACGCATTTGCCAGGCTTTTTTCGAGATTATCGATTGTTTCCAGAATCATTTCCGCTCCCAACAAAGCGAGCTTTTCTGATAATTCTCCATGATTGGTTTGGGGCATGATTTCCAGCGATCTAATCGATATGATATCTCCGGTATCGATGTCAGCGTCCATTTTCATGATGCTAATGCCGGTCTCCTTATCTCCGGAAAGTATCGCCGCATGTATGGGAGCCGCGCCCCGCCATCGCGGAAGAATCGATGCATGAATATTGATGAATCCGTGAGTTGGCACATCCAAAATATTCTGTGGAATGATCAATCCATAGGACGAAACAACCGCTAGATCCGGCTTCAGCGACGCAAATAAGTCTACCTGCTCCCGCTTGCGCAGACTCGTGGGCGTGTAAACTGGCACATGCATTTCGTTTTCAGCGAATTCATGCACCAGCGATTTCTTGACCTTTAAACTTCTTCCATATGGTTTTGGAGGCTGCGTATACACCGCCACAACATTGCCCCCTTCCCGATGCATGGCCTCCAGAGCCTTTAGCGAAAAGTCAGATGTTCCCATAAATATAATCTTCATGTGATATAATCCATACCAAATGATATCATCATACTAGCATTTTTTAAGAAGATCATTAGCAAAATATCTTTACCCTTGGAGACAAGCGTGAGCAATCTACATTGCGACTTTCCTCTATTGGCAAATCTTCAAAACTTTTTACGCCAATATCTTTTAGAAACTCCATGCCATTTTTACAACGTCAGGATTGTTCGACAAAGAGGGATACGTCGACTTATCGTAAATCTAATCGATACATACGTCCATCTTAGACGTAAACCGTCTTCGTATTTTATCTGTAAAAATCGAATCAGTTCCGCCTGTCCAAAGCATAGACACTGATTCCGCACTATATACCTTTCTTTTGATGAGATACTCCGCAAGATCACACGCGATACGTCGCGCTTCTAGAGCATATGGTTCATGAACTAAACAGCGAATCGCCCCCCAGCAAAATAATTCCCCGCAAGAGACGGTTCTAGCATGCCCAATCTGAACGAACCTTTAACCGAGAGTTTTCAATTAAATATAGTGTGTGATATAATGCCAATAAGTATTGAAATAGGAGAGTATTATGCACTGTAGGTATTGTGGATTGGATAGCAGTTACAAGAATGGTTTTGTCAAAGGAAAACAG
>BNWJ01000099.1 GCA_025998735.1 Alphaproteobacteria bacterium | reverse complement strand
CAATGGCACAGATCTTCCGCCAAAATCTACGCTGGCCATCAGTATCAAAAACTCATCTGTGTCTGTTGTAAAATCTACTTTTATCAATATGTTATCGCCAACTTTGTCGAGTAGGCCGAGGGAATTTGAGAGTTTTCACATAAATATAGCAGCCCAAAGAAGCTCATTTATCAGCCTAAAGACGAGTTTTTAGCTTCATTAATTCGCATTTTTGTAACAGACTGATTTATCAGCAAAAACGTGAAAAACGCGTCTCAGTTTTGTCTTCTGCAGTAAGAATGCTTGCGTTTTTCTTGAAGTCAACCGAGCCTGTTTTGTTGAAATTCCAAAGTTTTCCGCCAGCTTGCTCGACTATATTTGTCTGAAAACTCTCAACTGAACGTGAAAGTCTCCCTTCATCCAGCTCTTGTTATTTGCTTTCGTCAGAACGCCTCCTGTTTTCACAGTTACACCGAAATAAAAGGCAAATAACTGAGCCCCTTCGCTCCAGCGACTTTCATCGCCTTCATTGCTAACTACGAGCTCATCCGCCCCTGCATGAAGCATCCTTTTTTTTAAGACTCTTTTCGCCATGCAAGTTCCCAAGTTGCACCGATGAAGCCTGTTGTAGAGTCATCCTGCCTATACGCCGTTCGCTGCGCAGTCTCGTCCAAGTTGGTCTCTGCGCTTGTCCATAGCCAGCGCTGGGAGCTATGTTTTAACGAAGCCTTTGAGTTATCGACGCCTCATCGGACAGTTTACTTTCGTTGATCTCTCTACAACTCACCTGACATTTCAAAATGCCTTTTCCATTGCCGCTCAGCACCAGTAGCTTTCGCTATCCAGCACCGCAAGGTGGTTTGATAAGTCTGCTTGGACAGTCCTTATCGGAGCGCCACTTCCTCCATCTTCATCGTGCCTTCGTCTTGGCACACTGCAACAGGTCTAATGGATGGAAGTAATAAAAGGAAGATCCAATGGAAAAAACGTTAAGCGACCTAATAGAATTAGTGAAACATCTGCCGGAAAAAGCAGTTGAAGAAGCGATAAAGAATGTAACTGATCTAAAAGAAAAATACGAGAAAGAGGAAAAGCGCAATAGGCCGCCGTGTCCCCACTGTAAATCAGAAAACGTTGTTCGGAATGGGCACAAGTGCAATAAACAAGCATATCTTTGTAGAGGTTGTGACAAAAGTTTTGTTCAAACAACGGGGAGTGTTATGTTCAACTCACGCAGTGGCGAAGCGGTTTGGAAGGAGGTAATCAGAGATACAATCCATGGTATTTTGCTGGACAAAACAGCTGCCAAACTTGTTTTGCGCCATAAGACTGTATTCAATATGAGACATAAAATTTTGTATTGTTTGGAGCAAGAAGAAGCGCGCAATTTGATGAAGCTGTATGGAGTTTGCGAAGCAGACGAAACATACGTTCTTGAAAACTTGAAAGGACGAAAATTACCGCCAGATTATTACAGAAAGCCGAGAAAGCATGGAGCCGTTGCGCAAAAATGTGGCATATCCGATGAATATATCTGCATATGCACAGCTGTTGAGGGAGAAGGCAAAGGAATAGCGCTTTCTGTTAATCGAGCAACTCCTCAAAAAACAGACATCGAGAGCGTTTTCGGCAACAGAGTAAGCGAATATACTCTTTTCTTATGTGATAAAGCAAAAGGTTACAACGTTCTCGAAGAAACAAAGAAATGCTCTGTAGTGAGAGCAAAAAGCGAAAACAAAGGCGTTGGTTTTTACAACATTAATACAGTAAATAATTTTCACGGCTTTATCAAACAAAGAAACAGAAATGCTCGCGGATTTGCAACAAAATATCTCAATAGATACAACTCTCTTTTTTCTCGTGTCTATCGTCAGTCGCAATACGTGGTTGACGAAATTTATAAGATGCTATGCGATATGAATGATCGTTATAATACGATTGTTTCTTCTCAAACTAAAAATTTGCTCACAATTTGAGCTTGGGAGGCTTATCAACTTATACAGACACTATCACCACCGCGATTAGGTTCTAAAGCCCTTCGATTAAGCCTCAAAATCCCGAGAAAATGTTGCAACACCTTCTCGGTGCAAATGACTAAACAAATTAATCATACCTTTATTATGCCAGAGAAAAACACATGAAAGCCCTGGAATGTATTGCGATTCATGTATGGATCTGTGTGAAAATAACTTGAACTTTTGTCTTACGGAAATGCTGTAATTCCACGCAACACACCCCGTTGAAAGTTCATTTTATTTTCGCACGAGGCCTATATTTGTGCTTTACAACCTCCTGATATTTCTGTAAAATATTAGATAAATTGATTTTTGTAAATCTGGAGATCGAAAATGAGACTTACAAATCGGATCACATTGCTTTGTATGATTTTTGCTGGCATTGTGGCGTGTGATGATGTTTATGCTACGAAAGGCGGAGAGAATACTCATGGAAAACCCCCGAAGACAGATAAAACTTCGAAACAGAATGACGATCAGTTGAAAAGTGACGTTGAAACGGCGACCAAATTCGTTGATGGTCTATTCAAACCATTTCTATTTACTGATCCACATCAGAATGGCCCATACGATGGCCGGAAGGAAGAAATCACACCAGAAAAGTTGCGCGAAAATGCAATAGCGGAAGCTATGTTAAAAACAGAAAGCGAAAAATGTGTCAGTAACGATGAGAAAAAAACGCCACTCACGAAATATATAGCCGCGACAGTTTATCTGGTGATCGGATTGCGCATTGGTTCAAATAAAGATTCGACCATCTACGGCCACATCGCACGGATAATAAATTTTATGGAAAATAGATTTGGCACGCTAAGCATTGATGATCGTAAGACCATTGCAGCTGCATGCGCAAAAATAATAAAAGAAAAAAATCTGAATGATTTCGTTTATTGCCCCAAATTAAAAAATGAGAAAATCATCGAAAAAATCAAAACGCATCTTATAAAATTATGCTATCTGCTACAGGGAATAGGTGATAAAGGCGATATCGCAGGTTTCTATAGCATATATCACTATAGAAATCTTGAGAAGGTACTTCCGTTAGTAGCTAAGCACGTCGAAGAATTACGTAACCTGAATTTCGCAGCATCAGTCTATTGTCCAATTTCCGAGGTGTTATTAAAACTAAAAGGCGAGGACTATACAAAAAAGAAACTTTCTAAAAAGGAGGTTGTCAACAAACTCAAGGAAGATGCTGAAATCAAAAACATAGCGGATTCTATCGCAAAATCCGTGAAATTCTACAAACCAAACGGCGCAGAAAAAATATTTATGGCAACTGCATGGGAACAACTTAGTGAAATAGTAATTCAGGAACTCTATAAAGCCTACGGTAACCAAAATAAATGGTCAAAAGATGCTTTAAAAGAAGAAGTTGATCGTTTGCTGGTGTCTTTGAACGATCAAGAGGAAAACAAAGGAGCAGAGGACTTCTGTGGAATTATTGGAGATATTTATGAGAAGATAATTGGAGAGAAGAAAGAAAAGAAGAAAAAAACGGGAAAAAAGCAAAGAAAGGTGCAGAAGATGAGGATGATAAGTAGATGGAACGATGGGATAATGTTATATGTTTTTTTCGATCGTTTCGCCACTAAAAACAGTTGACATTCCAAGAATATCATTTAACATCTATGCATCTGTGTATTGTATAAAGGAAACATTGAATGAGCAAACGTATCGCTGCAAAGCATAAGATAGATAGAAGACTCGGGGTGAATCTCTGGGGAAGTCAGAAAAGTCCGCTGAACGAGAGAAATTACGCTCCGGGTCAGCATGGAAGCAACAAGAAGAAGCCAACGGATTATGGTCTCCAACTGTTGGCTAAGCAGAAACTAAAGGGATATTATGGTAATCTAAACGAAAGACAATTCAGAATAATCTTTCAAAAGGCATTGCAAATGCGCGGAGACACCAGCCAGAACATTATTGGCCTTCTGGAAAGCAGATTGGATGCCGTTGTCTATCGCATGAAGTTCGCGAATACTGTATTTGCGTCGAGACAGCTGATAAGTCATGGTCACGTGATGGTGAATGGTAAATCTGTGAATATTGCATCATATTCTGTCAGCGAAGGTGATGAGATAGAGATACGACAGAAATCCAAAGGAAACACGGTTATCCTGGAATCAGTCCAATCCGCAGAAAGAGACACACCGACTTATATGAACGTCGATCATAAGGCTCTCAAAGGTACGTATGTGCGCATTCCAAAGTTGGAAGACGTTCCGTATCCGGTTGTTATGGAACCAAATATCGTAATTGAGTTCTATTCAAGATAGTCGCATACGCGATCACGTTTGTTATTGTACTCTCGGAAAAGTCTGGGTGTTGCTGTATCTTGCACCCAAGACTTTGTTCTGATGTCTTGCCGAAATAGCTCAGTTGGTAGAGCGCCCGATTCGTAATCGGTAGGTCGGAGGTTCGACTCCTCTTTTCGGCACCATTAAAATTTGAGGGTTTTTTGCCTTTCGCTTCTTCTAAAAAACTTGTACAGCCCTGATTTTGTACAGCTCCTGTACAGCCAATTGGGAAGAACGTCACTAAATGTAGTAAAAACGGATTGAATGAATTTGTTGAAAGCGCAGCGTGCGTTGCTCTGTGTTTTATGGAATTGTCTGTAATTATGTTGCAAAAAAAGAAACTGTACAGTGGCTGTACAAACGAATTGAGAGCGCAGCAAGCCACGCTCCATATTCCCGAAAGTTATACAGCGGTTATACAAAGTTTTATCTTTGCAAAAGCGCCCATTCAACAGCGAAGAGCATCATTTCACGGCCTAAAAAACGAGGATTTTTTGCGAATTATGTAAAAAGTGGTCTTGAAAAAAGTCACATGAAGAAGTTAATCTCGAATTTAGTTTATAATTTATTTTAAAGAGAGGTTAACATGGCCCCAAAAGG
>BNWJ01000098.1 GCA_025998735.1 Alphaproteobacteria bacterium | reverse complement strand
TCACTTTTGTCTTGCGTTTTTGAGTCGCTTCCGCGCAAAACTTTACCGTCAAAGCAGATGTGATCAATTTCATTCTGATACTCTGATGTATCAGAAAAATATTTCATGAAAACTTGTTCCATATCGGCACAATTAATGCGTGTAAGGATCTTCCATACGCACGATATCGTGGGAGATCTTCCCCATTTGAGCTCAAAAACACTCACTAAGTTATCAAAATTACACTCCATGAAGCGTTGTATATCGCTATATGTCTTCGCGTTGCTCGCTATAGTATTAATGCGTGTACGGCACGCACCATCATGCTGGCTAGATCAACTGAGAGAGAAACGTTTTTACTGGAACAATCAGCGGACTTTCTCTGTTAAAGCATGATTTTGATACAAAATCAGCATTGAATACCGTTTGAAATGAAAATTTGGGAAGCAATTGAGCTCTAAAATGTTCAATTGATTTTGACATTTTTGTTTCAGACGACTTAGATTCGACCATTATGAACGGCTTGTGGTCTCGTACAATTAAAAAATCCACCTCTCTTTTGTCTATATCACGAAGATAGAAAAGCTCAAATCTTCCTAGTCCAGTATCCGAGTAGAAATTCACAAATTTCAATAGATGGGACGCTATAAAATTTTCCACTTTTTGACCTTCGCCCTCAACCAAAGACCAATCCCAAAGATAAACTTTGGGATCTTTTGTCAGCGATCTCGTTACATTCTTGAACCATGGCCGAACCATAAAACAATAATAGAATCTATCCAATATATTTATCCATCGAGAAACAGTTTGGGGTGTCACGCCTATTTGTTTTGCCAAATTCGAACTGTTCAATAGCTGTCCGGCTCTGCTTTTTAAAATTTCCGATAGGATTTCCAGCAGGTAAATTTCCTGAAGATTGGCAATGCTTCTTATTTCTTCATGGATCAGCTGCTTAAATCTAGTTGCCTGCCACATGTTATAATATTGATCTGCCGCATTATTATAGGGATCTGGAAATCCGCCATATTTGAACAGTTTACAAAAGCATTCCGGAGACAATTCAATCGGATTTTTTAAAAAATCGCTATTGTCAGCAGATGCAAGTTCTGAAACACTAAGTGGATGAATGTTGTATTGAAAATATCGGCCCATTAGGCTATCTCCGCCGGACTGAAATACGTCTAAACGCGCGCTTCCGGTCACTATTATTTTGCAGTGATTGCAATACAGGTCATAAAAACCCTTTATGTAATTCTTCCAACCTCTGTACTTGTGAATTTCATCGAAAATAATCAGCGGCTGCGAGTTAGTGAGCATATTTGTCGGAAAGATGTCTTCGATAAATGACTGTCCGGATAAAATCAATTGGCGATCCTTTAGGGAATCAAAATTTAGATACACAGAGCTCTGAAATTTAGACTGTATTCTTTTTGCTATGGTTGTTTTTCCAACCTGACGTGCGCCAACTAAAAAAACCATCTGAGGATATTGTTGCAGGTTTTTGTATATAACATTTTCGTATATCCGATCCATTTAACACCATTCATAAAATAATCGCGATTGTTTTAACATACATCATAATTTTATCGCGATCAAGGTCCTCGCAGGACGGGCGCTAATGGCTTCGCCTTCAAACGGCAAGGTATGCTGACTGTAATTGCGACATTGATTTTGCTTCAAAATAACGAGGTGGATGCCGTCGGTTCTTTTCTTTTTCCAATATTTCTGCTATATATTTCATTGACGGCAGGGCATGTCGTGTCAGTCTGTGGAGAGATCCTGAGATCTGAGGAAGTAGATGGCTGGTTCGTCACCGTAAAATTCCCTATGACGGGAATATTACAGCGAAAACCGTGGTTGCACCACTGGCATTTACTTATGTTGAGGCAGCTTCGACGTTGCACAATTGACTTGGTACCACATAGTTATATGCAAAAAAGCAATAGAGCATGGTTGGTCTAGAAACGTCTTATGGTGGTGATAGGAAAATAAAATGCTGGAAATCGAAATAATAAAATCTAATGAATATGCGAAGTTCTTTAGTGATCTGAAGGAAAAAGTCAGAACATCACAGCAGCGTGCTGTTTTACAGGTTAATCAGCAGATGATCCATCTGTATCACCATATAGGAACGGAAATTATTCGCCTGCAGAGTGAAAAAGGCTGGGGCAGCAAAGTCATTGAGCAACTCAGTAAAGATCTCCATGGCACATTTCCAGAAATGAAGGGATTTAGCACGAGAAACCTGAAATACATGCGGAAATTTGCGGAAGAATATCCAAGTGCCGAATTTGTGCAGCAGGCTGCTGCACAATTGCCATGGTTCCACATAGTTCTCATTCTTTCTTCTGTGAGAGATCGAGAAGCGCAAATATTTTATATGCAAAAAGCGGTGGAACATGGTTGGTCTAGAAACGTTTTGTCAATGCATATAGAGACCAGACTACACGAAAGAGAAGGAAACGCCATAACGAACTTTCAAGATAGATTGCCGGCTCCATTTTCAGATTTAGCGGAACAATCTCTGAAAGATCCATATATCTTTGATTTTTTGACAATAGACAAAAATGCTCGAGAACGTGAAATTGAAGTCGCATTAGTTGAAAATATAAGAAAATTTCTTCTAGAGCTCGGAGAGGGTTTTGCCTTTTTGGGCAATCAACATCATATAGTTGTTGGTGAAAAGGATTTTTATGTCGACATGCTATTTTACCATCTTAAATTGCGCTCGTACGTTGCGATCGAGCTGAAAGCTGGAGAATTTAAGCCTGAGCAGGCAGGGAAATTGAACTTCTATTTGTCCGCCATAGATGATCTGTTGCGTCATCCAACAGACAATCCAACAATAGGATTAATTATTTGCAAACATAAAGATAATATCACAGCAGAATATGCTTTAAGGAATATTAATGCTCCAATAGGTCTTGCAGAATATAAACTCGGAAAGATGATGCCGGAGGATTTAAAAACATCATTACCGACAATAGATGCTATAGAAGCTGAATTAAACAGCAACAAAGGTGGCATCTTATGAAAGCACGTGACGTATGGGCGTTACTCATGTTGAGGTAGCTTCGACATCGCAATGCATGCCGGCATACGCTGAAGAAGGTAGCGAAGCAGAAAATGCCAGTCCGGCTTCGGACCGGCTCGGACCGGCTCGGATCAGCTCGGATCAGCTCAGACCGCAGGGAGGATATATAAATGATAGATAAAGAAAAACTTGAACTCATTGAAACGAAAAAGTTAGCTAATATTATTTTTACTGTGCACATGAGAAACAAGAATTTGCGCAGAGAAATTGAGATGATAATTGCTGCGAATTCCAGCGACAAGCAGGAGATAATTTCGCTAGTAAAGGACATCTTGTCTTTTTTGGGCAAGTCCACTCGTCATGTAGGCTACGACGACGCCGACGTATTTGCTTCACTGCTCGATCTGGTTTGTGACGCCATATTCAATTTATCCGACATTGCTCCGAAAGAAGCTCTGGATCTGATGGTAAAGTTTCTGAATATCGGCGTGTCTGTTTTGGACCGATCGTCGGGAGAAGCAATTGAGAATTCCTTTAGAGAATCGAGCTACACTTTTGTAAAAATTGCGAAGCGAGCCGAGATCGCCACTAAGGATGCTGTGCCAATTGTGTTGGAGCTGTTTTGCAACAGTATAAAGCGCGTCTATGATGGCATCATCAAAAGTTCCGTAGATCTACTTCGGAATGACGGCTTGAATTCGCTGAAGGATCTGTTTAAAGCCAGGTTAACGGACGAAACCATAATAGTGGCGAAAAAAGCCGCTCTAATTAAAAAAGAGCAGGAAAAAGGGTATTCCTCCTTTAGGGAAGGCGATTCCACTGAAAAATATCGAGTACAAGCGATAGCCAGCATCTGCGAAAGAGTTCGTCTTGGTTTGTGCGAAATCGCCGACTGTCAGGGCGATATTGACGGCTACATTTCGGCTCAGTTTTTTCCGAAAACCGATTATAAATACGGCGATTTTGACGACTCTCATAGGCTGGAAATAGCTAAGCGCCTGATCGATGGAAACCGGCCGGCAGAAGCATTGCTGTGGCTCAAAAAGGCGCGCAAGCTAGGCGGGGATCTAGAATGCAGTCGATTAAAGATTCGCGCACTTGAGGCGGATGGCAAGCAAAAACAAGCGCAGGACGAACGCGTATCTCTGTTCGGAAAAACATTGGATTATGCGATTTTCGAAGAAATACGCGAACACTCGTCGGCGGATTTTTTTAAGCGTTTTGACGAAGAAGCCGTAAGATTAGCGATTTGTTCTGGAGATCCTTTTGTTGTCACGGATTTTCTTATAAAACACAATTCTCTTGCGGAATGCTCTCAGTTCGTCGAAAATCACATCGAAAAATTTAAGGGTTCCTATAAATATAAGGAAATGAAAGCCATAGCGGAAAATCTGCAGGAAAGCTATCCTCTTGCGGCAACGCTTTTGTACAGAAAAGCACTGGAGGACATTCTATATTACGGCGATTATCCAAACTACGGCTGTATGGCCAAGGATCTGGTTTTGTGCAAAAATTTGAGCGAGAAAATTGTAGATTTCAAAAAGCATCCGAGCCATGCGGATTACGTAAGAAAGGCCAGAAAAAAATACGAAAGAAGAGAAAGCTCTTTCTGGCAAAAGTATGACGACGAATTAGAAAACGACAAAACCGGCGTAAAGAAGAAAAGAAAGAAAACAGCTTAACATTTCTCCCACTACTGTAAGTGGAGAGATCAGGGCCTACGCATGAAAAAAACATGGAATGATTATGGCATAATGGCTAGAATATCAGCATTATTGTTGTTATTGAGGTTATATGCAGTCTATATTTTCCAGTCATTTTTCGAATATTACCGATCCCCGCTCCCTTCGCAATCAAAAACACCGCTTAATTTCGTTAATAGCGACGTCTTTTTTGGCATCGTTGTCAGGAATC
>BNWJ01000097.1 GCA_025998735.1 Alphaproteobacteria bacterium | reverse complement strand
CAATGCACTTTGACAAATCCGATACGCCCCCTGTTTTTCTAAGATGCATAGCTCCTCATTTGGTTAAATACATCAACAGCTTAGCACATCTTATTTTGAATGAAAAGACGAGAAGGGTGGTAAGGTTTTTTAAGCTTTTTATTTGCGAAAAACAGAAAAAATAGATTGCATATATAAAAGGATTTTGTGTATAGTACGCTTCCGCTGCAGGGCTGCCTCATGAAAATTATCAAGTTTTTTGTTGATATTTGAATAATTTTAAACGGTAATGCCTCATACAGCAGACTTGCATGATCTGAAAATGCATAAAAAAGTAGCAAAGATACCTACTGATCAATTGCTTTTTTGCCAAGTGGCATGTGATAAAAAAAAGGGAAAATATCTGAAATATCAGCAAAAGAAATCACTGATAATTTTCATGAGGCAGCCCTGGCTTCCGCTGCGATGTCATTATGCATTTTTCGCGACGCTGTGTTATTTTAAAAAAACAATGTTGTAAAAAATAATTTAATCATTTTATTAAAAACGGTAAAAAGGTAGCAATTATAACATCATAACCATTTGCTTTCTTGGCTACGCGCGATCGACAACGCACAGCAATGCACATTCCGTAAAATATATTACAGCAAAAAAGTCATTCTTTATCTTTTGAAAGCATGAACTTCCCGATTAGTGATTCCAGATTTGTGGGACCAACTGTATTTTCTATTTCGCCGCCCCGCACAATGTTCGTCTCTTCTCCACCGGGTGTGAGGGAAAGATATCTTCCGCCGAAGAGGCCATCGCTCAGCACAGCCGCACTGGTATCCTTTGGGAGTTTTATATTATCCGGTACAGAGAACTTAACCACAGCCAGAAATGTCTCGGGATCTATTTTTACATTCAGGATTTTTCCAATTCGAACTCCGCTTACTTTTACGTCTACGCCTTCTGCTAGTCCGTCGGCTCGATCGAATTTTGCCGTGAGCGTGTAGCCATCCATTTTCTTCCAAGTGGATTTATTATAAACAAAATAAGAGAAGAACGATGCAACCACAAGAACAAAAAAACCAACAACAGTTTCGAACGTACGACCTTTTTCCATGTCTTTTTTCCCTATAAATACTGGCCACCATTTATATTTAGCGTAGTTCCCGTCACATAGGAAGCCCTTTCGTCTGCCAAGTATAGCACAGCATGCGCTATTTCGTCTATTTTTCCGAATCTCCCAACGGGAATACCGCCAATGATTTTTTCTTTGATGTCGTCCCGAATTGTGTCGGTCATATCCGTGGAAATATATCCGGGAGCAATAGCGTTTACGGTAATTCCCTTCGATGCAGATTCCAGCGCCAGAGCCTTCGTAAAACCGAGGATACCAGCTTTCGCAGCCGAGTAATTCGTTTGCCCCACTTGACCTTTCAGACCATTTACGGAGCTCATGTTTATGATGCGTCCGAATTTTTTCTCGCGCATCGTCGGAATGACCACTCTGCACATATTGAATACGGATGTTAGATTTGTGCCAATGACCCGATGCCAGTCGGTAGGATCCATCTTATGGAACATGCTGTCCCTGGTGATACCAGCGTTGTTAACAAGCACATCGACATCGCCTCCCAGAGCGTCGCGGACCTCCCCTACTCCTCTTACACAGGAATCATAGTCGGACACATCCCAGGAAAACACCGAAATTTCTGTTTCTTCGTGAAATTTTTCCGCTGTATCGATATCTTTATTATAATTCGCAACCACCAAATATCCAGATTCCTTTAATGCCCTGGATATTCCGCTGCCTATGCCTCTAGTTCCACCAGTAACAAGAGCTATTTTCACCGTACACTCCATAAAATACAAAAAAAAACATATACAATCACAATATTGTGTTAATATTAGCAGCTAGTAAACCGAATCGCCACAAAAATATGACTTATGATTTATCTATTTTAGGACACGAGAAAGCGGAAGCAACTCTGGCACACGCTATTACTTCCGGAAAGATATTCCCAACCTGGATTTTTCAGGGGCCATTTGGAGTTGGGAAATCCACAGTGGCTCATCGGTTCGCCAAGTGCCTTCTGTCTGGAATAACTCCGTCCGGATTATCTCTAGACATTTCAGCTGATAACCCCATACACAAGCTCGTTGCTCTTCGCACTCATCCGGATTTTTTTGTACTGGAGCAGAGAGAAGAGTTGGTTTCCATAGACGAAACGCGGAATCTAATGCTGAAAATATACAAAACACCGTCGCTTTCCCTATGGAAGGTAGTTATGCTGGAGAACGCTGCCTATTTAAATAAAAACACCTATAATTCGCTGCTAAAAATCCTTGAAGAACCTCCGAAAAATACCGTAATTATAATGATTTGCGACAACGTTGGATATATCCCAAGAACATTATTATCAAGATCGGCAAAATTACGCTTTGGCACAATTAATACGAATCTCGTAGAAAAAGCTCTCGAAGATCGAGGAATAGAAAACTCAAGAAAAATCGCCGAGTTATCCGGAGGATCCATAGGTGCAGCAATTTATATGCACCATAATAATGGTATCGACATATTTGATAATCTACTGAACGCTTTCGATTGTAGTTCGGATAATGTCAATTACAAAAAACATCTGAAGTACTTATTTGATAATAAGCTGTGCGAGAATTTTTTTATCATTAAGAAATGCATGGCACATATTTTAAAAATTTATGTTGATATAATCTGCAATAACGTCGATAATGAGCATTCCAACGAAGTAAAGATACTGAGAAATTTCCGCAATAGAAGTATGTTTCATAGCCTGGATGCCGAAGTAAAAAAAGTTATGGAAGTCCTCACCATGCTAAGTGGCGGCGAACGCCTAATGCTGGATAAAAATTCTCTGTTGGTATATGTATTTGAAAAATTTTTCGCATGTTAGCGGTGAAGACAAATGGGACCAGATATCGAAACACTCATACAAAAGATCTCAAGATTGCCGGGACTGGGCCCAAGATCCGCCCGGAGAATCGTGATACATATGATAAAGAACCGAGACATCAGTCTTGAGCCGCTGTTGACGAGCGTTTCTCGCGTCTTCAAGAACGTGAAGGTATGTCCCATCTGCGCCAACATCGACACCTTCGACGACATATGCTCCATCTGCTCCGACAGAACCAGACGCAACGACATCATATGCATTGTGGAAAGCGTAGCAGATTTGTGGGCCATCGAAAGAACGTCCTGCTTCAGAGGAATGTATCACGTTTTGGGTGGACTGCTTTCGTCCATTGAGGGAAGAGGTCCGGAAGTCCTCATGCTGGACAAATTAACACAAAGATGCAATACCAATGGCGTGACCGAAATAGTAATTGCCCTCAGCGCAACCGTAGAAGGACAAACCACTGATCACTATATCAAAAACTTCTTCGCCACCAGAGAAATAAAGACAACGTCACTAGCTCACGGTATACCCATGGGCGGTGAGCTTGATTACCTCGACGATGGCACACTCTTCGCCGCCTTCTCCGCCCGCGGGTAAGTCCTTGCAGGACGAGCGCTTTCTGCTTCGTTATCAAGTTGCAAGGTAGGCGAGATGTAATTGCGATGCTAAAGTGGCCACAATAAAAAACGCAATAATTTAAAAAGCTTTCATATTTTTAACAAAAAATTAACGAAATTGCGGCATGCTATTCTTGTAGTAAACAACAGGAGATATGTATGAATTATACTGCGATACGTTATTTGGCAGCTATTTGCTTGCTGTTAAATGTCTTTGCAAATGTAAATGGGTCACAAAGGCACACTGCTGTGTTAGAAGCATTGCAAAACTGCAATCAGGATGTTGACCAAGGAGAACTCCAGGAAACAGCCACTCTTTTAAAGGAACATATTTTAGGGGCTTTGGGAACGTGTATGACTGGCCCTGGCACAGCAAATTTAACAGATGTTAAACCGAATACCCATATCAGTCTTTTTCTTAATACTTATGGCACCAGTACATTCAACCAAAAGGGCCGGAGGATAGCCAACGAGAATTATCTATACCGCTTAGTAAATTTCCCATCTTCATTTTCCTATGCAGGAGCTATGGTAAGCGACAAAATGGCGGGCGCCGTAGGACTGCTTGTTACAAACGATAGCAGCTTTCTTGATGCAGTGGATGCGCAAATCAATAGAATAAGAAGTAAATTACAGACCATGGAAACGGCGTTTTCGAATGATGTTGCTAATGCGCTTGCTGTTGTTCGTAGACATGTGGAGGCGGCCGATCCTGATGGTCAGATGGGGAGTAGATTTTGGAGCAATATTCACCGAGGATTTGACTTTAGCCGTTATGTCGATAACATCGTGGAAGAATTGATGGAGAGACGCCTTCTAAAAGACGACCTATATGGATCCGCTATTAACCATATAGCTTTGAGAGAATCTGGCCCATTGGACTTGAAAGAACGTTTGCAAGCCATAGATGAATCGGTATTTCAGATTTTTCTGCGACCTGATTCTCGTTTTGGATGGTGTGAGTGACATTGATTCTTACCCCTGGGCCTTTGTGTAAACATAAGATTTACGTTTCCATTACGGGGAGCTCTGCAATTCCAGGCTGTGCGCTATTTTAAATGTTTATCTTATTTTTACACAGATCACCATGAATTAGTTAAAAAATAACTCGAACAAATTATTTAAACAACACGCAGAGACTCCGTGCTTTGAAGAAAAACATGTTCAGGTTATTTCTCAACTGGTCCTAGCTCACGAATGGGTGGCAAACTGGACTACATCGACGATGGCACACTCTTCGCCGCCTTCTCCGCCCGCAGATGATTGCCAGCGTGACGATGGACCCATTTACCGCTTTGCTACCAAGTTGAGAGGTATGCGAGATGTAAGGAATTATTATCAAATAATATGGACAAGTGACATCACATGAGTTATATTTGTATCTATGAAAGATATAGATATGTTAGCGTTAACGACACGAATAGAAGGGATGTTACCCACACTTAATGAGTACCAACGCAGGAGGTATCTCTCAATAGAAGCGAAGGCGATAGGTTACGGCGGCGTAAGTCTTGTCAGTCGGGTGTCAG
>BNWJ01000096.1 GCA_025998735.1 Alphaproteobacteria bacterium | reverse complement strand
AGCTGGCACATAGGAGCAAAATCCAAAGCTAATATCAAGAGCCGTGTGCGGGAAATCCGCCAGCACGGTTCCGTGCGGGGTGGGGACGGCCGCCAAAGCCGTACCCCGTCTACCGCGATTTTGTTTCATTGGATTCCTGCGTTGCGCTACGTGCTCCTCTGTTTGACGCTAATTTTAGCCTTTTTCGTCATTCGGAGCCTCGAAGAAGCGCAAGATCAAATAATCCAGAAAAAAACACCTTTTCAAAAAGAATATGTATTTTTGTAAATAAAAGCACAATTTTTATAAAAACACTTGCATCTTTTTTTCTAACATGATACACTGCCGTTGTAGTAAATAAATGGAGATAAAGATGAAATATACTACTTTACGCAGTTGGATTGTTATTGGATTATTGTTAAACGCTTTGCAGGATGTGAGTAGTTCGATCCAGATCGAACAACATTTGCCCTTACTTCAAGGCTCAGATGATGCTTCCGAACTTCTAAGTTCCCCCAATTTTGGCATGCCAGCATCAGATAAGGCGCCTTCTAGCGCAGTTTGTGATTGGGACGACGATCGAGACACATCACCTTTCATTCTTAATGATGGCCTTCCAAAAGGAGAGTGGACTAAACAAGCGAAAGAAGAGATCTTGAAGTCTCTGCGTGGTATGAATAATGCTTCGGATGTGCTAAATTTCCATACTGGTCACGAGGGTGCTATCGAAACTTTTTTTAGAGTTTACGTTACTCGCAGATTTGAAAAAGATCGCGAAGCAGCCAAACTTAATTATGTGATGGCATCAAATTCTGTGTTTGCTCCTAGCTTGCAGCCTGGTATTGATAGTTCTTACGAGGATGTCACATATAGAAGGGCACAAATACTTGCCGATGATGGGGGCTTTCTCGACGCTGTTGACGGGGAAATTGAGCGACTGCGTAAGACTAAAAGCACTGCTTGATTGTTGCCATTTTTAACAAAGGAATTTACGAGGATTTTTGGAAGGATAGCATCGCCGCGGAAAACCTCGATTTGCGGTCTGTTCGTGGAAACCTTTATTAGACCTGTTGCGTAGGCCTATTTTTGGTCCTGATAATCAGTGACTCCAGGAGGCTTTTGCAACAGGTCTATTAAAGCGCAATCTTTTTTGTGTCTCGTTGGATATGTCGCAGGTTGGCACACAAACGAAAAATATTTGCCTTAATTCTCTAGGTCAGCATCCTTTTTTGTTTTTGCATCCATCCTTATTTTTGAAATACTTTGTTTTCACAGTATACTTTTTTGCTGTGTTTTCGGATTCGGATTTTTCGGAAACATCAGCTGGTTTATCTTGACCATTTTCTGAAGTGGATTCATTACCATTAGTTTTTTCAGTTTCTGGATAATCCGCATATGTTTTTATCTTATAGGTAATCGGACCATACGAATTTTCACCATTGCAGGTAGCATAACTTTTATAACGATATCTAGAATTTGGATACGCAGAAGCTTTAGGGCGCGCCACTGGAACCTTTCTTATTCCTGGGACAACTTGAATGCCTTTGCCTTCAGTTTTTACTGTATAAACTCCATCACTTATGTTTCCATATTTATATTTTTTGGAATTTTTCATGTCGACGGGATGCACATGTTTCCAACTCTTGGCTTTTGGAAGATGATACTTGTATTTGACTTTTGTTTTCCTGTGCCGCCGTTTTTGCTTTATTTTCCGTTTTTGCTTTTTTGCGGTTGAATCGTCGTCATCATCTGGATTTTCTTCAGATTCATCATCTTCATCATCTTCATCATCATCTGTATCGCCAGTATCTTCGTCAGTATTATCATCGCCCTCTACAATATTTTTTGACGAATTTTTTGATGAATTGTTTTTAGAAGATTTTTTTTTACTAGTCTTGCTAACACCTCCGCCATTATCTTGCAGTTTCGCTTTTAGAGCCTTAACTTCATCGCGAAGTTCTTTTACTTCCTTTTTCATTTCAATTTGATCGTGTAGGCTATTCTTGGATGCGTCTAGTCCGAGCACTCTATCTACAGTGCGATCTACTTCCTCCTTTTCATCTTCATCTATGCCACCGTCATTGCGATTTCTACCATTGTCACGGTCACCTCTATTACCACGACCAGAAGCGAACAAATCCTGCGGGGAATTACCAATAGCACTTCCACACACGAGTAAGAAAACAAAAATTCGAAATATGTTCATAACACAAATCATAATTTATGACTATGGCATACGTATATTAAATTTTATTAAAGAAACACGCTTCTGAAAATTATATACTTCTCGTGACAGATATTCTAAATGCATATCTACTTGGTTTTGCATCGAATTTCCATTCAGTTTTATTGGCTTTATAACTCTTGCCATCATCCTTTGAAGTTATGCACATGCGAAAATCACCCCTGATACTCCAATTGTGATCCACTTTATGTTCCACACCAACTCCAAACGTTGGATAAAACGATCCAAATGAAACTTCAGCCGGATTAGCATCTTTTTTCTTAAGCGTAACCCTGCCGAGCACACGAGCAAAACCAATTGTCGCATACAACAAATTACCATTTTCAGGGAACAGATAACCTACTCTAACGTCCATATCCAATCCCATTGTCGAAGAATGCTTTATACCAATATCTTCTCCATCAAAATCCTTCTTTCTTTGCCCGAACCTCTTGAACATTGAGAATTCAATGCCAGCATAATAGTTTTTATAAAACGGAGCACCAAATCCAGCTATCAGCGACAGATCATATTGACTGGCCGAACTACTTAAGTTTGCGATGTTGTCTACACGGTTACCAGCCCCCTCCACAGGAGTTGTAGAAGCGGGAGTTGCAGAACTACCGGCAGAAACTTTTTGGATATTTGATAGCTTATGCGATATCCTCGACCAACCCAACCCGACTCCCCAGTACGCTCCACTCACGATTCTCTCAGGCTCTGACAATTCCAAAAAGTCGTCACCGTTGTCAAGGTTCTTTGCTTTATCACCGGAATCACCAGCGTTACTTACGTCACTATTTGAAGAACTAGCAACTGAAAAAAACACACCGAAGGCAAATAACAACGAACAAACAAAAACTTTTTTCATATACCAATCTCTACACCAGGAATCGGAGCACACAACCACCAGAAACACATATCACACAAAAGCAAACGGCGCCATGCAAAAAATTAGAACAGACGCCGCACACATATCAATTGCACAAAGTATTAATTTACACACTCTTTGAGATTCTTTCCAGGTTTAAACCGAACAGAATTTCTTGGCGGAATATTAATAGGAGCTCCCGTTTTAAAGTCTCTTCCACTTCTGCCGGCAGTCAATTTCACGGAAAAACTTCCAAACCCGACGAGTGTGACGACATCACCGCCTTTAAGGGTATTTTCCATTGTATTTATAAACGAATTTACGGCTTTTTCAGAATCTAATTTTGTGAGTCCACTATCTTTTGCAATTGCGTCAATCAGCTCAGATTTATTCATACTAATCTCCATATCATCACGTTTCAGAGTCTGAACGGTTTCTACAAAAAAATCAATAGTCCCCTAATGCCCTTTTAGCGATTTTTTAAGTATGAGCTGCGTTTTTCAAAAAAATCTATGCCAATCGAGCTTTTCACCTCACTCAGAGTCTTTTCTGCAACACTTCTTGCTCTCCTAGTTCCCTCTACACATATGTCGAAGAGATCGTCTTTTTTCAATGTCATTCGTTTTTCGCGTATTGGCAGCAGTATTTCCTGCAATACACGGTTTAGCAGAGATTTTATCATCGTATCGCCTATTCCCCCCTTCTGATATTGGGATTTCAATGACGATACTTCTTCCGCATCAGGATGAAATGCATCCAGATACTCGAAAACAACATTTCCCTCCACTTTTCCAGGATCGGACATTTTTAGATGATTGGGATCAGTAAACATCGAATACACTTTCTCTTTTATGGTCTCCGGAAAATCGCTGAGGAATATTGCATTGTTCAATGACTTGCTTGCTTTGGATTTCCCATCTATTCCCACAAGCCTCTTGGTTTTAGTGAGATATGCTGTCGCTTCCTTGAGGCACTGCGTATTGTATAGTCTATTAAATTTGCGCACGACTTCGTTTGTCTGCTCTATCATAGGCAACTGATCCTCTCCAACGGGAACGATTTCCCCTTTAAATGCCGTTATATCAGATACCTGGCTAATCGGATAACAGAAAAATCCAACTGGCACGGCTTTTCCAAAATTCTTTTGAGCCAACTCTGCCTTAATGGTTGGATTACGCTCTAGTCTGGAGACCGTAACCAAATTCATGTAGTACATAGTTAACTCACAGAGCGCCGGCACCTGCGATTGCACAAAAATTGTTGATATGTTCGGATCTATGCCAACGGCCAAATAATCAGAAACGACTTCTACTATGTTATCGACAACTCTCTGCGGATTTTCAAAATAATCCGTAAGAGCCTGAGCATCTGCGATCATTATGAACTGATCATAAATATCCTGTAACTCCACGCGACTCTTCAAGGATCCAACCAAATGCCCCAGATGAAGCTTCCCTGTGGGCCTATCGCCGGTAAGCGCAACAATTTTACCCAAAACAACCTCTTTAACAATTACAATCTACTAGATCTATTATAAAACCTAACAAATCGCCGCTCCACCGTCAACGCATACAAAACCGCCCATTCAGAAATGAAGTTCATAATTTTGCGAAATCCCAGCATTTAACCAGAAGACCTCGAGATGAATATTTTTTGACTGCAATGCACAACGCTACGCTTAGGATCTGTGTGAAAATAACTTGAACTTTTGTCTTGCGGAAATACTGTAATTCCATGCAACACACCTCGTTGAAAGTTCATTTTATTTTCGCACGAGGCCTTAATGGAGTTAACAAAAGAGCGACAGCCATGATCAAGCCATCGCTCCATCCGAGTTTTCAATGTGTTTCAGGATTGGTGATTTTCTTTCCATGTCTTGATATAGGCTGCTATGAAAAGAAGGCGCTCAACCTTACCACCCTTCTCGTCTTTTCATTCAAAATAAGATGTGCTAAGCTGTTGATGTATTTAACCAAATGAGGAGCTATGCATCTTAGAAAAACAGGGGGCGTATCGGATTTGTCAAAGTGCATTG
>BNWJ01000095.1 GCA_025998735.1 Alphaproteobacteria bacterium | reverse complement strand
GATGCGAAAATAACAGGAAAGCGTAGTGCGGGAAATCCGCACGCTGCGTTTGACGTGGCGGGCGATGGAAACGTGGCTATCTCAGCTAACGCGCCATTGCTCGACCCTACCTGTGCGGGGGGGGGGGGCGGCCGCCAAAGCCGTACCCCGTCTACCGCGATTCGCTCTCAACCTTCTTATTCTCGAGATTCCCTGTTTCCTTCAGGCGACGCTTCCAGTTAGACAGCGTGTTGGTCGACAAGCCAAATACTTCCGCCGTTTTCCTTAATGTGTTGCCTGGCTTTGACCAAAACTCCAATACTCTTTTCTTATAATCCACACAATATACCACGATACCTACCTACAAAAATATCTTGCAGATTACCATAAAATGACGCGATCTAAACACGAGTTCACTATAGACTACTTGGAAGTCTTGCCTGCTATTACTTTTCTTATTTTTCTGAATTTGGCAGACAAAACATCCGTAGAAGCCTTAAGCAAATAGGCGTCTATACCACCATTTTTTTCCACGGAACGAACTGCGCCTGTGGATAATCTTATTCTTAATTGTGTCCCAAGAGATTCACTCAGAAAAGAAACATTCTGTAAATTCGGCATGAATCTACGCTTTGTTTTATTATTCGCATGGCTTACCAAATTACCGTACAGCACCTTTTTCCCAGTGAGAGGACAAACTTTAGACATATCAATATTCCCATCAATAAAGTAAACACGTTCCTTATATATCGGAGCCTTGAAAAAGTCAATACTCAACATTGATCTGCGACCAATCACTTCGAATTATTTCACCGATACTAACACGTGCAGAAAAAGATGCACTTTTTTTCCCAGTAATGTTGATAATTCTTTACGAGATGCTTCTCCAATGGCTTTTATTTTGCTTCCATGTCGTCCCAGGAATATAATCTTATGTGCATTGTTTTTTACATATATGTTCTGGACGATTTTTACGCTTCCGTCCTTCTGATTTTGATAGTTTTCGGTTTTTACGACGCATTTGTATGGAATTTCCTGATGCAATCTGTGATAAATATGCTCACGCGTGATTTCAGATGTGTATTTCTCAAAGGAAGAGTCTGTCGTTTCATCTTCCGGATATAACCAATCGCCATCTGGCACTATAGAGCTCAGATACTTCACAATATCGTCGACTCCATTTCCGCTAAGAGCCGACACCATAAATATATTTTCGAAATGCCTAACCTGACTGAACATCATGGATATTTCCAGCAATTTTGGCTTATGAATTACATCTACTTTGTTCATAACAAGCGAGACTCTTTTTGCTGCATCTATTTTTTGCAGCAATTTTACACTGGCATCGAAATTTTTCTTGCAGGCATCAACCACAAATAGAATATCTTCAGATTCCCGAAACGCATCCCAGGCTGTCTTCGACAATGACTCCACAGAATTTTCTCGCAAAAATCCCGGCGTATCCACCAGAATGATCTGACTATTTTCGTATAACGCTATTCCGAGAATTCTAGTTAACGTCGTTTGGATTTTTCTGGATACTATGGACACTTTGTAGCCAACCATTTGATTTATTAGGGTTGATTTGCCAGCGTTTGTTTCTCCGAGTACGGCAACAAATCCGCATTTTTTCGGTGCTTGTGATTTATCTTCATTTTTATCTGATTTGTGCGAAGAAAAGCTGTTCATTATATAATTACCTTATGAGAACTTTTATGCTAAGTTACGCGGCGTATATTTACAAACTGCATTGTATATTAGAGACCGCTGCATAACGAGATATTTTTCGCAAGACACTTGTGTCGTAGAGCTAGGAAGAACGCAGCGCAGGACCGCAGTGTACTAGATGCACACGAGGATTCCTTAGAAAGGAATATTGCGTGTGCTGCAAGCACCGAAGCCAATTGCGAAAAAAAGCCATTATACAGCAGTCTATATTATTGTTGATTGCTGATCAATCTCACACATACATCCAAGATGATAATTTGGATTATTCTGCTGGATCCTAATGCCATCACATAGCTTTGGATGAACAACCGCTATTTCAATACATTATTCGCAGCAATAAGCGCTCACAAAAAAACATAAAATAAATCGCAAAAAAAGTTGCTTTTTAAAAACAAATGCGATATACTATCGGTGTATGTTTATAACACAGGAGGGAACATGGAAAACACATTGGTTTTAAAAAGTTCGATTTTGCAAAAGTTCATCTATGCAGCGGCACTTGTGCTTTTATGTGCAGATGTTAGTGCAAGCGACAAGATTGATAATGTTGGTAACGCAAAGGAAGATCGCGCTGCAAAGCGTCGGGATCTTATAGCAAAAAGCAAAGCTTCCGCTGCCCAAGGAAATTCTGACAAACAACTTATCGAAAAAGTATCCGACGAAATAGCAAAGTTGAAGGATGAGAATGCAGCCTTGAAGAAAAAAATCATGGAGCTGGAGAACGGAAAAGCAAGGCTGGATGGCACAATAGATGCGCTGAAAGATGCGAATACACACTTGAATATCGAAATCGTGGATCGGAAACGCGACACAGCGGAATTGAAGAAAAATATCGCGGGGCTGGAAAACGAAATCGCTAGGTTGAAAGCTGTAAACACTGACTTGAAGTCAGGCAAAGAAAAGCAAACCATTAGAACTTGGTCACTAGCAGTCACGGGCGCAAAGCAGAATAAAGAACTCGATGAGCTTAAGCGTAGACTTGAGGATGGACAAAAAAAGCTTGATGATCAAAGATCCAAGCTGGATGAGGTGATCGAAGCCCTTGAAACTGCCGCGCGTTTAAATGTAAAACAAACAGATCTTATAGCGAAAATGAATGCTGAATTAGCAAAGCTAAATTCTACGATGGAGACTCAAACTCGAAGAATGGCCGAGCTGGAGTATCGGAAAAAACAATTGGACTCCAAGGTTGCTGAAAATAACGCACAAAACGAAGCTCTAAAAAAACAGCAAGCTAAGTTAGAGGGCGAACTTGCTAAAAGTGGAGCTGAAAACGAAGCTCTAACAAGACAGAAGGACGATATAGAAAGTCAACTTGCTAAAAGTAATGCGCAAAACAAAGAGCTGAAAAAAGAGATAACTGTTTTGAATAAAAAGGTAGACGATCTGAATGGCGAGCTAGCTGACATGGACTCGGCCTTAGAAGATAGCCTCGCTCGGGTGAATCTACTCAGAGGGGGAGCGAAGAGACATCTTGAATCTTTAAATAACTAAAGGCTATCTTTTTCTGATATAGCCGACGCTGACGCGAGGGCTTTTTCCTAGAAATATGGGGGGATTTTTGAGATAAAATCTCCGAGTATAAATTAGGTTTTAATATTTGGAGTAGAGATGAAAATATAGATGCTTTAAAAGAGGCAAAAGATGATCGCAAACCTAACGGGAAAGAATATCAGTTGCGGGAGATCACATTGTTTTCGATTTTTGCGATAGCGAGCAACGCGAAGACATATAGCGATATACAACGCTTCATGGAGTGTAATTTTAATAACTTAGTGAGCGTTTTTGAGCTCAAATGGAGAAGATCTCCCACGATATCGTGCGTGTGGAAGATCCTTACACGCATTAATTTTTCCGATATGGAACAAGTTTTCATGAAATATTTTTCTGATACATCAGAGTATCAGAATGAAATTGATCACATCTGCTTTGACGGTAAAGTTTTGCGCGGAAGCGACTCAAAAACGCAAGACAAAAGTGAGTCAAAGATTCTCAGTGCTTTTTCAGCGGTGAGCAAAAAAGTTCTAGGCCATCTGCAACTGGAAAGCGAAAAAGAGAGTGAGATTCCAGCGCTTCAGGACTTTCTGCAGAAGTTCAATCTGAAGGGAGTCGTGGTTTCTGCAAATGCTCTTCATTGCCAAAAAAAACTTTTGAATCAGCTGAAGATGCAAAAGCAATTCTGATAACTCAGGTAAAAAATAACCAACCAAGTCTGCTGAATCAAATAGAGCTCGGTTGCTCAATATGCAAACCTACAGCTGTAATTGAGAATGATCTCGATAAGGAACACGGGCGTATCGAGCAGCTGCCAATGTTAAACAAGTGGCAAGATGAATGGCCTTTTCTGAGAAAAATCATAAGAGTCACAAAAGTTATAGAAGGTTTTTCGTCGACGCCAACTTCTTCTCTAACTTTTGTGACTCTTATGATTTTTCTCAGAAAAGGCGAGAGTTTTCACATAAATATAGCAGCCCAAAGAAGCTTATTTATCAGCCTAAAGACGAGTTTTTAGCTTCATTAATTCGCGTTTTTGTAATAGACTGATTTATCAGCAAAAACGTGAAAAACGCGCCTCAGTTTTGTCTTCTGCAGTAAGAATGTTTACGTTTTTCTTGAAGTCAACCGAGCCTGTTTTGTTGAAATTCCAAAGTTTTCCGCCAGCTTGCTCGACTATATTTGTCTGAAAACTCTCTCCCCATCTAAGAAAAGCCGTTTACATTTCCATCAAGATGATTTATTTACTTCATAGCGCCACAAAAATCCTGGATGTCATTCAAAAACTTGAAAGCAGCAGAACGCACATTGGAATCACGATCTTTAAGACGTAAAGTCACGGCATCGACAAGATCATTTGTTGCCAAATCAGGATTTTCCATAAGCGCTGTCTCTAAAAACCTGATGGCTGTCTCACGTATACCGGAATCGTTGTTGCCCACAAGTAAAGTTAGCGCAGCAACAACCTGCTGGCCCAATTTTTTACCCTCTTTTGCTTTGGCAGCTAAAGTCTGGGCGATATTATAGCGTTTATGGTACGAAGAACAATGGAAAAATTGCGTTGTCACATCAGCAATCTGCTTAGCTGAATCAGGGGTCTCTTTCTGCACTATGGCATTTAAAACTTCGATGAGATTGACTTTCGATTGCTCTATGACACGTAAAACGAAGTCTGCTCTCTTGCACACACGCCCCTTAAGCCCATCGTTCTCCTCATGACTAAGTGGCTTTAGTACAGCAACAAGATTCCGTGTATCCAAATTAGGATTTTCTTCTGTTATGACACATAAAACATCCATGGTATCCATTAGCACATAAACATCAGGATTATTAAGATGTGGAATTAGATTCTCCATAAGATTCTGAGTTGCTAAATTATAATCATACACCATATGACGTAAAAGTCCGGCGCTCTCACTTTTCTCCTCCTTGCCTGCTTTGCGCTTAAAGTCCTTAAGCTTACCCCCCTTCTCGTCTTTTCATTCAAAATAAGATGTGCTAAGCTGTTGATGTATTTAACCAAATGAGGAGCTATGCATCTTAGAAAAACAGGGGGCGTATCGGATTTGTCAAAGTGCATTGAAAACAATCT
>BNWJ01000094.1 GCA_025998735.1 Alphaproteobacteria bacterium | reverse complement strand
GACGAAAGGTCACGGATAACGAATTCAATGCAGTTAATATATGCCGTGATGATTTTCACGGTGAATGGAACTATGTCATTTCGCCTATAGAAAAGCAAAACCTCTAGTTTATTTGGTAACAATTGCTTAGCTCTCAACCTTCTTATTCTCGAGATTCCCTGTTTCCTTCAGGCGACGCTTCCAGTTAGATAGCGTGTTGGTCGACAGGCCAAATACTTCCGCCGTTTTCCTTAATGTGTTGCCTGGCTTTGACCAAAACTCCAATACTCTTTTCTTATAATCCACACAATATACCATGGTACCTACCTACAAAAATATCTTGCAGATTACCATAAAATGACGCGATCTAAAAACGAGTTCACTATAACTGGGCGCAGGAGATTGTTGGTACGCTGGGGCAGCTAACCGATACTGAAGAAGAAGTACGAAAATATGTTGTCATTGCTTTAGGTCAGATTAAGGAAGCGAATCCCAAACTGTTCGACGAAGGAAAATAACATGCTATTTCAACGAACAACGCAGCTTCCTGCTAGAACGTAGCGCAAGAAGAAGCTGCTTCTCCTCCGATGCCCACACGCCGAGTGTCATCTGGCAGAAGCAAAATAACCTCTTCCAACTGCTGCGAACTTGCCTCCCACAATCAGGTTCGCAGCTACGCGTATCTCAGTATTTCTACGGGATTGAGGCGGCTAGCTTTCTTGGATGGATACAATGTGGATAAGCAGGACAGCAGCAGCGAAACGATTACCGTTATCAGGACATCGACCGGACGCAGGAGCGATGGCAGATGCGTCAGGAAATAGACTTCCGGCGCAAAAAGCTGCATATCTGTGAAGCTTTCCAGAAACGCCTGTATTTTCTGGATATTCAGAGAGAACAACAGTCCGAGAATGGTGCCGATAATGGTGCCGGAGACTCCCACGAACGCTCCGGTCATGAAAAATATGCGGGAAACCGACGCCCTCGCTAGTCCAATGGTTCTGAGAATGGCGATGTCCTTTTCCTTGTCCTTCACCAGCATGATCATGCAAGAGATTATATTGAAGCTGGCCACTAGGATTATGAGCGTCAATATGAGAAACATGACATTTCTCTCGATTTCCACAGCTTTCATGAAGGCGCTGTTGCTGTTCTGCCAGTCTTTTATGCGAAAATTATCGGAGAATTTCTCTTCTATTTGCGTTTTCACGTCCAATATTCTCAGGGGATCATTTGCAAAAACAGAAATGGTGTCCACGCGCCCATGCATTTTGAACAGCTTTTGGGACATTTCCAGCGGAATGAAAAACACCGACTTATCATATTCATGCATTCCGGATTTAAACGTAGCCGCAAGCTTAAAAGTCTTTTTTCGCGGTACAAATCCAACTCCCGTTTCATCCAATTCCGGCACCATGATTACGACATCGTCGCCGATGAATAGCTCAGAGTTGTTTGCCAGAGATTCACCAACGACGATGCTGTCCTCTGTGGAGAAATCGTCCAAATTTCCCTTCTGGATATTGCCGGCGATGAGCTTCATCTGCCCCAGATCTTGCTTGGAAATGCCGTGGCAGAGAGAGCCGCTGACGTTTTTTCCACTAGACAAAATGGCATGCCTTTCGATTACGGGAACCACCTGCCTGACGTCGTCAATTGCTGACACTTGCTTTACAACGTCCCGATAATCGACGGCGTTTCCAATCGGATGCATGGCAATGTGACCGTTGAAGCCAATGACCCGCTCCGTAAATTCCTTGCGAAATCCGTTCATTACGGAGGTCACGATTATCAGAGTGGCCACTCCAAGCGCTATACCAATAATCGAAAAAGTTGCAATGGCGGAAATAAACTTCTCGCGCCGATTGGATTTTATATATCGCCAGGCGATTAGTAGCTCGGTTTTAAACACCTTTACTGGAATCTCCCGATGGCTTCCTCTGGAGACATTTCTTTTATTTCTCCGGTTTTTCTGTTTTTGAGCTCGACCAGATTATTTTTGGTCTTTTTCTCGCCTATTATTATCTGCCACGGAATACCAATGAGATCCGCATCGGCTAATTTTTCGCCAACGGTGATGTCACGATCGTCGTATAGTGCTTCTTTGGTGGAAAATGACGGAAAACAGATCTTCGCCGAGCAGATGCAGCCGTTATTAAGGGCGTTGTAAATGCGCTGCGCTACTTCCCGGCACTTATCGTTTTTCGGATGCAAATTCAATATGGTCACATCAAACGGAGCGACCGCTTCGGGCCAAATGATTCCCCGATCATCGTGGGACGACTCTATTATGGCCGCAATTAACCTTGATACGCCAATGCCGTAGGATCCCATCTCCGGATACACCTTATTCCCGTTTTCGTCCAGCACGAAGACGTTCATTGACTGAGAATACTTGGTGCCGAAGTAGAAAATATGACCGACTTCGATGCCCTTTGAAACCATAAGCTCGTTTTCGGGAATTGGACACGTTTCCGGATTGTATTTTTCATCGGCAACGGCAAATATTGTCGCCAGCTCCTCGTCGGAGGCGCTGGACAGCTTTTTGTCGTAGTACAGAGTGCTTTCTCCGGTTTCGGCCAATATCTGAAATTCGTGACTCATGTTTCCGCCAATGGCTCCTGGATCCGCTTGCACTGGAATCGGGGTCAGTCCCATTCGCCGGAATGTCTTTATGTACGCTCGAAACATCTGCATGTATGTTGCTGTCGCACCCTCGAAATTTATATCAAATGAATAGGCGTCTTTCATGAGGAATTCACGCCCGCGCATAACGCCGAATCTCGGACGAATTTCGTCCCGGAATTTCCAATGAATCTGGTAGAGACATAGCGGCATACCTCGGTAACTTTTTACGTATTTTCTGAAGACATCCGTGGCCTGCTCTTCGTTTGTCGGGCTGTAGAGGAAATCGCCGTCTTTGCGATCCTTTAGGCGCAGCATTTCTTTTCCGTATGCTTCGTATCTGCCGCTCTCGATCCATAAATCAGCCGGTTGTATGGTGGTGAATAGAACCTTCTGGGAACCAATGCGATCCTGCTCCTCACATATGATTTTCGAGATCTTTTCCATAACTCTGACCGCCAGAGGAAGCCAATAGTATATGCCGGACGCAGCCTGAGATATCATTCCGGCCCTCAGCATCAGTATGTGTGACGCAATTTTCGCGTCGGCCGGGATATCCTTCGATGTTGGAGCAAAAAACTTGGAAAACAGCATATTATTCACCTCTAAAACAGTGGGATTGTAGGCCATTTCATATGGAAAAACAAGCATACGAATGACGTGATTTCCGATGAAACGCGCAACCAGGACCATTCCGTTTTCGAATGGCCTTGGGAGTATATGCACTCGCGGTCAATGATATTGCGCGACAGTAGCATCAACAGCACGTACCATCTGTTCTGACTCCATTAGATGTCGTAACGTAGGTAGTTGCTCCGGTAACGTATTTGGTTGTGCATTTAAATCTCGGAAAATATGCCCCACAAGTCCCGTGCGAAGCATGAAAATCGTTGCCACCCCATATCGGAGTGCTCGCTCTGGACTATCAAAAAAAAGATTCGGATTATAACCATCATATAGCTTTCTTAATTCCTGATCATTACTCGTATAGCAGTAGGAAGCCAAATGTCCGGCAGCCAGATTCAACATATCTCGTTCAGCGGAATGTTCAGGATTCATCAAATAACTAACAGTTTTAGTCCAACTTCCGTCACAATCTCCAACGACGGTTCGCAGAAGTATCGTACATGCATTCAACACCTGATTTTGAAGCTCTGCGTTATTTATTCTGATGCGTACAGCGCCAGCAGGAATGTGCCTACCACTCAACCTATTGTTGGTCATAGCTAAAGCAAGATCGATGCACCACATTTCAGAATCGTTTCCTTCAAGAGTGTAGTCTCCCCAAAAAGTACCAACAGAGCCACTATCTGCTGATCCCGGGTTTTGTCGCACTGTTGGCTGTTTCTGTACCCGTCGTTTTACCATTGGTGTTGGTGCCGTAGCCAGAGCACTCGCCATCTGTGGTGATCCCATTAGCCTTAGGAACGTAGGTACCACTAATCTGTTAGGCTCTCCTGGAGCAGGCGATGCGAACGGAGATGGCACATAGCGGTCTCCATCTTTTACCTTACCATTGAAGAAGTACCCCAAGACTACAATGCGCACCATAAAAATCATACCAACCTTCTGAACGTCAGCATGGTAACCATTTGGATCGCAACTTTCATAAAGCATTCTCAGGGTTTGAACCCCACTAGAAAAGCAGCAAAATTTCGCAAGGTCTCTAGCTATACCATATAACGCATCTATAGCGGCAAGATTACCGAATCCATCCATATCCGACATATGGTTACGGTCTAGCAAATAACGCACAGCATCAGTCCAACTTCCACCACAACCACCAGGGCCAGCTACAATATCCAAAAGACTCATGCTACCACGAATTGCTCTTTCTTCAAGCGCGGCATCACCGATAAAGATTTCTCTCCTACCCCAAAAATCGATCCTATTCTCAGAACCAATGTCGTGATAAGAATAGAGGCACATTTCGCCCCGCCTAGCTCTTTGATGATTGTCCAAAGCGAACGCCAGGCGTCTGCAATCATTGGCGTACCCATTATCAACAGAATAATTTCTCCAAACATTATCTACGGCAGCTTTAATTGCTGCGTCTTTTCTAGCCTTCTCTGCTGCAGCTTTAATTACTGCATCTTTCATTGCTTTCTCAGTCGTGGCTTTAACCGCTGCATCTTTCTTAGCTGTCTCCGAAACAGCTTTAATTGTCGCATCTCTCCTAGCGATCTCAGCGGTCGCTATCCTTCGCGGCGGTGCTTCCAGCCGCCGCAGCCGTGCCTGTACATCATTTCTAATTTGCTGTGCAGTGGGCGGCACCATCGCCGGCACAACGGCATGCACATCTGACATATGTGATGACATCAACGTCATTACACAAGCGCTATATATTAGCTTCTTCATTTCTCTTCTCCATTGCAAAAAAAACACGTTAGAGATATAGTACTCCAAAACAAACCGCTTGTCAAGTAATTTAGGGCCCCTTAGGATAAATTTTATACAAAATAGATCGAGAATATTCGAGCAAAAACAATGGATTGACATCGCCCGTTGTGCAGATGACATTGGCACAAAATAGTTTTGCAAAAAACATTTTTGTTTTTTTATTGGATATGCACTTTGTGAGATGGTCTTTTGGGAAACTGCTTTGTATAACGCATGCCGGTTTGCGCAAAACAAGAATTATAATTTGTCTTCAGATTTGATCCTTGCCACCCCAGCAGTTTGTAGAAACCCTGAAATTTTCGAGTTTTGGGATTTCCCGATGCACGCAGGACCTCTTCCACCAGATGCCATTTTCCCACAAAAACGTTAAAAATCGCCAAAATCACA
>BNWJ01000093.1 GCA_025998735.1 Alphaproteobacteria bacterium | reverse complement strand
TGTGATTTTGGCGATTTTTAACGTTTTTGTGGGAAAATGGCATCTGGTGGAAGAGGTCCTGCGTGCATCGGGAAATCCCAAAACTCGAAAATTTCAGGGTTTCTACAAACTGCTGGGGTGGCAAGGACATAATCTTTAAATTACCTTCTAATTCGTGAACAGGGTTATTTTCGATCAACTGCTCCACTTTATTCGACTCTAATTTATAGCAACCAAAATGAATCAACTGATAGCTGTTTTTACTTTTTTTTGAATTTCGCGATGCCTGATAAGAGATGTTGTGTCGGGAAATGCTGAAATATTAGCGAAATTCTATATTGGGAGCCATGGCAAAATTCACAATGCGTGTTGACTTCAAAAAACACATGGTATATGATCGCAGTCAAGTTGATAATTTTAGGAGAGAGAAAATGAAAAAAGCATTGTTATTGGCTGTCAGTGTAATCGTTCTGTATGGATACAACGCATATGGGGTGAATATGATTATGAAAGATTTCGAAGATCCTTCTCATCATGACGTTGTAGGCAACATATTGGTACGACATGGTATCGACGTAAACAAGATTTGGGAAGAATTTGGCTCTGATAAAACAAAATATTATGATGAGGTTAAGTCGCGCATATGTGATTTGCCTCTTGGTGAAACAGGACTCCTTCTACGGGATTATAGCAGCGTATTTGTAAATCCTCCAATACGAACGGTTTACTGGTCAGAAGTTTTGGCGCTTTTAGAAAAGCGAGAGAAAGATTTTGAAGCGAAGTTGACGATGGCTAATGATAGTACGGCCAATAATCATATGGATAGTTCTTCTTCTGAGACATCAAGCAGTTCCTCATCGTCAAGTCCTTCTTCGAGCTCATCAAGCAGTTCCTCATCGTCAAGTCCTTCTTCGAGCTCATCAAGCAGCTCCTCATCGTCAAGTCCTTCTTCGAGCTCATCAAGCAGCTCCTCATCGTCAAGTCCTTCTTCGAGCTCATCAAGCAGTTCCTCATCGTCAAGTCCTTCTTCGAGCTCATCAAGCAGTTCCTCATCGTCAAGTCCTTCTTCGAGTTCGTCAAGCAGTCCCTTGTCGCCTAGTTCTTCTTCGGATGCTTTTGAAGAAAAAGTAGTGAATGTGATCGGTAAAGTTCTTCCAGGTCTTGCCCTTGACTTTGCGCAAGGTATTGCCATTAATTTGATTGAAGATACGCGAAATGCCATGAAGCAATGCGTGCGAGACGAAATAAGATCCTTACTTATTCAAGATCGCAACGAGAAAGGGGGGCGTGGAAATAGCACTTTTTCTGGTGGCTCGAATTCTTCACATACCTTGCAGGGCGGCTATTCTGCGGGTGCAGGAGCTAGCCCTTCTTTTAGTGCTTATTCGGAATTCAGTCCGCTCATTGTGCCACAAAGTCCTTTCTTTTACTCTCATTTGTCGTTAGCTAGCGCTTCTGGAAATAGTTCATCAAGCGGCTCTTTATCGCCTAGTTCTTCGTCATCGTCTAGTAGATCGACTCCTCCAGCTGCTTCTAGATCCAGTTCTACATTGCCTACAAGTACTCCTTCCGCTGTTACCGAAAATAATGAGCATGGTGGTTCTATTCCAACAACTGGCGCCTCTTCGACGTCTACTCCAGGTGTTGATGAAACTAAGGAATGAAGAATACATTGGATTGTGAGATTGGAAGTTTAGGCAAAGTGCTTCGTCTTCAATGTCTGCTAATGACGCAACTGATATCGTCACGTGTCATATCCGCATTTGATAAGGTATTTCCACGATCACGCGAGTTTGTTCGCTTTTTTGCTTTCGATAGAGTAGCGCCGTTTTGAAGATGGCTGCCGTCTGATTGTGCAGGATATTCTGCCAGAATTTTCCCGGAACAAAGCTGGGCATTATCACTATTGCTTTGCCTTTTTCCGGATCACGCTCATCCTGTTCCGCCAAAAAATCCAGAAACGGATTCACAATGGATCGGTACGAAGAACTCAGTATCATTAGTGGTATTTGGAAATTCATGGATCTCCAGGCTAATTTTAATTTATCCACTTCTTTATGATCGACATTTACTATCACTGCCACTACATCGTCGGACAAAGATGCGGCAAACCTCAGTGCGGCCAGCGTTCCCTTATGCATGCGGGAGACTGGAACAACTACCTTCGGTTTGGTTTCTTTTATTGGTTTTAGCAATCGACAGAGTCCGCCCTTTTTCAAGTCCAGCTCCACATTGGTCACTTTATATCTGCGATTAATACCGATAAATATGAAGAAAAACACCGGAATTAATACCACTATGATCCAGGCGCCATTTAGGAGGTTGCTCTGTATTATGACCAACAATGTGATCAGCGTCGCCAGTGATCCAAAGGCGTTTAGGACAACTTTTATGTGCCAGTTATTTCCTCTTTTTCGAATCCAATGCTTTACCATTCCGGCCTGCGACAGCGTAAACGACGTAAAAACTCCAATGGAATACAGCGTAATAAGTGAAAACGAATCTGCCTCAAACGTTAGTATTAGCGCCATTGATGCCAGAGCCAGCATGACAATTCCATTGGAATACGCTAGTCGATCTCCGAGATTGGCAAAACTGGTGGGAACGTATTTTTTCTGGGCAAGTACGCTCGCCAATCGAGGGAATCCCGAAAATGCGGAATTGGCTGCAACTAGCAATACGCATACGGTTGCGAGTTGTATGAGATAATACGCGAAACCAGATCCAAATAGACAATGTGCCATCTGGGATACAACGGTCTCATCCCCCGAAAACTCCAGATTGTATTTGTGAGCCACAAATGTGAGGCCAATAAACAAAAAAGACAGAATGCAGGACATCACAACCAATGTAACCTGAGCATTTTTATATTGCGGTTTTCGAAAAGTCGCAACTCCGCTGGCAATGGACTCGATTCCCGTAAGTACGGAACATCCGTAGGCAAACGCCCGCAACAGCACCACAATGATCACTAGATTTGACGCGTCCTGAGGAATATCTTCCGGGAATGGATTGTATGGAGCAGCTTTGAACGCTCCACAGACTATCATCAAAAATGCCAGCGCGATAAAGCAATAGGTGGGCGCAGTCAATACTCTGGAAGATTCCTTTGTTCCCCTCAGATTCGATAGCGTAATAATCAGCAGCGATATCAGACAAAACGAGACGGAATTTTCAGCAAAAGAAGGAAATGCCGAAATTATGGCTCTGGCTCCAACGGACAAGCTCACCGCCACCGTCAGTGTGTAGTCTATGAGAAGCGCGGATGCCGTAATGAGTCCGAAAAATTCCCCCAGATTCTCGTGAACGACAGTGAAGGCGCCTCCTCCGTTGGGATATGCTTCCATGGTCTGCCAATAGGATACAGATACAATAATTATTAATCCAACGATCGCGCCAGCTATGGGTATCGAGAAGGAGCAGGCAAACATTGCGCCGAGGGCAAGCAGAATTTCGTCTGTTGCATAGGATACCGACGACAACACGTCCGAGAAAAACACTGCCAATGCTTTTGTTTTGCTGAATCGCTCTGAATTTATGTTTTCTGTCTTTAGGGGATTTCCAAATATGAGCTTATTTAGATTCATCTGCGTCTCGCATGAGTTTTTTCAGCTCACTGAGCTCCGTTTGCAGATCTATACGCTTCTGCACTTCGACGTTGTTGGACTGTATGAGCTCCAGAATTCTCCGACGAAGAGTTCTTATCTCGCTGATTAGTACGTCCATATAGTTCCTGGAATGAACCACAAAATGAGCGTCTGCTTTGTTCTGCTCGCCACTTCTGTAGTCGAAAAGCGCTATCGGATTGCCATCGATATCAGGCGATACCCAGGCGGTCTCAACGTTCTCTTCCTCTACAACCTTCCACGGAGCAGGAGACGCCGCTTTGAGCTTCTCCTCAAGGCAATTTATATCTTCAGGAGTAAGTACTTGCTTCATTCTCCCCCTCCTCAAGCATGATGCTTGACTCGTTACTGTTGTCGTTTCAGCTTCAACGTTGTAATTACGATCCGTATACCTATCGGCTGGTAGCAAAGCAGAAAACGCCAGTTCGGCTCGGACCTAGGCAGCTGTAGTAGCAGAGGCAGCTTCTGCTATCTGCTGCTGAGCCTCTTCTTCTGATTTTGCAACGCTCAACTTCACGGGAACAGACACTTCCGGATGCAGATCCACCGACATCTCATATACACCAAGCTGCTTTATAGGTGCGCCTAGATTTACCTGACCGGCATTGACGCTAACTCCAGCTCCTTTTATGGCAGCGGCTATATCACGGCAAGTAACGGATCCATAGAGATGCCCCTTCTCACTGGCCTGGCGAATTAGTGTAATGGAGAAGCACTTTATCTTCTCGGCGATTTTCTGAGCCTCTTCTCTAGTTTCAGCATTTACCGCTTCAATTTGCTCTCTCTTTTCTTCGAAATACTTCTTATTCTCATTTGTGGCTCTCAGAGCAATTTTCTTCGGCAGCAGATAGTTCCTGGCGAACCCTGGCTTTACATTAACTACATCGCCAATACTCCCCAACTTCGCCACTCTTTGCAATAAAATAACCTTCACATGTTCCATAAATCACCTATAAATCCCCATCACACAACGAATCAGACAAGCCAACCAATCTGGCGTCTTCTCCCCAAATAAACAATTACCATCGTCCAGTATAATACATGCATAACTCGCGATCGTAAATACCTTACTTGCTTACCACATCGGAGCTATTCATGTATTTTTCTAAGGAAGCGAAGCAGCAAACGCAACTCTTGCAAAAACTACATCGTTGTTAATTTTTTGGTTATGGCATATACTAGGACTATGGCTTTACATTGGAGTTACCATGAACAATTTTCAAGCACAGATTGCACATAAAAATACAGATCTTGTTTCAGTTTTGAGCACGGAGACGATTGATTATCACTACGGGAGACATCACTGCGGTTATGCGAAAACACTTAACACTCTCGTGGAAAATTCGAAATTTGAAGACAAAGACCTGGTGGAGATTATTTGTCAATCCAGAGGAGTCGATCAAAAAATCTTCAATAATGCGGCTCAGTTATTTAATCATGATTTCTATTGGAAGTGTCTAAAAATATCTAAACATGAGCCGACGGGAAAGTTGAAAATCCTGATAGATGATCAATTTAATTCATTTGATGAATTTTTGAATCAGTACATATCATTTGCAAATACGATGTTTGGCAGCGGTTGGTGCTGGCTCGTTCTGGAAAATGAAAAGCTGTCTTTTGTTAATACTCAAAACGCAGAAACAGTACTTGGAGCAGCCCGAACGGCAATTTGCGTCATTGATTTATGGGAGCACGCTTACTACATTGATTACCGTAACGATCGCGCTTCGTATGTCAATAAAATCATCAGAGAATGCATAAATTGGGAATTTTGCGAATCTCAATTGGAGGCAAAATAAACCGCTAATGAATTATTTTGGCTATGAAACAATAATCGGGAGTATCACGATTTGCGCAAACCAAAAGGCCCTAACAAGATTGTGTTTTGGTGAATATTCGGATGTTGATAGTCAAAATGTAGAAACAG
>BNWJ01000092.1 GCA_025998735.1 Alphaproteobacteria bacterium | reverse complement strand
CTCCTCTTTCTCCTCCCATGTCATTTCTGCCACGGCCGTTTCTGTTACTGCTGGCGCTGTATCCTCTTCCTTGGGCACCTTATGGAATATCATGATATCGTCACTAATCAAACTTGCATATTGGCTTCCACCGCCGTAAACATATGCAAGATCTGCTCCCTGACGAAAACGAAATATGTTTTCATTTTGTCTATCAATCAGCAAAATAACCTTGCCTTTATCATTGTTCTTATCCTGAAACCTAAAAGGCAATATTCCAAACATAGTTAACATCTCGAGCGGATTACACCACATATGTTGCTTCTTTTTAGAAAGATTTTCATAATATGAATTTACACATGTCACATAGATTGCCTTTGCAACCTCTTTTCGCTTCATATTCGGTCCTACAAAACCATCGAAATCTATAGCTTTTGAATCATCTATCAGGTCATCAATGTGTGGATCAAACGCATCCGGCCGAACATCAGAATCTAGCTCTTTTGGCAGCTTGCTTGCTATGAAATCTACCGCTTTTGCAAATACATCTGGCTGAAGCATTGGAAAGTACGATTCTAGATATGCCATCTCAGGCTCTGTTATCATACTTTTAATAACTAGTTTACCTGCCCATTCATTGCGTGAAAGAAGATCGTTAATGCCCAATAATGCTTGCCAATAATGCGTCAATTCATGCAAAAATGTCGAGGCCGCGCGTTTCAGGTCGCCAACCTGGTAAGGTGGCACATGAACTTCGAGATTTTCATAAAGACCTCGAGGGTTGTCGGGGCATATGCTTATTCGTCGATCAATTGCATCTACTGTATCATCGCGATAGTTCATTAATCCCAATTCACGAAAATCTTGTTCACTTAACGTTAGTTTGTAAAGTATAATCGAAAGAACCCTTTGCAAACCGGTATAATTTTTTGTCAGATCTTTAAAAACCAACTTAGTAGCCATCCATTGTTTCCATCCAGCCTGATCCGTCCATGGAGCATAAATTTTGAAAAATTTTTTAACTCCAAAACAGATTTTAAAAAACTGTTCTAAATGATCCTTATTGTATTTTTTACTTCCGACTTCCTCTAATAACATATCACCAAATTTCAAAAGACTAGGCAAATCGTCTGCAGAATAAGATTCTTTTTCAGCCAAAGCCTTTATGTCTTCGTCACTAAGAGCATCAACCTTTTGTTGAAGATTACGTTTTGTCATCTCCGTGATAATGTACGCTCGGATCCTAGGATACGATATGTCAATCACTTCCGCTCCGCCATACTTTTCATCCTGATAGCTGCCAAACTTCTTTTTTAGCTTACTAAGTGCTTTCGTAATATGCTTTTCTTGTTCTTGTGGGATGAACGTAGACACTGTACTTCGGGCTGGACTCTCAGAAGCCCTTAACCGCATCAGATTTATGGCTGACTGTCTATTCTTGGCCTTTGCTAACGAAGAACTCGATTGAGTGGCTGGTGAATCACACATGCTAAAAACCATCAGGAACAAATAGAACAATATCGGTGCTTTTTTCATAACGAACTCCTTTTTATAAATGGACTCTAAAAACGATACATAATTTGAGTATGAAGTAAAAAAATGAACAAAAAGTTTATTTCTAAATATCAATTTTGATGCGCCTAATCCTTCATAAATTTTTCTTGGCATGTTCCTAGCATTTAATGAAAATCCCCCGCTTTTTCACGCGGCATTTTTCTTTAGAAAATTGACGCATTTCATTTTTGAATGGGCGGTCGATCGGGAGCATCCACTCCTCTCTTATATGGAAATCTTATGTGTATAATCCTTGATGGGACAAGTTGTGTGCTATAACACCACATCAGATTCGCAAACGGATTGTAAAATAAACATCTTAATGATAGCATCGTCTATCGAATTATTGGATATTCTAGGAAGTTAATATGAAATGCGCCCTTTTTGTTCACTATAAAAATATAATCAAGCAGTTTGTCGCGAAAGAATATGAAGATCTTGTCTCGGTTGATCCTCCAAAAGACGAATCTTTCGGAGATTTTTCGACGAACATTGCCATGGTTTTGGCGAAAAAAGTCGGCAAAGCGCCAGTTGTAATAGCAAACGAGCTCTGCGAGCAGCTGAAATCATCAGAGGATTTTGCTGATGTTTCCGTAAAAGCTCCGGGTTTTATCAATTGGCGGATACCAAATCGCATCATAACCGAGCATTGCAAATACATGCTGCAGAGGGATTTCGGCAAAACAAATATCGGATGCGGACAGCGAGTAAATATCGAATATGTGTCAGCAAATCCAACCGGCCCATTGCATGCTGGACATGCGAGAGGAGCTGTATCCGGCGATGTTCTTGCCAATCTGCTGTCTTTTGTTGGATACGATGTTACGAAAGAGTACTATATAAATGACGCCGGAAAACAAATCGAAATTTTGGCAGGCTCACTTCGCTATAGATATCTGGAATTATTTCAGAAGGCAGATGGGGAGCTTCCGAGCTGGGCGTATCCGGGAGAATATCTGGTTGATACTGCGCAAAAACTAAAGGAAAAGCACGGAGATTCCTTCGTTGATAAAGACGAAAGCGAATGGATGCCGTTTTTTAAGGAATTCGCCATTGCCGACATGATGGATTGCATCAGAGAAGATCTCGCTGGACTCGGCATACGTCACGATGTCTTTTCGTCCGAATTAAAGCACATTAAAGCCGGTGCTGTCGAAAATGCCATCGATTTTCTCCGATCCAAGGGGTTGATTTATTCGGGAGTTCTCGATGTTCCCAAAGGAAAAGAGCTGGATGATTGGGAAGAAAGAGAGCAGCTTCTATTTAGATCGACTCTTTTTGGGGATGATATCGATCGCCCTCTGCAAAAATCCGACGGATCCTGGACATATTTCGCGTCCGACATAGCCTATCACCTGGATAAAATCACTCGAGGATTTGATGAGATGATTAACTTCTGGGGAGCAGATCATGGTGGATACGTAAAACGCATGCAGTCTGCGGTTTCTGCTCTGTCCGATAACCAGAAGAAATTACAGGTAAAAATCGTTCAGTTGGTACGTTTTATGCAAAACGGTCAGGAAGTGAAGATGTCAAAGCGAGCGGGAACGTTTGTGACAGTTCGGGATGTCCTGGATAACGTTGGCAAAGATGCCATCAGGTTTATCATGCTTACGAGACGCGACGACGCTCCTCTGGATTTCGATTTTAAGAAAGTCGTTGAGCAGAGTCGGGACAATCCGGTGTTCTACGTCCAATACGCCTATGCCAGAACGCATTCGGTGCTAAAACAGTTTGCCCAGACATTTCACAAACCCGTTCCGAATGTCGCTGATGTAGATCTCAGTTTGCTGGATTCTGATGCGGATCTTCAGTTGCTAAAAACTTTGGCCGATTGGCCTCGTCAAGTTGTCATGGCCGCCCAAAACAAAGAACCTCATCGAATCGCATTCTATTTATCTGACTTGGCCTCAAAATTTCATTTTTTGTGGAATCAGGGAAAAGATAATGCTATGTTAAGATTTGTTTTGGCTGAGGATTTTCAGAGAACTTCAGCGAAAATGGTGTTGGTTATGCTAATGCAAAACGTAATAGAGTCTGCTTTTGGAATAATTGGAGTGACACCAATTGAGGAATTGCGCTAATGTGTCCTTTCCTGGATGAAGAAGACGACCTTGATGATTACGATGATTACACAATGAATCCTGCGCAACAATCGCCGGAGGAGAATGCCGAAAAACGTTGGCCTTTTCAGCGAAATGACATGAAATTTCTCGTTATGGGGGGGGGAGCGTCAGTTACCGCTTTCTGCGTTGTGGCTTATATCATGTATTCTAATTCAAAACCAGTTGACATAGACGAATTGCCGGTCATAAGAGCAAATACAACTCCCATAAAGATCAAGCCGAAAATGGAAGAGGGCGTTGGTCATCAGGACAAGGTAGTCTACGATAACATATCAGGCGAGAAAACTGCAGCAGTTGCAGTTAAGACTGTTCCTCCACCGGAAGAAGAAGTGTCCATAAATGGAATGGACATGGATGCGCCACTGTCGGACGAGGAAAAAAAGAATATAATACAGGCGTTTGACGATTTGGCTCCGGAGAAAGAATATAAAATCAACTATGTAAAAAGTGGAACAAAGAAAAAATCTCCGTCTGTTTCCATAACAAAGGCAGTAGCTGTAGCAAATGGCGACAGATCGAAAAAAAATTCTAAAAATGTTGGAGATTCCAAAAAACATCGCATTGAGTCAAACGGATTGGTAATAGTCGAGGAAGAAAATCCTTCAAAAGCAAAAAGCAACAGTGCCGAATCTGCTAAAAGAACATTATCTTCTAGGGCAAGAGAGAATGATTCAGAAGATGATGAAGAATACGATCCTCCCATAAAAAGATTAAATGCAGATAGCGGAAAATCAAGTCGTAAGAACAAAAAATCTAGATTAAAAGACTTGATGAATAAGTCATCGGAAGATTCAGAAGATGAAGCATTGTCTTCGCCTAAGACGGGTGGGCATGTCATGGTGCAAATCGCGTCTTTGGAGACAAAATCCGGAGCGGAGGTTGAATACAAAAGACTGCTTCTAAAAAATAAAATTATTCGTGGCATTCATAAGAAAATTGTCAAGGTTGATCTCGGACGGAAAAAGGGAATTCGCTACCGAGTTATGGTTGGTCCGTTCAAAAACAACTCCGAAGCAAATAAAGTCATTCGCTCGATGAAAAGCAACGGTATCAACGCTTACGTTTCAAGGTAACCATGAGGCACATAGCGAGATTTTTCGTAGAACATCAGTTGCACGAAGAAGCAGAAGTGACGCTTGCGGATCATCAGATGCATCACGCTTCCAATGTCCTAAGGCTCGAAAAAAAGGACCAGATTATTCTCTTCAATGGATATTCCGGAGAATGGAATTGCGAAATCATCGATGTAAAAAAGCGACGCGTCAGATGTATAAACATTCTCCGGGAACAAATTGAAGAAAAGGGCCCAATGCTTGCGATTTCACTGATAAATCCTGCAAAAATGTCACTACTACTGGAGAAAACCACTGAATTGGGAGTCTCCGAAATAATTCCGATAATCTCCCAATACACACAGCATAAAAAGTTCAATACAGAGAAAGCCAGAAGTATCGTCATTGGTGCCGCTGAGCAATCTCGTCGCATGACAGCACCCAAAATACACGATCCCGTTGAGCTGAGTGCTTTCCTCGCTAGTCCGGCTCGGACCGTCACGCTGCTGGTCGGAGATGAAACCATGTCTGGTATGCCAATAAAAGACGCCATTGATAAAAACGTCGCATTTCTGATAGGACCTGAAGGTGGTTTTTCAACAGAAGAAATGAAAATGATGGACAACTACGATTTTGTTAAAAAAGTAACGATAGGCAGAAATATTCTCCGAAGTGAGACGGCCGCCATAACGTTCGTTGCTCTCTGGAGTGTCTTGTGGAACAACTGATCTCATATGCAAGCAGTGTAAGCATACTAATATCAAGCGGAGTTATGTATTAGCATGGCTTTTTCCTAGAAATATGGGGTGATTTTTGAGATAAAATCTCCGAATATTAATTAAGTTTTAATATTGGGAGTAGAGATGAAAATTATAGATGCGTTAAAAGAGGT
>BNWJ01000091.1 GCA_025998735.1 Alphaproteobacteria bacterium | reverse complement strand
TCATAAAATAATAGCCTACCTAATTAGGTTGCATAAATAATACCATAGCAAAAACCTAACTTCAAGATATATTTTTATTTTTTTATGTTTTTTCTTATTTAGGGGGTAATTTTATGCGGAGTTAGGGGTTAAAAACGGGAAACGATAGATGGGAAGCTTGTTTTATTTTTAAGCTTGTGGCGGCCATCATTATCCATCGTACAGAAACGCCGCCAGTATTCCGGAGAACTTTATTCAACTTTATAAATTTCTTTGGCAATTTGCATTAATAATAATGTATAATGTTACTAATGTATTGCTGGGAGTAATTTTAAATGACGGATTTTTCTCATAATGAAATGGAAAATAAAATAATAACTTTTGGATGCAGATTAAATGCCTGTGAATCTGAAATTATATATGATTTTGCCAAAGAACTTGGTTTGGAAGATATCACAATTATAAACACCTGCGCTGTTACGGCTGAGGCAGAACGGAAACTTCGCCAGACCATAAGAAAACTTTACAATGAAAATAACGACATAAAAATAATTCTGACCGGATGCGCATCGGAATTAAATCCTGATTCCTACATAAAAATGGACGGAATTGTCGGAATCATTTCCAATAAAATGAAACTATCGAAAGACGAATACGCCTGCTTGAAGCTGGACCAGATTACTACTTCAGTGGTTGAAACTGAATCAACATTGCAAGCACAACTCGCATACCCATCAGCTAGTAGTAAAGCAGTAAATGGGTCCAGCGTCACGCTGACTGAAACTAAATCAATAGGAGTAAGCACATATGCTGCAAATACCGAAACAGAAAACGGGTCCACCGTCACGCTGGCGTTGGCGACGTATAAGGGGAGAGTGCGTGGATTTTTGCAGGTTCAAAACGGCTGCGATCAGAAATGCACATATTGCGTTGTTAGATTTACCCGCGGTCCCAGCGTCAGCTTTCCCAAGGATGACATTGTGTCGCAAACAAAAAAATTACTACAAAGGGGATATAAGGAAATAGTTCTGACCGGCGTTAATGTTTCGTCCTACGGAAGAAGTTCAGGAACGGGCGATACTTTATCTTCGTTGATAAGATACATGTTGAAGAATGTTCCGGATCTTCGACGTCTTGGGCTATCGTCTCTGGATCCCGCTGACATCGACGACGAACTCATCAATGTCATTTCCGGCGAGGAGCGCCTACTGCCGCATATTCACGAGAGCATTCAAGCCGGAGACGATATGATTTTGAAACGCATGTTACGACGGCATTCGGCAGCGCAAGTCGTGGAAATCAACGAAAAAATATTATCTCGGCGTCCGGAAGTCGTTTTGGGAGCGGACATGATGGTTGGATTTCCAACAGAAACTGACGAAATGTTCGAGAATACCAAGCTACTAATGGAGAAAGCGCACATATCTCTTCTGCATTCTTTTCCATATTCTCCACGTCCTGGTACACCCGCTTGCGGTATGCCAATGGTAGAGAAGAAAATCCGTTTGGCCAGAGCAGCGGAATTGCGAAAATTATCCCAGGGTTTACTAACTAAAAAAATGCAGGAATTCATAGGGAAGAACGTGGTGATTCTCGCCGAAAGTGAGTACGCAGCGAAAACAAATTCGTTTTTGCAGGTTAAGTCTCGAAAGAAGCTCGTTGCCGGCAGCGAATATTTATTTCATTGTGAAGATTGCGAAAAAAAACATATAATTGGATATCCAATTGAAATTAACGAGGGTTAGATGGGTATCTTTTCGAAAATAAAATCGGCTTTAAAAAAGACTTCTGAAAAGATATCTATATCGATCACTGGAAGAAAAATCGACGAAAATCTGGCGCAGGAAATAGAGGATGCTCTCATAATGGCGGACGCCGGTGTCGAAGTTTCCACAGAGCTTGCAACGAAAATCGCAGATAAAAAATTTCCCAAAGACGCCACCGACACCGATGTAAAAAAGTTTTTGTCGAACGAGATTTTTAATCTGATAAAACCATACGAATTTGATTTTTTCGAAAATTGTGGCGGACATGATCCATATGTAATACTTGTGATTGGCGTAAACGGAAACGGCAAGACAACCTCCGTCGCCAAAATCGCCAATATTTTCAAGAAATCCGGACATATGCCTCTGGTCGTGGCAGCAGATACCTTCCGAGCCGCCGCCGTCGAGCAGCTGAAATACTGGGCGGAAAAAATCGGCGCTAATATCTGTGCCGGAAAAGAAAATGCCGATGCCGCCGGCCTGGTTTTTTCGTCCATTGAGCAGGCCAAACGCGATGGAAACGACATCGTAATAGTCGATACGGCAGGCCGAATGCAAAACCGTGAGGATCTCCTGGCGGAATTGGAAAAAATAAAAAGAGTCATCAAGAAAGTAGACATCACAGCTCCCCACAAGACGATTCTGATCATAGATGGACTTACCGGACAGGCAGCTCATGCTCAGGTGGATGTCTTTCTCAAGAAAATAGGCGTTGACGGATTGATTGTCACCAAACTGGACGGAACAGCAAAAGGTGGCGCCCTATTATCGCTGGTGAGAAAATATAATACGCCGATTTTTGCCATTGGAATCGGCGAAACAATCGATGACTTAAAACCATTTGACGCCCGAGAATACTCAGACGCCATCGTGGGGATGTAGTAATCAGCCTCATCGCCCATTCAGAAACGACCGTGGACACTCACAATCCAAGCAGTGTCCAGCCTGGATTTTCAACATATTTCCTTATGCTTATCAAGAACTCAGAGGCGATTTTAGTATCCGCGACTCGGTGATCGTAGGATAATGAAATGTACAACATAGGCCTTACTTCCACACCTGTATCAACGGCAATCGGCCGATCATGCATGCGGTGCACGCTCAATGTTGCAACCTGTGGAGGAGTCAATAGATCCGTTCCCATTAGGGATCCATACACTCCGGCATTTACAACCGTAAATGTTCCTCCGGAGACCTCTTCCAGCGACAAAGTTCCCTCAACCGCTCGCCTTGATAGGGCAATCATGCTCTTTTCTATATCTGCAATGGAAAGTGCGTCGGCATTTCTAATTACTGGAGCGGCAATGCCATCGTTTCCGCAAGTTATGACGGATATGTCAAAGCTGTTTTTATATATGAGATCATCTTTGTGAATATGAGCGTTAAACATCTTGTATTCTTTCAGAGCCGAAATACTAGCCAATATGAAGAACGGCGTAAATCCAAGACGCGTGTTGTATTTTTTCGCAAATTCCTTTCCGAATGTTTTCTCTATGATTAGGACAGCGCTCATATCAACCTCGTTTGATACGGTAGAAATTACCGAAGAATCCATAGAAGAGCGAAGTTTCTCGTTTATGCGCTGCTTCAGAAAATCGATGGGGACCGTTTCATCGCCGGGAGATGAAAAAAACGTAGGTTTCTTCCAGGTCTCGGCAATCATTTCGGGAGCAAAATCTTCAAGAGGAGTATTCAGCAACTTGCGAACAATTTCTCTAGTTGACTCTAGATTTTCTATTCTTTCCTCAATGAAATTCTTCTTAAAAGTAGTTTCTTTTGCTATTTCTTCGTCTATTTTTTCAATCGCCACCTTGCATGTATTTTTGAGTTTTTCACTGGCTTCTGTTTTTACGGTACTGACAACTTCAGCAATCGTATTCTTAATTTCAAGATTGGCCTCCGCTTTGATATTGTTCAAAACTGAGGATAGTTCTCGCTTTGTGAAAGATAAAATCTCGTTTTTCAATATATCTGCTTCAGCATAGGCAGACTCTAATGTACGCTGTCTCAAGATTTCCGCTTCGCTATTGCTTATATCCAATATGCGTTGCCTCAATATATCTGCTTCAGTATTAGCGGACTCTAATGTACGCTGTCTCAAGATTTCCGCTTCGCTATTGCTCATATCCAATATGCGCTGCCTCAATGTTTCAGCTTCGACATTGGCCGAATCCAACACACGCTGCCTCAATGTTTCTGCTTCAACATTGGCGGATTGTACAATATTTTCTCCGATAAATTTAGCTTCTGCAATTCTCTTTTCTGTCTCTATTATTTCATCTTCCTCCTCTAATATCTTTTGTGAAGTTTTTTTGAATTCCTTCATTATGCTTTCTGTCTCTTTTGCAGCAAATTTCTGAGCAGAATGAAGTATTTCTTTCTTTATGGCTTTTGCTTCACTTTTTGCTTCATGAATGGCTTCTTCAACGATTTCTTTGGCAACATTTTCCGCTTCTTCTCTCGCTTTTTGCTTCGCCTTTGCTATTACTTCCTTACGAATCTCCTTCGCCTTATCTTCAGCCTCTTCTTCGGCATTTTTGATAAGCTCCGCCTTAATTGCTTCCGCTTCTTTTTTCGCTCTTTCCTTAATATCATTAATTATTGAGTTTCTTGTATTTTCTGCCTCCAGTACAGATCCGCGCACGATTTTATCACGAGCTTCACTGGCGTCTTTGGTAGCTTTTTCTTCATATTCCAGTAGTATTTTTAACTTCAGCTCCTCCGCCTGCTGCAATGCTACTTTTTTGGCTTCTTCCAGGATTTTTTCTCTTAATGTCTTTGCTTCATCTTTTGCTTTATTCCTTGTCGTTTCGATTATGTTCTTTACTCTCTCTTCGGTATCCTCATGTAATGCCTCCAAGACAGTATCTCTTATCTCCTCCGTTTCCTGCAGCTCTTCAATTATTGAATCGGCAAATGGACTAAACAGCGATACAGGCGCTGCTTTACCAACAAGACTCTCGCCAGCTCCATTTACCGAAAGCAAATATTCGCCGGAAGGTTCATCTTCATGATACTCTTCTCCAACACCTTCCGTCGTCGAATTACGGAGCGCTTTGGATTTGCGTGAATTCTCGTGTGCTAACTCCTGTTTATACTCCTGTTCTTCCTTTGATTTTGCATTTGAAGCGGCTACTCTGCGCTGATCCTCAAGTATCTCTTTTGCAATATCATTTGACTTGCGCAGCAGTTCTTCGGCTTCTATTTCCTCAACAATTCTGCTCATATCCGCGTTAACGTCGGTTTCTATTATGGCTATTCTGGATCCTTGTGGAATAACGGCTCCTTCTTTCGCAATGATTTTAGCCAATATACAATCATAACTTGAGGTAATGCCGCATGCAATCATCGATGTCTCTGCATCTGCGATAATTTCGTTTTTCGATATTTTTTCTCCAACTTTTTTATACCACACCGTTAATGTCACCTCGTAGGATGAAGCGTCGAAAGTTGGAACAATTATATCTATGCGCATTTCACAACCTTAGTAGTGTATAGATATTAAATAACCAAAAAGTTTCTTTTATATTAATTCTATGACGGATTTAAGATTTTCTACTATCGGCGTAACGCGAGCCACGTTTACTCACGCCAATGCAGCATGCATAAAACACTAACTGTCGTTATTTCTCACAAAATTTTGTATACAGTCTTGCTATTACAGAGTCCTATTTGTAATTCTGGATGATGAGATGCTATACTTTTGTTTTAAGACAAGAGGTAGCACCAATGAAGAAATTATATCGAGTAACATTAACCTCAGAAGAAATAGCATTGCTAGCTTACCACCCGTCTTGCACATTTTTCACGTGATCCATGGCACATGAGCCCACAACTCGTGAAAGAAAGTAGATGAGACGATCATCGAGAAGATGGTTGCCAACCCTTTTGTCAAAAATGATCTTT
>BNWJ01000090.1 GCA_025998735.1 Alphaproteobacteria bacterium | reverse complement strand
TTCCTGCTTCAGTTTACCTTGCGGCTCTAACACTCGTTTGCCTACGCTTAGTACTGGCGTCACCGCTTCGTACCCAAGGCTAACTACAGGCTGTTGGTTAGACTCTGCCTGGCCGGTCTATCTCCGATTGTATTCCAAAAGCTTCAAACTTCAGAATCTCTTCTTTCATTTGGAGTCTATGATCTGATTCACTCCTCTCATTTTCTCTCTGTTCGCCCAATCCACATTCTCAGTTAAATCGTGTATAGTTCTCGAATTGTAACTCCATACACATTCGCGCCAGCAGAATAACACTGGATAATATTGTGATTTTTGAAAAAAAATACTGGACACGGAGATTAATTTATCTATATTATACCTGAGACTTACATTGGCCCAGGTAGCTCAGTCGGTAGAGCAGAGGACTGAAAATCCTCGTGTCGCTGGTTCGATTCCGGCCCTGGGCACCATCTTGATAATAAAATACGTCTGTTGTTGTAATTGTTTGTGTGCTTAATTAAGTGTAGCGGTGTATGTCGATTAGTGTTTTATCCGAAAAATTTTTAAAGAGATGATATGCGTTTAAAAGATATAAAAACGAAGATGCCTGCTGAGTTACTAGCATTCGCTGAGAGTTTAGAAATAGAAAATGCCGCCACACTCAAGCGGCAAGATATGATGTTCGCAATACTCAAAAAACTTGCGGAAAATGACATCGAGATCATCGGTGAGGGTGTGTTGGAGGTTCTGCAGGACGGATTCGGTTTTCTGAGATCTCCGGAAGCTAATTACATGGCCGGATCCGACGATATCTACGTTTCTCCGTCCCAAATTCGCAAATACAGTTTGAAGACGGGGGATACTCTGGAGGGAATCATTAGATCGCCGAAGGAAGGGGAACGCTATTTCGCCATCTCCAAGATAAATAGTGTAAACGGTGATTCAACTGAGGTCGCAAAACATCGCATAAATTTCGATGACCTTACGCCATTGTATCCGAATTCTAAACTGACGTTGGAGTTCGACAATCCGATCGAAAAAGATCTGACCACTCGAGTTATCGAAATAATTTCTCCGTTAGGCAGAGGACAGAGGGCCTTGATTGTTGCTCCGCCGAGAACCGGAAAAACCGTCATGTTGCAGAACATAGCCCGAGCCATAACCGCCAATTCTCCGGAGGCATATCTCATTGTTCTTCTCATTGATGAACGTCCGGAAGAAGTCACGGACATGCGCAGGTCCGTACATGGGGAAGTCGTTAGCTCCACATTCGACGAAGTTCCCACAAGACACGTGCAAGTGGCCGAAATGGTCATAGAAAAAGCCAAAAGATTGGTCGAACACAAAAAAGATGTCGTTATCCTGCTGGATTCCATCACAAGATTGGCACGCGCCTACAATACAGTGTGTCCATCTTCCGGAAAAGTACTTACCGGAGGTGTGGATGCAAACGCGCTCCAACGTCCCAAGAGAATATTCGGAGCCGCAAGAAATATAGAAGAAGGCGGATCACTCACAATTATCGGAACGGCTCTAGTGGAAACTGGATCCCGCATGGACGAAGTCATTTTCGAAGAATTCAAGGGAACCGGCAACGCAGAAATCGTGTTGGATAGAAAGCTAGCAGATAAAAGGACTTTCCCGGCCATCGACATAACAAAATCCGGAACTAGAAAGGAAGAATTACTGGTGGATAGGAACATCCTGTCCAAAATGTGGGTGCTACGACGCGTGCTCATGCCAATGGGAACATCCGACGGCATGGAATTCCTCCTGAATAAAATGAAAACATCAAAATGTAACGACGATTTCTTTAATACAATGAACCAATAAAAAACATAGTGTTATGGTGAAGTTTCCATGGAGTCGCGCACTACATTCGCCATTTCTGCAAGCGCATCGTGGCGAGAATCCAGTGTTCCAAGGATTTCCTGGATTCTCGACCTCGCCAAGAATTGCAAATACGAGGTGTCCAAAATGCTCAAAAAGGTGGCAAGTGATTGCTCCATAGGCGTTTACTATTTTGCAGCTTCACCATATGGATTTTTTTCTGGATTTTGGTAGCTCTTCTGCGTGTACTAGATTCTGCTTACAAGGTATGTTAGAACTGCTTGGATTGTGTAGGTGTATTTAAAATGTTTAAAAAAATAATATGTATTAGTCTATTGTCCTTTGCTGTCGCATGTGATGCACACGTGTCTAATAAAGCGAAATCCGATTCCACTGCAAAAAAGAATTCTGCAAATACCTTAATTCCGCGGAAGGTTTTGCTTGCGAAACCGGATCGTTTTTGCGTTTCCCTGAATCATTCGGGAGATAAAATTGCCTATGCGGCTCGGAAAGGTGATCAGCTTGAAGTTCGCGTTGCGGATTTATCCGGCAAATTGTTGAATAAGTTTTCCGTAAGACCTTCTCGTGGTCTAAACGAGATTGGGTTGGTATGGATGTTCACCGGGAATCATATCCTAGTGCCACAGGATGAAAATGGAGATGAGAATTATCAAATTTATTGTCTCGACGTTGTTACTGGAAAATCAAAAAATCTGACTCCTTTCAAGGGAGCAAAATCATCTCCGAAGAAAATAAGCAAGAAATATCCACACGACGTTATAATTTCCTGCAATAAAGAGAATCCGCAATGGTTTGATGCCTATCGTGTTAACATTATCACCGGAAAAATCGATCTGGTTTTTAAGAATAGAGTGTATGTTAATTTTATCTTCGATTCGGATTTGAAACTGAGAATCGCCACTAAGATTCTACAGGATGGAAGTCATGAGCTATATGAGTTGCGCAATGGTAAGTTCGAATCATTCAAAAAAGTGCCATATGAAGATACCAAAAGCAGTAATCCGTTATTTTTCAGTTCAGATTGCAAGATTCTTTATGGGCTAGATTCAGCCGGAAGAGATAAAAACGCACTTGTAGCCTACGTTTTAGAAAATAAGACATCCAAAGTGCTTTATGCTGGCGATTTGGCTGACATAAGTTCTGTTGACACTGACCCAAATACTCATGCTCCGAGAGCAGTCATCGTCAATTATCTAAAGCCTGAGATTTTTGTTCTGGATCCGTCTGTTGCAAAGGACATGGAGTATTTAAAATCAAAATCCGAAGGCGCAACCATAAAAATATTGGAGAAAAATGATCCGAATAATATCTGGATGGTAGCATTTTCCAGTCCAACCATGTCGACAAAATACTATCTATACAGAAGGGACGAGAAAAACAATCGCCCATTGTCGCTGAAATATTTATTCGCCTCCCAACCGGAGCTGGACAAATACCAGCTGCAGGAGATGACTCCGGTTGTTGTAAAATCACGGGATGGACTTGATTTGGTTTGCTATCTCACGAAAGCGTTTGATTTTAAAGAAGGCTGTCCATCAAAAATAATTGTGTATGTTCATGGTGGCCCGTGGATGCGCGATAGTTTTGGTTTTGATAAGACGGCGCAGTTATTGGCCAATCGTGGGTATTCTGTTTTGCAGGTAAATTACAGAGGATCCACTGGATTTGGTAAAGCTTTTACCAATGCCATCGACCATAATCTCGATAAGGTTCGCAATGATATAATAGATGGCGTCAATTGGGCGATAGCAAACAAAATCGCAGACAGAAAACAAATTGCAATCATGGGAGGAAGTTTCGGCGGATATTCGACGTTAGCGGGACTAGCCTATACTCCAGACGTATTTTGCTGCGGAGTCGATGTGGTTGGTCCATCAAATTGGATAACGATGTTCAAAAAAGTTCCTCCCTACTGGATTCCTTATATGGTGGGTTGGTATAGATGTGCCGGTGATCCTCGCACAGAAGCAGGGCGAGCGGAGCTGCTGGCCAATTCTCCAATTACCAAAATAAAAAACATCAAGAAACCACTTATTATATTTCAGGGAGAACATGATCCTCGAGTGAATACGTCTGAGTCTGATCAAATGGTCGCTGCCATGAAGAAAAACGGCCTGGATGTTGTGTATGTTCTATATCCAGACGAGGGACACGGCTTCCAGCGCGAACCGAATTCCATATCATATTTGGCGATAACTGAGAAGTTTCTGTCTAGGATACTTGGTGGTTGGTTTGAATCAATCCACGAAAAAGAATTGGAAGGCTCTTCCCATCAGATTCTCGAGGGAAAGATCTAAGGAATTGTTACCCAATAATGTGGACAAACGACACGTGCGAACAGAGAGTAAGTGAGATGGGAATCAGATTATGGACTCCAAATTTTAGACGATGAAGTGTTTTCTTCTCTTAAAAATCCGTCTTTGTTTAACAAGGCTCATGCAGAATATGGAACAGTAGTTTGAAACGATGACATCGATCTTTGTCCGGAGATGTTATATAGAGATAGCGTTCCGACTGATGGAAAAAACGTGGAAAACCAATAAAGACAATCCTGATAACCCTTTACAACAAAGCCGCTTTAGAATTGCATCGTTTTCGTCCCCACTTTACAAGCGTAGTGTCGTAATATCAAATCCAGAAGAAAGGAAATCCAACATTTCCCTTGCCACCCCAGCAGTTTGTAGAAACCCTGAAATTTTCGAGTTTTGGGATTTCCCGATGCACGCAGGACCTCTTCCACCAGATGCCATTTTCCCACAAAAACGTTAAAAATCGCCAAAATCACAAAAATTTTCAACCATTAACGGAAATTTTATCATTTTCTGATATTATGGTACCTGGTGGAGAGAGACTTGCGGCGCATTTTTTCTATAGATCAACTCAAAAATCAGAGCATCGCAGAACTCCTGGGGTGTTAAGAACATTTCCTTTTGATTGTGTATAAAGTTGAAATCTTCAATTTTATATGATACACTGCCTTGTCGATGTGGGGATTACGCAAATGAAAAGAGCAATCATCAATTTTTCTAAAGATTTTGATTACCAAGAGTTCAAGTCATACGCCGTGCATAAAAAAATCAGTTTATCTAGGGCTATCTTGGAATTGGCACAAAATGCATTAGAAGATTGGGAAGATAAAAAATTAGGTGATATAGCTTTAGAAAGATTAAATTCAGAAAACTCAAAATATCTATCGTCTGAGGATTTCTGGAGAAAAGCTGATGAGTTATGAGATAATCTATGAAGAAAAAATCCTGGATGATATTAAAAAAATACCAAAACATCTGCTAAGTTCAATTAGAAACGCCATAGAAAGTCGCCTGAAAGAGCGTCCGTACGATTTTAAGCCATTAAGTGGGAAAATGTATCAAGGGTTGTTCAGGCTGCGTGTGGGCGATTACAGAATCGTTTACGAAATAGAGGAAAAGCTAAAAACTGTAAAAGTACTTGCGATTGGTACCAGAGGAAAAATATACCAAGTCCTAGATAGACGATTGATCAACAGATAAAGACAATCCTGATAACCAATCTAGATTGAGAGAATGCGGATCCCCATGCCACCTCTCCCGCTGCTCAGCGTCAACAATGTCGTGCTGAAAATATGTTTCTATTTTGAGTCAGACCTTACCACCCCGTGAGTTTTTACAATAGTTAAAAATATGCTATAATTCCAATAATTTTTAGAGATAATTGGAGTTTTAGATGAGACTAAAAACAGGAGAGGTTGCAGGTTTAGCAAAAGTCATAGAAGAAGATTTGATGAAGAGGCTGCAATCTCAAGTTGATGTTAGGGCGTTAGCTAATTTGGCTGATTGCGCAGCCTGTGCCTTGACTACACGGAGCAGCAAT
>BNWJ01000089.1 GCA_025998735.1 Alphaproteobacteria bacterium | reverse complement strand
CGATAAGCTGGCACATAGGAGCAAAATCCAAAGCTAATATCAAGAGCCGTGTGCGGGAAATCCGCCAGCACGGTTCCGTGCGGGGTGGGGACGGCCGCCAAAGCCGTACCCCGTCTACCGCGATTTTGTTTCTCTGGATCCCTGCGTCATGCTACGCGTTCCTCTGAATGACTGTGGTTTTAGTGTTTTTTGCCATTCAGAGGCTCGGGAGGCCATAGGATCCAGCGCTAACAGTAAAAACAAGCCAACCGACAATTATAAACTTGACTGCGTACTAGTTGTCGCTGACGCCCCAGACGCAGGTATCTTCGATCCATCCTTTTATGTTATTTGCTTCAACTTTTAGCCAGTGATTTTCCTTTTTTAGAACACGACAAATGACATTTTTCTCAATTTTAGCTATTGGATGTGATTTTGACGAATACTTATACATTACGGCGTATTCAACCACAACAATAACCATATTTTTTCGAGAAACCATGTTCTGATGCACCCACCCTTCGGTGCCGTCCAGAAATTTAATCTTGCGCCACTGCTGGAACTCGGTAATCACCATCACAGGAAGATTCGCCCACATGAATATCCAGCTTACCGGATATTCTTTTCCGGGACCGACGCGTAAATTCACCTGGGATGATTTTAAGCTGACAAATTGCGTAGAAAATAAATCAAATGTGAGGAACATCAAAAAAAAACATATAAGCGTGACGATCCGAGCCGGACTGGAATTAATGACTTTGCCATCTGTTGAACTGCATGCCAAAGAATCTGAATTAGTAAACGCCAGTGTTGCATGCATTTTTGAACAAACCATGAAATCCACCACAATCACATCGATTCAGTTCTAAAAAGGGGACGAATCGCATAAAAAGAGTCAATAGCTCCCAGCAATACAACAGACAAAAGTACCAACGGACACATCAGTAGAAGCATCAAATAGAACATCACCAAAATGATCTGGCTATACTTCCCGCCGTTGGCAAAGAAGTGTACAATTGATAATCCAGACATTAGCGGAGCCACAAGAGACGCTATGGCCAATCCATTGAACAGATACGACAATCCCTCGCAGGCAAATGACACTGTTAACGCCACAAGTGGAAACACAGCAAGCAACGGAGAAATCGATATATTATAAGTGTCGAAACTTGGTCTGATGTTTTTTTTACGATACTTACAAATGGAGTGTGCGATCAAAAAGCTGGAGATCACATCGGTCACATTAGCAAAAACCGTCAATCCAAGGAAGTATTTTGTTCCTAGTTTTAGTAACACAGCTAATCCTTGTGGATCAATGGAAGCATTAGCAGCGATTATGAGTCTTACAACGTCATCAACTCGATTTCGTACAGATACTTCCGAATAGGTTGTTATGGACATCAGCACAAGCAACAGCAACGAAACCAACACCAGATCCCGAAGAACAAACGACTCCGGATACCACCAGATTTTTCCATTTGTCTTTATGTTTCTCAGAAGACTATAGCCGACAACGGCGGTTGGAATAATATCAACACAAAGCGCCTCTAGAGCGATTCCCGAATTAAGCAACACAATGACAGCAAACGTAATGGTGGAAGATACAATGCCAACCAGCTTTCCATAGGACAGAAAAGCAAAGCACAATACTACTGACGCAAAGAAACCGCCAAAGAATCCTAGCACAAAAAGAAACGCGCTGCACAATCCACATGCAGCGGCGATCAATAACTCTCTATGATTTTCGTAGATACCACTATTCCGCAACATACGGCAAAAGCGCAAGGAATCTAGCACGCTTTACTGCTAGTGCTAACGCCCTCTGCTTTCGAGCGGACACCATGGAAATTCTACAAGGCATTATCTTCCCTCTTTCGGAAATAAATTTCTGCAGAGGTCTCGGATCCTTATAATCTATTTTCAGGACACCGCTTTCAAAAGGACACGATTTCTTCTTGAAAGCCGTCCTTTTCCAAGCAACATTTTTTTCTTTATTTTTATACGATGATCTATCTTCACTCATTAAAATTATCCCCCCGCGCTTTCTTCGACTTGGTCAATATCATCTGCCACGTTATCTTTTGCGACAACACCGCGATATCCTCTATCTCTAGGCTGACCAAAGTCGTCATTAAACGTCTTCGCCTGAGATATAAGAATCTCTTTATCATCAAATGTATCAACTCTTACAATAAGATGGCGGATAATGTCTTCATTTATCTTCATAATTCTGTCGAGCTCCGCAACCGTAGCAGAAGACACCTTCATCTGAATTATGTAGTAATGCCCCTTGTGGTTTTTCTTGATCGGATAAGCCAAATTCCTGAAACCACAGTACTCACTGCGAACGACTTCTCCACCATTCTGTCCAACAAACAAACCAAGACTGACTCCCAAAGCTTCCATTTGCTGCTGCGAGAGATCCTGACGACCTATAAAAATATTCTCATAAAGATTCATGTTTATAAAAAGTACCCCATTTTATTTCCGCAGAACAGCATCTGCTACCTGCAACATAAGCAGCTAGACCAAAAACAGCCCAACTAGTACGGTACTTATACATCTTTTGAGCAAATACCGCAATAGGGACCGTTTACAAACTCTGCTTTTGCGGTATTTTTGCATCAAAAAGTTGCTTGGCACTTACAGTAGACGCCTATCTTTTGATCCAACGTTACCTTGGCCATCGCTTGATGAGGCAGTCATCGTCGTCGCAATAAAATTATATTAAAATTTTTTATAAAAACACAGCAAAGGCCTTGCTTTTTGCAGATCATCGTGATATAGTGCCTCCATGTCGTGTTTGTGGTTTTGGTTCCTGTAATCAATAGTGTAACAATGGCAATTTAAAATATGGAGGGAACATGAAAACGATATTATTCTTAGGAGCGATTTTTTTTGCACTTGATGTCTTGGCTATGGATTCTCGGGGGCCAATGACGGATACACATAAATCTATTTCTAGTTCTACTGTGAAAACAAGCTTGTTGAAGCCAGCGCGCGCCGTTTCAGGACCGAAGCCGGCACCAGCGATGGAAGCCCTTAAACCTACTCCTAGCTCGGCTAGAAGGACCAGCTTAGCAAAAGTGAGCGCCGTTCCAGGAACGAGGCCAGCACCGGCGATGCATGCACGTAAACCTATTCCCAGTTCTGCTAAAAGGACGGGCTTACCAGAAGTGAGAGCCATTCCAGGAACGAAACCAGCACCGGCGAGGACTCCGCAGAAAACTGCTCCCGGTCCAACTGTGAAAACAAGCTTATTGACGCCGGCGAGCTCGGACCTGGAAGCACACCCAATGCCTACTATGGATGAACTATTAGACGGCTTCTGTCAAACATGCAAACCAACCTGTAGCGACTTCGATGTACATAAATTTGACGGTCTTTTTACGCGCCATCTTCCGATAATTCAAACATATTTGAAGGAGCATACCCCTATTGAGTCTGCGATGGAGTTACATGATATTAAATCACACATGTCATCGCAAATTCGTGAGGCGACGTCGTTAGTACAAAAAGAGTATGATCTGAGTCAGACACATCTTAATAGGGCTTTTTGGGTTTTGGAAAACAGAGATTCGCACAAGGAGTTGATTCCTATGTTTAGACAGGTATACACACTGATAATTCAGCACAAACCACTTCTGATGTGTACAGCTACTTACTCATTTTTAACAAATGTAAATAAATTTAAGGGAGCAGAATGTCTTGCAGGATACAAAAATAGAATCATCGTCGATTTATTGCGTTGTATTACCGATTAGATCAATAATAATAGACCTGTTGCAAAAGCCTCTTGGAGTCACTGATTATCAGGACCAAAAATAGGCCTACGCAACAGGTCTAATATCAATTCGATTGGTGATAGTATAGACATGAGTTGATTTTGTTGAGCCCCTTGAGATTTCAATGACCTCATTTGCTGAAATTCCAAGGACTTGTTCGAAACTCAGCTCATGTCTACACTATTGAGAATGAGGATGTATCAGGATCTGTGTGAAAATAAGATGAACTTTTGAAACGGTGTATCGCCTGGAATTGCAGAACCCTTCGCCGTGAGACGTCCATCTTATTTTTACAAAGGTCATTATTATGTTTTTGTACTACAGCGCGCTTTGAGTCTTATGATAGCTCAAGCGAATGATCTAAAGCATCAACAGAAACACGGCAAATTGTATGAAACGCCAATACACTGGTTTCCACATTGATGGAGTGTTAACCTTAACTATGGTATATATACATTAGGTGCATAGGAGACGCTATGAAAAATTTGTTTTTGTTGTTTAAAGTACTGTTGTTTTTGCTTCCCTTGATTGTTTCGTTATATTTTGGGGGAAATGTATCCGTTAATGTCCTCGGAGAAAGCATTAGTTTTCATATTATGATCGCTGTATTGGCGTGTGAAGTTCTCATTTGTGCATGCAGCGCCATTGGCTCCGTAATCAGAAAAATTCGTGATTTATTTGGTGGCAAAGTGGACTATGAAAAAGGAATCAATAGTCTGCAACTGGCGCTTTCAGGAATCCTGCTGAAAGATACGGACTCCGCTGAAATTAACATAAAAAAAGCCAAGAAACATCTGGGCGACATTCCAATTATCGGATGGATCGAAGGGCAAATATATCTGATTAACAACGATCATCATCGAGCGAAGTCGATTTTTTACAGTCTCTGCGAACGGGAGAGAAATACAGCATTGGGCGCCTATAGCTTATGCAAAATGGCATCGCAGGAGAAATCGCCAGCAGACGCTTTGAACGCCATAAATGTAATTCTCGAAATTTATCCAAACTCCGTTGATCTGGCATTTCAAGCTATTTCCATCGCCTTAAGAAATAAAGATTACAATGAGGCTAGGCGACATATTTCTACCATTAAGAAAACGAAAAAAGCCAGGCTGGTTGAAGCATTGATATACTCCGAAGAGGGAATGCATAGGGATAATATGGCTCTCGTTTCCGAAGCATGTGATTTAGCGGCTGAGCTAACGAAAAATTCCGTTTATTATGCGGATTATCTGATAAAGGATAAAAAATATAAGGATGCCAGAAGGGTCCTGCTGAACGCATATGAAAAAAATCCGACAATGGAGTTATTTTGCAGATATATTTCCTGCGAACATGATGTATCAAATTTAGATAAAATAAGATTCGCAGAAAAAGCCATAGACGTCTCTCCGGCATTGTGGATTGGTTACTATGGTCTCGGTGAAATAGCGATGCGTGAGGATCTGGATAAAATAGCTTTCGATAATCTTTTGCAGGCATATGAAAAGAAGCACTATGATTTTATTGCCAAGAAACTCGTGAAAGCTGCGTCATCTTTGCAGGATCCTAAGCCTCAAGCGGCACTAGACATACTTTCTGGTACGCTGGAAACAGAAAACGTAGAGTTCGTCTGGAAATGTAAAAATTGCGGAAGTGAAAATGCAAAATGGTTTTCAATTTGTCCACACTGCGATAGAATAGCTGAATATGAGCCCTTCGAGCGAATCGTAATTTCCAGCAGCAGATCTCTTACGTACACAGATGATTGACAAAGCCATGCGATTCTATGGAAAAACAATCACAACATGCTGTTTTGTCAGTGTCGCCGATCTAGCTGCTTATGCTAAATCGGCTAAGGAATTATTATCAAATAATATGGACAAGTGACATCACATGAGTTATATTTGTATCTATGAAAGATATAGATATATTAGCGTTAACGACACGAATAGAAGGGATGTTACCCACACTTAATGAGTACCA
>BNWJ01000088.1 GCA_025998735.1 Alphaproteobacteria bacterium | reverse complement strand
GTAGGTTTCATTTCATATTTTTCCTTAAAAATCATGCTGCCTCCACATTTACTGGAATTCCATCAAATTCTATGGTTGTAATTTGCTCGCCTGGTTTTAGTCCTTCGACTCTGATTTTTTGCGTTATTTGCCGCATAAATTCAGCATTTCTGCTCGTACTTGAGACTAAAATTTGCGCGCTAGTAGTCTCTGTAGTAGTTGGGGCAATCCAGGATACAACTCTGGTGAATCTCTCGGTAATAGGACTCAACCACTGCGTTTCAACTTCTGTCCAATGATCGATGTTCAAAGTGATGCTCAAATCAGCTGGAATCGGATCAAATGCGCAATACGGATTGATTTTCATGCTGCCAGTCTGCAACTCCTGCGATATAATCGGCTCCAACACATATGGCAGCATGTAGACGGCTTGATCTTTGGCGAGGTCTTGAACTTCAGAACGCAACGGCAAAGTTAGACATTTATCGACAATCGCTCCGGTTTGCTCAATTCCCTGGTCGCGCATGTCATCGTCGAAAAATGGATCGACGAAAATTCCCTTTTTCGTACTTGGATCGCTGGCATTTGCGTCATTCTTCAGACGTTCTTGCGACATTAAATAATAGAGATTCAAAACCATATCTTTGAGAGCTTCGATGTCGACCATATGCGCGGCTTTTACTGCGCTGTTGGTGACTTTTGGTTTTTGATTGTTTGTCCAATTTTGAAAAACTGATGCCAGAACCAACTGCCCGTTCGGAGCTTTTGGAACTGACTGAGTCCAGGCATGGGCAAGACCTTTTATGCGTCGCACGATACCCTCGGAATCAATGGTTATAAGGTCATATCTCGGCTTTTTCCACGAATATGTCACCAAAACCATTGTGCCGTCGACGGCTCCTGAAATATCAAAGCCTGTGTCTGTTATATTCGTCGGCTCGACTCTTGCTCTATGTCTGTATGTAATTTCGTAAGTACTTCCAGGCGCTGGCTCCGCTCCAGACGGAGACCAGTCGACCTGACCAGACGTTAATTTGTAATCTGCGCTTTTTGTGTAAACGGTACCGCCTTGTTTTATAAGAATAATTTCAAGCACAGAAGTTGAAGGAATCGGATCAAGTGCACCGCTATAACTTCCATGTGTCAAATTCACTGTCTTTTGAGCCGTCACATCCACCGAGGTTACGGAAGCCAGAGGAAAATGATTCAGCTGAATTGTCATGACTCCCTGCGCATTCGGCTCGAAAACATATGGATCCGATTCTATTGTTTCGGTATCAATTTCGTTATCGAACCGGACTCGCAGAGAATGAGCCAACTCAATTTCATGGCCATTAACGTGGGCTTTGCCTTCGTTGATGGTGAAAACTTGATCTGTACCAGAGGTACTCAAACAAGTTACGCCCATGCCGCGAATCAAAAAGGATCCGTGGGATTCACTGTCGTATCGTGCGAGAGCTGTACTGACGGAATCCATTTGCGGAGCCAACGCTTTTTGCACGAGCACTCCATGCTCGACATTATATATTGCAAAAAACTCTCCAAGATCAGATGCTTGCGACGTTACACCTTCCGATTGGAAACCCCAAACAAGACTATATTGAAGTCGCGCAGCTCCAGTTTCCTGATAATTTCGTGTACCAACAGCAGGATCTCGTAGTTCTGGATCCTCCAATTCTGTGACGATTTTTTCTTTAAAATACACGCCGATTTTTACTGAAACGTCAATTGGAATTGTAAAATTCCCCTCGTTAACGTCGCGAATGGAGCCATTCAAATAAACCTGACCAGCTTCGACTGTTACAGCTCCCGTTTGATTATCGACGACGCATGTGCAACCTCTGATTACATCGCCGTCTTTAAAAATCGCGTTGCCTATGTCTTTTAAAGCTTGCCTTGCACACTCCTGAATTTCGTTCAGCTCTGCAGATTGCAAACCTTTACCAGCCAAAAACAATAACATCGTGTATTTTTTGCTGGAATCGAAACGATTGAAAAAATCTTTTAGTGTTGGCATTCCTATATCCCTTTCTAAAACGTAACGACGAAGCAAAATTTTTCACGCGTTGCCGGAGTGCGAATCAGCGGCACCGAGTGCTCAAGTAACAGCAAAATTCCTGGATCGACAATGTCCGCCGGAAGAAAATATTTCTGGCCTACGGGAAGGTCTGGATCTGTTTTCGTTCCCACAAACAACCCAAGTTCGCGAATCGTATGATCGCTGGCATCCTCAAAATCATATGTTGTTTCAATATAAAGGTTATTGGTTGGCTCTTCGCTAGCAGAAAAACGCCCAGTCGGAGTTACCAACTCGCCTTCGTCGTCACCAACACAAAATACAACTCCATCGACAATGCGCCGTCCAACTTCACTCTTTAGAGTTGTTTGCATTGGATCTTCGGAACCAATTGAATCATCTGAATCTGCGTCACCTTGACCCCAGGCTATGTGAATCACCTGATCTTTCACGCTCTGCGCAATCGCCGCTCGTCCTGATTGTGTTAATATCGCCATTCGAAAATCCCAAACATGCCCACATTATGTATATTTGAGATTCGGAAATGTTTTGTTCGCAGAATTTTAAAAATATTTTATGTTGCGCTGATTTTTGTATAATTTTGCGCATCCCAAGGCACACAAAAATGGCGATGATCATGCCAAATATTGGCTCCTGGATATGCGATCGTCTCGGTGTGATTTCGAAGAAATGCGCCATCGACATTTGTTTCATAGTCATCAAACGCAACAATGTAATTTCTATTGCGAACTGATGTCAGAACAAAATCGTTGCAAGCAATTGAAAGAAAAGACAATTTTTCTCGGAAAAATCTCTCTTCGACCAACACTTTTTCTATGGTATTTTTATTTTCCGAAAGCAAATTGAACGAAAGGACAAATGGCTCTTCGATAATTTTTTCATAGCCTCCAGATAAACACGAGTTTGTATCTCCGAAAACCGATTCCGAAAGCACCACCAACGCTTTTGCAAAAATATTCGGTCGCAGCAATTCTCCTGGAAAAATTTCAAATGACTGCGTGTTCCAAGCATATCTCACATGCACTAAAACACTCCCGCGATTGACAGCGTCTATTGGAGCATCGTCAAGATTTGCAAAATCCAACCTATATGTATCTATATTTTTTGCAGCATTAAAATGCTCTCGGAGGTTGTGTTGTCCAAGCACAACCTCAGGCAGTTGCGCAATATCAAAATTTTGCCGGCCGAAAGATAGCTTCGGTCCATCATCACATAAACGAACTCCAGAGTCATCAGACAAAAAATCTCCGAATTTCGATCCATCCAACACAAACCGACGCACATCGTATAGAGAATTATATATGCGCCTCAACTGTGAACGCAGAGGCGCTGCAAGCTCTGCAACTGAGACGATTGCGTCAACTCCAAAACCATTTGGGACTTCATTCAGACCAATTTGAAATTCAGCAAAATGCGCTCCAGGCGATTCTTCCTCGATGAAAACGTCCGTAAATCCATGCCATGATAATGCGATTCTCAATGACTTTGGTGTGCCGCGAATTCGATGAAATTCCAGTCCTTTTAATACGCGTTCTTGAAAATCATCGATATTTATCTGCGCTAGTGAGTATTCCCAATCTAGAACATCACCAGCCCCAATTTCATTAAATTTAAATCCAGCCAAAGCATCAGCATTTCCTTTGTAATCAATGGCTTGAGCAATGTTTCTTTCGGATTTTGTAGAATTTGGAGGCAACAAACTCATCTAATCAGCTCCACAACTCCAAGGCGAGCGCATTCGATTTCCGTAACAGCCACATCATCAGCTGGCGTTATCAATTCGACATCTTTTACACCGTTCAAAAACAAATTCGATATAATCCAAGCCTGCGAAATGCTAACTCCGAGCCCCGCGGTTTTGCTAAAATTAGCGACGAACGATGCTTTTATGGTATCCAAAATATCCGGCGGAGCGCTGGACATCAACGTGATTTTTGCTTTCACATTCACATCGATCATATTGCTGGCCACAACTTCGACGGTATCCGTCAGCATCCGAATGTCTTCTCGCATCATGTATGCCGTAACTTTTTCCAGAAGGTCGGCCGAGACAGCACCTCCATTTTCCTTCGACAGAATCAAAATGCGCACACGTCCAGGTTGCGGAGAAGCGGCTTTGGCTTCCTTTACTCGCTGGTCGGAATTTATAGCGTGATATTCGTAAGCCTCTTTACTGCCGGACGATGACCAGCCCACAATTTTCAGTTGTGTGCGATTTCGCAGATCCTCATCAGATTCGTTTTCTTTTCGCTCGACACCATAAAATGCGGCAAGATTATCCAAATCCGAACCAATTGCAAAAGCCAGTAGATTTGCTTTGGCTGCCAGATTAATTCGGCTTCTCAATAACAACTCACGATACGCCGCAACCTCCATCAACTTAATTACCGGATCGCTTTCAAGATATGCAGAAAATTCCGAATCCAAAGATATGAGCATCTCTTTCATGCGCTGCAATATTTCGCTGAATGTCATTTCTTCTATAATTTGCGGTGCTGAAAGCTCATCCAAATTCATATCACAACTCCGCAGCGTGACGCTGCACCCGATTGTTTTTTAATGTCGATAAAATTCATATCATTAATCCTTCTAAAGTAATTTTCTGCTCGTTAAGTAAATAAACGCCGTTCAGGGACACTGAAATATGAGAGTCTTTGATTTCTGTAATCGTAATTTTTTCAAGTTTCAGTCTTGGTTCCCACTTTTGCAGAGCATCTGCAATTGCAGCATAAATTTGCGGAAATAATTCTTTATTGATTGGCTTGTCGACAAGATCAAATAGTCGCGAGCCATATTCCCTTTTCATAACACGACTACCTATGGGTGTACTCAGAATATCAACGATGGATTGCTTCAAATGATCGAGGTCATTCAAATATTTTCCTGTGGTTCTGCTCATGCCTTTCATTTACACACCCCCCACCGACGTGACGTTGGATCCGTTTCCTGCTTCGCTACCTTCCGAAAGGTATGCGAGATGTAATTGCAATATCGAAACTGAATCAGCAAAAATAAAAGCCAGTGGTGCAACCACCATCACATTCCTCCTGTGCATTTGCAGAACGGAGGTGTTGAACTCAAACTTGTGGAAGTCAGCGAAATATTACTATTGGACATATCAATTGACGATGCTCCGCAAGATAATTGAATTCCAGATGATGATAGCGTAACGCCTGAATTTCCAGATGAAATTTCGATCAGGTTATTGTCGATGGTAATTGAAGCATTGCCAGATTTTAATTGCACATTTCCATCATGCACATGTATATATGTGTCGTTTGTTTTTAGCTCGATGCCATTTTCAAACGATGCCTCAAGCTTTTTCTCTCCGTTTGCTTTTACATCTGCTTTTGCATTAAACGAAATATCGTTTTCATTTTCCGGCGCATCATACATATTATAATGTATCGATCGCAAAACGACGCTTTGAGAAAGTTCGCCAAAAGGAGACAGCACAACAACCTGTTCACCAACGGAAATTGGAATCCAACAACTTGTATCTCCAGCAGTAGAAACAATTGGTAGCCAGTTAGTTTTGACTTTTCCAATTTCGACTTTTACTTGTGTGCCGTTTACTTCAGCAACCTTTCCAATCCGAATTAAATTTGCAACGCGCCGAAACAAATCGGAAAATGCAAAACTAGACTGCATGATGATCGTCTCCATTAATTACGATTGTATGCACTGGAATTTGAAGTTGTTCATTGTTCCACACAGATTCACCAATGTGCCATTCGTGCGTCCA
>BNWJ01000087.1 GCA_025998735.1 Alphaproteobacteria bacterium | reverse complement strand
AGATCTAAAAGATCATTTTTGACAAAAGGGTTGGCAACCATCTTCTCGATGATCGTCTCATCTACTTTCTTTCACGAGTTGTGGGCTCATGTGCCATGGATCACGTGAAAAATGTGCAAGACGGGTGATAAGCCTTAGTAGGAGTAGTTTTAGGCTGCTGGTGACATATAGTTTTTAATGGCATGGTTCGTTAGATGTTGTGTCTAACGAACAAAATGCATCTTCTTTTGTGGTCTCAAAAAATAATTCAAAAAAACCTCTTCATTTTAACAAATTGTTAACTATTTGCTGATATTATGGTCTCAGGTTAATAATAGGTGGTAAATATGAAAACGGTTACTGTGCCTGCCAACTTAAAGATATTGGCAGCTATATTATGTTTTTTTGCATCTAACGTGAATGCGGTTAAGTACGGAAAAATGAATGGAGATGGTAGTATATCGTATACTCAGGCACAGACTGGAGATGCTGCTGCGCGAAAAAAAGTAGCTGACGCTCAAGCTCTTGCCAGCAAAATCAATGTTCTTAGACCAAAGGCTTTTAATATTCTTCCAGCCGGAATGGATCGCAATGAATTTATTTATGAGTTGTTGAATTGGGCTGAAAAAGTGATAGATATATCTCATTCTGCAAAAATTTCTGAAAGTTTAAGGGCGAGTGTTATGCGTATTGATGCTCTCAATGATGATAAGAAACGAGACTCCTTTAACGAACTCAATGACAAGCTTGTTCTTGGACGCAAATTGCTGTCTGAGGCAAAAATAAGCGACCAATAGGCTATAAAGAAGGCTGTTACAGAAGTATTCAAAGAATTTATAGATATAGATGTTTCTGCTGCAGGGTTATTAGATAATTTAAATCATGAAGTTGCAAAGGTAGAAGTTGAGCATATTGGGCGTGATCCGGTAGAAAAATTCAATTTGAAAATTAACGTTATTAACGGATATATCGGTCGTTTTGGAGAACTAGATGCTAGAGCTCATAATATCAATTTAGAAAATATACTCAATAGCAAACAAACAATTGTACACAATGATGCAATAGCACACTACGCTGCTAATGGTTCCGCTAGAGCCTTGCCGGCAAATGTTCGGTTAGCTGAGCCTACAAGCAGAACAATTACAGCGGCTAAAATATAGTATCAACGCGAAAGGACTAATGACTTCAGCATTATCCGGACGTATTATATCTCTTGGTCAACAGTTGCAAATGCTTGCTGACTTTCTTAAAATTAGCGATGATAAGTTTGTAGAGGTATGGACAAAATTGGCAAGACTAGCCCTGAGCGTTGCTGCATTTTCAGAAAATTCCAGAACGCCATTAGACACTTTTTTGACAACGGGATTGTTGCGATTGGCAGCCAGAAGAGATATTGAGATCCAGAAAAGGTTATTCAATTCATTACCTAACACTGTAAAACAACCTTCTGGAGCACCTGGAATCACTGATCCAGCTTTAGATGCTGAATACTTAATACCTAATCCTGAGGTTACAGACAGGAGTCTGAATAGATAAACCTTTAGGTCGCATTTCATCTGTTTCATTTGTAAAAAAGCAGAGCATTTGTGCAGAGATTGAACTCCTTAGTTGTGCATGGTAGAATGCTTGTGTTTCAATTAAGGAGTTTTTGTGTATGTTGTTTTTGAGAATGTCTAAATGCATAGTCGCGGCAATTGTGCTTTCTTGTTCTATAGCAGAACCGATGGAAGTTCAGCCTTCACTTGTAATTTCATCAAAGCAGATCGAAAATCTTGGTGGGACTACAGAAAATGGAACACTTGAAGCGGATTACGCAAAATTAGTACAGGAAAATGCACTTAGTGATGACGCTTTTATAAAGGTGTGGGGAAAATTGGGAAAACTTGCTCTAGATATTGCTGCTTTCACTGATAATGCTAGAACCCCGTTAGATACCTTTTTATCTACTGGGCTACTCCGATTTGCAGCCAAAAAAGACATTGCATTCCAGCAGAAGTTGTATGAAGCATTGCCTTCTGCCGCGAGATATTATGAACTGTATGCGGAAGATTCAGAGTTAATGGCGGAGTTTGTAATACCAAATCCAGAGGTTACAGATTGGAGCTTGAATAGGTAAAACTTTAGATCGTATTCCGCTGCTCCATTTTGTAGTTATTGGTTCAAAGAATGGCTTGTGTAAGTTATTTAGGGTAGTGGATGATCCTTGTAATTCCCTGATTGCATATTGTAAAGTATACATGTGTTTTCAGGGAGTTAGATGTAATGCTGTTTTTGAGAAAATATCTGTATACGATTTTGGCGGTGTCTTTGTGCTCCAGCGCTATTGCAATGCAAGTGCAACAGTCATTGGATGATTCTGGTATTCAACAACATGTGAATCTCAGTAGCCACTCGCTTACAGACGATGATGCTTTTGTAGGAGTATGGAAGGAGTTGGCAGAAGTTGCTATAAGTGTTGCTGCATTTACAAGGCATGCCAGCACTCCACTCTCTGTTTTCTATAGTACTGGATTATTGCAATTTGCAGCCAGAAAGGACATAGCGTTCCAGCAGAGATTGTACGAGGCTCTGCCTCCGATTGCGAAACGGTATGAGCTATATGCAGAAGATCCGGAGTTAATGGCTAGGTTTGTGATACCAGATCCGAGAATAGTTCCGTGGAACAAGGATTGATGAATAGGTTTGTTAGTGAAAAGCTATAAAAAGTTCATGCTGTAGGTACATTGCAGGGCTTTTTAATTCTCGTTCGGAGCTGTCATCCAGAGGAGCGCATAGCGCGACGTATGGATCCACAATCAGATAAAAAATATGAGAAAAGCATAACGCTTTGTCGAGCACTGGATTCCCACGCCCCTACGGGGCTCTGAATGACGATCCAGTGGCGAATTAAATGCCTCTGGTATGTTGTATGAGTAAGTAAAGAGTTAACTCTTTCATGATATCCTTGGCTATAGTTGTGTTATTGATCGCAATTTTGAGGCTAATGAGAAATGGAGAGTAGAAATGGGTAAGTTAGGCTGTTCTTTTGTGATTGCTACGGCTCTGTGTTATGCTTCAGCCGACGTGAGTGCAATGTACGGAAAAATGAGTGGTTGTATGTCATATGACGTTGCAAAGACTCCTTCCGCGGGAGCTGAAGCTAATAAAAAGGCCGCTGAGGCTGAAGCCCTTGCGATCAAGGTTTGTGCCCTTAATAAAGCATCTTTCAATAATCTTCCAACTGGAATGACACCAGAGGAGTTTATCTATGAATTGTTGAACTGGCCATCAGATCAGGGCGACGCAAAGATTCCTGAAGACTTGATGAGTAGTGTTTTGGCAATTGATGCTCTTAACAGTTCAACAAAAAGGGAATGCTTTAATGAGCTTGTTGATAAACTTGTTGCTGGGCGTAGACTCATTTCCAAAGCACAACTCATCGACCACAGGACTACGGAAGCAGCTGTTTCTGAAACACTTGATAAATTCGTTAAGCTGGATAAAGATGCAACGGATTTACTCGGTACGTTAAAAAATGATGTAGAAGCGGCTGAGCACAATGATATAATCGAAATTGCAGCAAAAATTGATGCTATCAGGACTCAATTACAGCAACTCTATGATGGATCAGGAGTTGATTTTGATGGAATTCTCAAGAAGAAGCGAGAAGAGGCAAAGCAGGTCTATAATGATCCAGCAAATAAGGTAATAGTGGCTACAAAAGAAAGCATTGCATCAAAACGAGAGGCATTAAATGCTCTAGTGGCGGCTATGAAATCTCTTGCAGAACAATTGCAAATCCCAAGTCGTCAGCAGAAGTCGATAGATGTACAGACTGATCTAGTTTCACCAAAGCCCGTAACTAACTTGGTAGATGAAAAAGATGAGTTCCAGGGCAAAATTAAGGAGCTGCAAGAGGAAAAAAGATGGCTACTTGAACAAATTGCAGAGCTTGATAAAGATATAGCCAAAAAGGACGGTTCTATTGCCGGATTGCGGGATTATTGTAATGAAAGCGCAAAGCGTGCTCTCCAACTAGGAATTTTCAAGCCGCAGTGGTATTATAAGTATATAGAATTTAGAGATAGGATCGTCGATCTTTTAACAAGAGCGCAAACTGGTTATGATTATAGGCTCTTGAGCGCCTCAGTTTCCGAAGAAGGTTTGCACCAAGATATTGTAAAGGCACAGCAGAAACGCACAATTGCCGCCATTACGAATGGCGTGATTGCGCATACTGGTGCTTTGTGGAATGACATATCGGTCGGAGATTTTAGTGACGCAAATCAGCTTATTAGTCAATGCCTTGGTCTTTTGAGTGGGATAGGAATATCAGTTCAAGAGGAAAAAACGCCAGTTGAAAAAAATAGCACGAAAAACAAAACATCATTAAAAGACCTTGGCATGAAAGAAGTGGTTGACCTAATTCTTGACAAAATACGAGAGGTACGAGGTATATTGCCGGTAAAAGAAACTACGCCGCGCCCCAATAGAGTAAATGGAAAAAGGAGTCCAGCTCATCTTAAGGAGAACAATTGTGTTTTGGTTGGAAGAAGTCTAGATAAAGCGCTTGAAACTGCCATCCATTTCCTTGAGTACATCAAAAACAAAGATGATACTATTGGGCTACCTCAGGATCCGCTGGAAATCTTGGATAGCAATGGAAAGGTAATATATGAGGAAGAATTCGACGAAAAGTCTAGAAATATACTTGTGAAAACTACATTGGAAGGAAGTGGTAAACCTGAGCCTATATTTATCATAAAGGGAGATGACGGTAAGTTTACTGAGGATACGTTAGAGAATGATACTCTGAATAAGTTAAGAAAGAAGGATAAAAATCTGTTTGGAATTTCAGCAAAAGTAGATGGTGACTCCTCTAGTTCAAGTGGCAGCAGTGGAGAAGGAGGTGGTGGCGGTAGCCATCTTTCTTCTAGCAGCAGCTCTTCTTCCAGTTCTAGCAGTAGCTCCGCTGCTGCGGTCGCTGGCGAAGAAGAAGGAGAATAATCCATCCGCTCTCAACACAATTAGGTTCGCTTTCATTCTTCATTTTGAGGCGAATCTAGTTCGTGTGAGAAGTAGCGCCATGGCCATTAGAATAACGCCATCGACGACTCAAGAATCTATCCACAAAAATCATCAAAACACTGCGTAATTTCTTCTCATCCCACTCGCCAACCATCTCCATTCTCCAAACCGGCTTTGTCTGGTTCGCAATTGCTTCAAAAATATCTCGTATTTTCAACAAATTACAGCGCGTGCTTCATGATTCTCCAGACACGCGATTTTGGAGAATGGAGAGAGAATTTTCGGAGAAAAAAGGCGAAAGATGACAAAATGCGTTTAAAACAATATAATTTTTAAATTTATTTAAGGAACATTTGTTTCAATAAAATAACAGACTCAAACACCATGTAGCCTGGCGGAGGAAGAGCCTCTCATTACGAACTTATTCTCCGTTTTTTTGGACAATTTTATGTAGGCATTTCAGTGGACATTGTTTGTCAGTTAACCTTTTGGACGGTCGCTCTCTTCAAGTGCCCCCCATAACGAACTGGAGAATATCGGAAACGGCTGGCAAAATGAAAGTTGTGTTACGTCAGTCAAAAGAGATTGCTCGATATCCACCAAAAAGTTCATCCACAAAAAATCATCAAAATTCTTGTCATTCTGGCTCTGGTTGTGCTATAATTAGATATGTGGCAGTGATAGGGGAACTGTATGAATTTTGAGACTAATTCGGGCTATGCGAATCCACTTGTGTATGTTGCATTCAAGCAATTGGTAGCTTTGGATGGAAAAGGCGGCGACTCCATAGCGATATCGTTGCTCAACTCGTTAGTGCCTGATTTTCAGTCCAATCCTCTCC
>BNWJ01000086.1 GCA_025998735.1 Alphaproteobacteria bacterium | reverse complement strand
TTGATGCGAAAATAACAGGAAAGCGTAGTGCGGGAAATCCGCACGCTGCGTTTGACGTGGCGGGCGATGGAAACGTGGCTATCTCAGCTAACGCGCCATTGCTCGACCCTACCTGTGCGGGGGGGGGGGACGGCCGCCAAAGCCGTACCCCGTCTACCGCGATTAGGCTATATGGTAGTCGCAGTCGCAAAAAATAAATTTTTTATGCCATATAATAGACCCGTTGCGTAGGCTGATTTTGATCCCTGATAATCAAGGGCTCCTGGCGGCTTTTGCAACGGGTCTATTCTACGAAGGCCAGTTCTGTCGTATAGGACGAGGACGTCTGTTCTCATCAAGTGCGACCATAACAAACGATCCTTTTACAGCCTCTATCTCTTCGTGCTGCCCTTTTCTTCTTATGGTGACGGAGATATCGAGAGTAACCGACGTGTTTCCTATCTTATCGATTTCTGCGTACACCGAAACTTCATCTCCAACAAATATTGGGGCGTCAAATGTAATTTCCTTTATAGCTTTTGTTGCTATACTTCCCTTTGCTAATCTTGCTGCGATGCTGCCGGCGGCAATGTCCATCAAAGACAGAATCCATCCGCCGAAAATATCGCCCCATGGATTGGTATCTGCTGGAACAGCAATCGTTCTAGAAACTAAAACTCTCTCTTTATCTGACATAGCTAAATCTCTTTCTAACCATACATAGTATATATTGTCTTTTAATCAAAAAGTCAAGTGAAAACATCATAATAAGTTGCAAAAATCAAATAACAAAAACGTCGTTAGCGAAAATAATAATTCTGCAAAAAGATGACGTCCCCAAGGGATTCAAATTGAGACATATTTTTCGCCAAACTTCAACTATGGTATTTTTAAATCATACAAACTGTTGAAGCCTTTCCTGTAATTCATATAAGAGACCGTAATTTTAGCGTAAGCCTCCACCAATGCTCCGAAAAACTGAAAATCTCCGAGCATCTCATAACTATACTGCCAATTTTACCAACCCACAGTTGCGTACGCAATGTTTTTATCGTACCATGCAACCGTTGGTGTGTAGTGGAAGGTAGTATGGTGTATTCAGAAGATCTGCGCGAGAAAGTAATGAAGTACATAGACATGCATTACTCTCAATCTTACGTTGCAAAATTATTTGGAATAAGTACTAAGACCGTTTGGAATTGGATTAAACTACGAAATGATACTGGCGGTTTAAAACCGAAACCCTTCACGAGGGGACCAACCAAGCTGAAGGCTGACGAGTTACAGCAGTATGTGACCGATAATCCGCAGGCGTGTCTCCGGGAAATAGCGCAACATTTCAATTGCAGAGTGTCTTCCGTGCATTCGAGAATGAAGTCTCTTGGCACAAAATACAGAAAAAAACGCGCCTGGAGTAGAAAACGACGAGAGAGGCTTGTATTTAAAAAATAATTTTTGTATAGCAGTGTTGCTTTAGAGTCGCACCGTTTCATTATCCGTCGTTCTGCGCCCCAATGTTTTTACATTTCGATGCAATTTTAAGACGACGTTACTGTAACCATGTATAAATGACTTGTCAGGCGCTTTTTCATTTGTCTTTTGGGGTTTATTTAGGTAACATCAACCGCTGAGTTAATTGAATCTTGTTATATGTAGATTTTATAAAACTCACACTGGATTTTGAGATGTTTCTAAGAAAATGCGAATTAGCTTCAGAAAAAATAGTGAAATTAAGTATTTCTTGGAATATTGATGCGAGAATATGATATTGTGCACATTATATGTACAATAAGTATATTGATTGCTCTGTTTTATATTTGGAGGGATAGATGGGGAAAGTTGTAGATGTAGACAGTACTTTGCGCTGTTCTTTCTGTGGAAAGACACAACACGAAGTCAGAAAGCTTATAGTCGGCCCTACGGTTTATATTTGTGATGAGTGTATAGAACTATGCGCTGGGATAATCTCTGAAAGTCCAACAAATAATCTACCAAATGGAAAGAGCAGTCTGCCATCTCCACAGGAGATTTGCAAAACTCTGGATGACTACATAATAGGTCAGGACAAGGCGAAGAAAGTCCTTTCGGTAGCCATCTATAACCACTACAAAAGATTAAATCACTCTTCCAAAAGTAGCGATGTGGAGTTGTCCAAGTCCAATATATTGCTGATTGGTCCGACCGGAACCGGTAAAACGCTTCTTGCCCAGACATTGGCGAGAATAATCGATGTGCCATTCACAATGGCTGATGCCACCACGCTTACTGAAGCTGGCTATGTTGGAGAAGATGTCGAAAATATAATCCTGAAGCTGTTACAGTCGGCCGATTACAACGTGGAAAAGGCCCAGATGGGAATCGTTTACATAGATGAAATCGATAAGATTTCGAAAAAGTCCGATAATCCATCCATAACGAGGGACGTGTCCGGAGAGGGAGTGCAGCAGGCTTTGCTAAAAATTATGGAGGGAACAGTATCGTCAGTACCTCCGCAGGGTGGACGAAAGCATCCTCAGCAGGAATTTCTGCACGTAGATACCACAAATATACTATTTATTTGCGGTGGAGCATTTGCTGGACTGGACAAGGTAATAGCTGCTCGCAGTAATAAATCGTCAATAGGGTTTGGCGCCGAAGTAAGTAGCAAAGACGACAGAAACATCGGAGAGCTATTTTCCAAAGTTGAGCCGAAGGATCTATTGAAATATGGATTAATCCCTGAATTTGTTGGTAGACTACCGGTAATCGCAACCCTAAACGATCTCGATGAAGCTGCTCTCGTATCGATACTAAGGGAGCCAAAAAATGCTTTGGTTAAACAATACCAGAAGTTATTCTGCATGGAGAACGTATCTCTTACATTCGAAGAGGACGCTATTTTGGCCATCGCAAAATTAGCGCTGGAGAGAAAAACTGGCGCAAGGGGACTTAGGTCGATAATGGAGTCTGTACTTCTTGATGTAATGTATGAACTACCGTCAAGTAAGAACGTCGAAGAAGTCATAATTTCAAAAGATGTTATTGAAGATAAATGCAAACCTATATTAAGATATGCAGAAGTTAAGAGTAGCGCTACGTGCTAGGAGTTTATTTTGGATAATGTTTGTCCTGTTCTTTCAATAAGAGATATAGTTGTATTTCCCCATGTTGTTGTTCCGTTATTTGTAGGAAGATTGAGATCGATAAATGCTCTGGACGCAGCAATGGAAAGCGACAAGAAAGTCGTTCTGCTAACCCAAAGAAGTCTGCACAACGACGATCCGGCCTACAATGATCTGTATCATGTCGGTGTTTTGAGCAATATATTGCAAATGCTCAGACTTCCGGACGGAACCGTCAAGATTTTGGTGGAGGGAGTGGGACGAGTTTCTGCGCTGAAGTGCGTTGCTGATAGGGATTATTTTTCCGTGCGATATGAGTTTCTAGAAGCTTCATCTAACGAAAATTCTCTGGAAATAGAGGCGTATCGCAGAACAGCCATAGAGCAATTCGATAGCTATGCAAAGCTAAACAAAAGAATTCCGCCGGATACTGTCGCGACAGTAAAAACAATGGACTCCGTTGACGATCTGATAGATGTTATTTCGGCACATTTGGTGCTGCGCATACATGATAAGCAGACGCTTCTGGAAGAAACGAGCGTCATAAAAAGGTTCGAGAAACTCCTGTCGTTTATGGAATCGGAGATCGATGTCATAAATGTCGAGCGCAAAATTCGGAATCGTGTAAAGAAACAGATGGAACGCAGCCAGAAGGAATATTATCTCAACGAGCAGATAAAGGCCATTCAGAAGGAGCTTGGCGATCAGGAAAATGTCGTCGATGAAATAAGTGAGTTTGAAGCTAAAGCAAAGAAAATCCATTTTTCCAAGGAAGCCAGTGAAAAATTCGATGCTGAACTGAAAAAATTAAAAAATATGCCGACAATGTCGCCGGAAGCTACAGTTGTCCGCAATTATCTGGATTGGCTTATTAGTATTCCCTGGAATCACAAAACCAAAGTAAAAAGAGACATAAAAGCGGCGAAAGTTGTGCTTGATCGGGATCACTATGGTCTGGATTCCGTAAAAGAAAGAATTCTCGAGTTTTTGGCTGTTCAAAACAGAGTGGGAAAAATAAAGGGATCGATAATTTGTTTGGTGGGACCTCCGGGAGTCGGAAAGACATCGCTGGCGAAATCCATAGCAGAGGCAACCGGTCGAAATTACGTGCGAATCTCGCTGGGAGGTGTGCGGGACGAGTCTGAAATCAGAGGACACCGTCGCACCTACATAGGTTCCATGCCGGGAAAAATCATATCCAGCATGAAAAAAGCCAAATCATCGAATCCGCTCTTTCTATTGGATGAAATCGATAAGCTTGGAGCAGATTGGAAGGGAGATCCGGCTAGTGCGCTGCTGGAGGTGCTGGATCCGGAGCAGAATTGCGCCTTCAACGACCATTATATCGAAATCGACTACGATCTTTCGGACGTTATGTTTATAACTACGGCCAACTCCTATAAAATGCCGGAACCGCTTCTGGATCGTCTGGAGATAATCAAGCTTTCCGGATACACTGAAATGGAGAAGCTGGAAATCTCCAAGCGCCATTTGGTTCCGAAACAGAAGGGCGAAAACGGCTTGAAGGAAAACGAACTTTCCATATCGGACGATGCTATCATGCTGCTCATTAGGAACTACACCCGAGAGGCCGGAGTGAGAGGCCTCGAAAGAGAAATCGCCAATCTCGCCAGGAAAGTCGTGAAAGAACTCACCGAAAACGAAGGTAAAATAAAAAAGATCGTTGTTACCAAAGAAAATCTCGAGAAATACGCCGGTGTGAAGAAATTCAAGAGATTGGAAACCGAGGACAAAAATCTCGTTGGCGTTGTCACGGGATTGGCATGGACAGAAGTCGGCGGCGAGCTCCTATCGATAGAGGCCATCAGCGTGCCCGGAAAAGGAAAGACCACACTAACCGGAAAACTGGGCGACGTAATGCAGGAATCGATACAGGCAGCCATGAGTTTTGTGCGATCAAGAGCCGAATCGTTTGGCATTGATCCCAAAACATTTGATTGCACAGATTTCCACATTCACGTGCCGGAGGGAGCAACACCGAAAGACGGTCCATCAGCTGGAATTGCAATGGTAACTAGCATTGTGTCGACTCTTACGACCATTCCCATCAGAAAAGATGTGGCCATGACCGGCGAAATCACTCTCCGTGGCCGAGTACTTCCGATCGGAGGTCTGAAGGAAAAGCTACTGGCGGCACACAGAGGCGGTATTAAAACTGTCATTATGCCAAAAGAAAACGAACACGATTTGCACGATATTCCACGCTGCGTTCTGGATGATCTGGAATTGGTAAAAGTCGATACAGCCGACGATGTGTTATCCACAGCCTTAGCCGGAAGTCTTTCTCGAAGATCCTGCGTGACGATGGACACGTCGACTGCTTCGCCTTCCTAAAGCTGCGACTGCTAAGCGAACGTCCAACAAAAACGAACTGATTTTATTGACAAGCTGGAGGTGGTCATGCTACAATACATAGGTTACAATAATTTAGTGTGTTTTTGGGAGACGTGAATGAGTTCAGCAAGCGGAGATTTGGTATTTAAGTTGATTTTTGGTGACTCCCGCAGCAAAAAAATGCTTAGGATCTGTGTGAAAATCGCCCATTCAACAGCGAAGTGCATCATTTCACGGCCTAAAAAACGAGGATTTTTTGCGAATTATGTAAAAAGTGGCCTTGAAAAAAGTCACATGAAGAAGTTAATCTCGAATTTAGTTTATAATTTATTTTAAAGAGAGGTTAACATGGCCCCAAAAGGTTATCACCACGTGACTCGTGATATAAGGTCACAGATCCAGGTTT
>BNWJ01000085.1 GCA_025998735.1 Alphaproteobacteria bacterium | reverse complement strand
CTCTCTTTAAAATAAATTATAAACTAAATTCGAGATTAACTTCTTCATGTGACTTTTTTCAAGACCACTTTTTACATAATTCGCAAAAAATCCTCGTTTTTTAGGCCGTGAAATGATGCTCTTCGCTATTGAATGGGCGCAAGTCATTCTCACACAGATCCTTAATAACAACCTGAGCTCTTTGAAAATCAATGAAACCTTCCACGGATTCAAAACAAGAACAATGTGTTATGTTTTCAAACAAAAATCAAGCAAAACATGTGTAAAGTTACAAAAAACAATATCTGAGACCGCTGCATAACGGCTATTTTTTGCAAGAGCTAGGAAGAACGCAGCACAGGATCGCAGTGTACTTGGTGTACATGAGGATCCGAGCAGTGGATCTGACGAAGCCAATTGCGAAAAGGAGCCGTTATGCAGCGGTCTCTATCTTTCTGAAAAAGCACATAGCTTCACGAGTAATGCTATGTAACAGAGCTGTTGTTTATCTTGGAGTGCTGATGTATCATCCAAATTATCGGTTGTAATCTTGTTTATGGTAGGGCTTCTATGGCCAAAAGCGAAAGACGATTCTGTTGTAGTGAATGTGGAGCGGCGTTTCCCAAATGGCTCGGCAAATGCGAAGATTGCGGACAATGGAACACCATCGTCGAGGAGCTTCACGTTGTCGGAAAATCATCCGAAGCAAAATCCAAACTGGAATTCGTTAAGCTATCGTGCTCCACTGATAAAGTCGACAGAAAATTAAGCGACATCAGCGAATTCGACAGAGTTTTGGGGGGCGGCATGGTTCCTGGATCCGTCGTGTTAATTGGTGGAGATCCTGGAATAGGAAAATCGACGCTGTTGCTTCAGGTATTAGCCGCATTATCCCAGGATTACAATTGTGTTTATATTTCCGGAGAAGAATCCGCCGAGCAAATCTGCCTTCGAGCATCTAGGTTGGGCGCTAGCGATTCCGAAGTAAAATTAGCCTGCGAAACGGACGTTAATCTCATAATAAAATCGCTGGATTCCGACATAGATTTTCTGGTAATTGATTCAATTCAGACTCTTCACAGTTCAATTGTCGAATCGACTCCAGGAACAATAACGCAGGTGCGGGCCAGTGCCTACGAACTGATAAACTTCGCAAAAACCTCTGGGACTACGGTCTTTTTGGTCGGTCATGTGACAAAAGATGGAGCTATCGCTGGTCCAAAAGTACTTGAGCACATGGTGGATACAGTTTTGTATTTCGAGGGAGAGCGCGGAAGTGCCTATCGAATTCTTCGTGCCGTAAAAAACAGATACGGCCCCAGCGATGAGCTCGGCATATTCGACATGCAACAGTATGGACTGGTGAGTGTCAGCAATCCTTCGGTGATATTTTTAACCCAACGAGATGAGTCTATTCCTGGGACCACAGTGTTTTCCGGCATAGAGGGAACGCGCCCAATTCTCGTGGAAGTGCAGGCACTGGTGGCCAAGAGCTACTTTACGGCTCCAAGAAGAACAGTCGTCGGATGGGACATAAATCGCCTTTTTACGATACTGGCAGTTTTGGAATCCAAATACAAAATTTCGTTTTCAGATAGAGACGTGTATTTGAGCATTGCTGGCGGCCTAAAGGTCTCGGAACCTGCCGGAGATCTTGCAGTCGCACTCAGTCTGCTATCTGCAAGAAATGGACAGGTCGTCGAGAACCATACATGCGCATTCGGAGAAATAGGGCTTACAGGAGAAATAAGATCCGTTTCCCGCTGCGCAGAACGCATAAAAGAAGCTGAAAAGCTAGGTTTTAAAAGTGTCATACTGCCGTCTTCCAACAAATCATCGAGAGAATATTCGGGAAATGTAAAATTGATTCCCGTTAGAAATTTGCATGACTTGATATCGGTACTGACAATAAATAATATAGACAGAGAATAAGATTACCCCATGGATGATTACTCATTTTTTAGTGTATTAGACTATGTATACATATTTATAATACTGATATCATGCACTTTTGGATTCGCAAGCGGCTTTACGAAGGTAATTCTGAGCACAGCGACATGGTACGGAAGCTGCGTCATATCGGCAGTAATGTCTCCATTTTTATACGGATTTACAGAGCAGTTTTTCCGCGATAAAGGAGTAGCTAGGGGAGTTGCATCAGTTCTCGCATACATAATTGCCGTGATATTTATGTTGCTACTGAGCAAACTTATTTCAGATAAAATAAAGCAATCAGTACTATCGGGAGTCGATAGGGCATTGGGATTATTCGTTGGACTTATCCGAGGTATCTCCGTACCAATATGTGTTTGCGCAGTGTTCGTGATGTTTGATATATCAAGAAACAAATTCGAAACAATAAAGAATTCCCGGATATCTTCGATATTTTTCGATGTTATGGAAGATATAATCCCCCAAACCGAAAAAAGGAAAATCTCCCAAAAAATACGCGATGGAGGCGATTCCCTCAAGAAATCCGCCGGCAATGCGATAAAAGCGTCAAAATTCAAGGCGAGGGAATTAACAAAAAAGGATAATACCGAGATGAGTTAATGCCTTCGGGGCCAGGCTCAATCGAAAACAGCGGACATTCTTACTTCTACCACACCTTCGTTACCTATGTCGTCGTCGTATGTTTTTTTTAAAATAGAAGGTAGACAAGGATCCAAAGAAAGAATTTTTTTTATCTCTCCGTACAATTCCCACGCCTTCTCCGGATCACGCCCCCAATCTGCTGGAATTTTTTCATAGTATTCGCAAAAACCCAATATTTGTTGAGCAAAAGGTTTCAGAGATGGTATTGGTTCGCACAAATCGTATATTTCTGAGACTGGAACCTCTAGAGATATCATTGCATCCTGTTTCAGAGACAATATATCTGACGCCACAAGTTTGATTTTATTTATTGCGTTGGTTACATTTTCCAGTTTTTCCCACCCAAAAAAATTATCGATCAAGTCTCTGTGCGCTAGTTTATCCATTGTTTCACGCAGCAGTCTGCGAATGTAACCCTCAAAGCAGGAATCGTAGCAGCTTTTAACGATATTGAAATCAAGCTTTTTGCTTTCCAACAATGCTTCTACTACATCGCGGTGCACTTCTCTACCGATAGCAAGCTGCAGCGGAGTTAAGCCCATTGTATCCGTGATATTTGGGTTTGCTCCACGACCCAACAAATCTATGATTGCTCCCGGGCTTTCCCACACTACAGCAAGATGCAGCGGAGTCGTGCCATACCTACCAGCGTCGATATGCCTTAACAAAGCTACTATAGCAGCATGGTTGTGGCGCTCGATGGCTATAGTCAGCGGTAACATGCCCATTATTACTGTACTAGTTGGATCCATTCCATCCATTATCAATTTTTCTACCTCTTCGGTACTTCCGGTCGCAATCGTGGAGTACGCGGGAGAAAAAACATCGCTTGCTTCTGCTGGGCCTCGCGCATTTTCAGTCCGCTCTTCGTTATGTTGGGCGATCGGTACGATACCATCTGGGTTATATCGAAGAGTTGCTGGCCTAAGTATTTTTTCTATGTCATTTTTTAGGTTTTCCATTAGTGCATTTGGGTTTTCTTTTGGTTTTCTTGATTTTACGCGATGGCAGATGACAGTGATAATTTTAACAATAGTAGCAGCTACTCTTTCAGCTGTAATATGCGCATGAAATCGGTAGTAACGACCATAATTTCCGCCTTCTGTTTTCTCCTGGTGCCCCATCAATTGAATCTCTTCCCCTTGTCTGTCTTCAAAAAGACATAGGCTGTTATTGCTAGCGGCCACGGGAGCTAATCCCGTCATTGTCAGCGCTTCCTCGCAGTCAGACCGTACGGATATCCTTTCGTTCAGTATATTATACAGGATAGCAGAGCTGAACACGTAAATCGCTCTTGCGAGTGTTTCTTTTGTAAGTGTTCGATCTATGCGAAAATCCAGCCGCGGCACTGGAAAGACGGCGTTACCAAAGCCTAAATCAACAGCGGCCTTGAGCAGGGCGACGACTATTTCGGTCAATGTTCGCGGTTTTTCTTCTTTCGCCGTATATCCATTCCATTTTGATCGACCAAATAATATACACTTACTTATTTCATCCACGTACCCGGGCACATTCATGCATTCGATTAAGTCAGCCGGACTAAACACATCCATGCATTTAACGATTTTGTCTACAATCGGATTCATTTTATCCGCAACTAGCATTGGATAGGAAAGCCCGACAAAATCAGCTTCTGTCGAATTAAATATGGCGTATTCTGATCTGAAATTACGCAGCTCAAACGGCCAAAGCATCATATGATGGTATGCATGTGTAATCTCGTGAAAAATTTCCACGAATGGAATCCAGTTAGAAACCTTATGGTCTTTTTCCTTTAACGCCGCCTCTCTTAACACCCCAGGAGTTCTGCGATGCTCTGATTTTTGAGTTGATCTATAGAAAAAATGCGCCGCAAGTCTCTCTCCACCAGGTACCATAATATCAGAAAATGATAAAATTTCCGTTAATGGTTGAAAATTTTTGTAATTTTAGCGATTTTTAACGCTTTTGTGGGAAAATGGTGCCTGATAGAAGAGGTCCTGCTTGCATCTGGGAATCTAAAAACTCGATAATTTCAGGGTTTCTACAAACTGCTGGGGTGGCAAGGCCGCCTCTGTTATTTCCAATCGTCGGGCATTCGGATTATAGACACTAGTTAGGAGGCCATCATCCTGTTTTTTAACACCAATTCTACTGAAACCTAGCACGAAGGCATCTCCTTCTTTTGTTGATGAATTCAGTATGCTAACTGCCAGCAATGACATAATTCTCTGAAAACCTGTATAGTTTCCTAGCATTCCTCTGATGCATTCCACGAAATCCTCATGATAATTGTTCACATTCTCCAATTCAGTCAAGTTAAAGAGGCTATCGTCTCCGTTGAAACACATGGAGAGTATTTCTCCTGTTTGGCTTTCAATCATCTGTTGTTGCTGCAAAAAATTCTTGTACGTAATATCTTCTACTTTCTTAATTATGTCCTTCAGTCTCTTTGCCCTCTCCGGAACATTTTCCTCTTCGAATTTTTTTAAAAACACTCGCTTTATATTTGGCCATGACAAATCGATAGTTGGAATTCCTTTGCCACCTGCAATCGGGTACTCTTTGGAGCCAAGCTTTTCTCTGATATAATCTAGTGCGTTAGCTGGTACAATTCCTTTTCTCCAGACCTCGTTTTCCATCCTGGGCATGTCGTTTTGTATGTAAAATTCGCCCACCAATTTCTGATATTCATAGAGAGTATAAGTCTTTCTATTTTCTGTCCTTTTATTGTATGGAGCCAAGTGAGCATTTGATGAAATACTCACTACCTTTCGCGAACTAGTCGCCGCCTCTACTCCAAACCAAATCAACAGAAACAACGCCACAAAACAGACTGATATCAAAATACGTTTCATATTTATTCTCCAACATATGATATTCATTGTCGCAGAAACATATTAATATTTCGTTAAATTACAATTTTATTTTGTAAAAAAGTGGTTTTATATTTTGCGATGAAACACAGTGAAAATTTTTTAAGCCTTGGTGGCAAAAGTGGCCGTTTTTTGTGATGGAACTTTGAATTAATGGAAGGGGGACTTACCACCCATCTTGCACATTTTTCACGTGATCCATGGCACATGAGCCCACAACTTGTGAAAGAAAGTAGACGTGACAATCATAGAGAAGATGGTTGCCAACCCTTTTGTCAAAAATGATCTTTTAGATCTATCTTGTTTTTTCTCTGTATACTTTTCTTTTACTTCTTCGGCCAGGCCCACAGAGGCCCCCCTAGTAAAGCGCTATGGCCAAAATAAGCAACAATCGTTCCAGTCTCTCAACGTCCCTCAAATGTGTTTCTGTCACTGAAAATCCAGGACTTTTTAGATCTGAGAACATGCATTCGATGCCCCAGCGTTG
>BNWJ01000084.1 GCA_025998735.1 Alphaproteobacteria bacterium | reverse complement strand
AGCGGTATTTGCAGGACCAATTAATGTCACAGGAGGCAAGCTGATTCTGTTGGAAGGATCTGTAGATGCAAGCATTGAGGCTATCAGTCTGAATGAAGATGGTTCTCTGACTATGAATCAGAATGGAGAGACGTCCAGAGCTATATCAAGCTTAAGCGAGGGGGACGGATTTGTTAACATAGAAGGGAATGTCACTTTTAATAGCAGCAGCGATGGCTCTGGATTTACTGGAACAACAACAGTGTATAGTGGTGCAAGAGCGACTTTTGCTCCAGAGTCAAGAGTACTCGCAGGAAACTTTGATCTCTATGGTATGCTGTCTTTGGATGATAGATCTGTAGATTCAAGCAATGCGGAGATCAAACTGTTGGGAGCGAATGCTCTCCTGGAGATGAATCAGGGTGTAACAGGAGCTGATCCGGTAGAGACAAGTAGGGAGATAACTGGATCCACTGGCGAAGTTAGAATAGGAGGGAATCTCGAATTCAGTGGTGGCGGCGGTGGATCTGGATTTACTGGGGTAACAACTGTCGCGAGTGGCGCAACGGCGACAATTGCTTCGACTGGGACGATGTTCGGAGGAGTCGTCAATATTAATCATGGTGCTACATTAGGTTGGAATGTGGGAGTGGCTAGTGAGACAAACCATGGCCCAATCACATTAGCTGGAACGGGTGCTCTGAATATGAATCTGTCGGGCAAAGCTTCCATCAGGAGGCAAATAGCAGGCGATGCCAGCAGCAGCGTTAACATCGGAGGAGCCGGCACACTCACCTTCAACGGCGATGGATCTGGATTTAGGGGAGCAACATACGTTAATAGTGGCAGGATGGATTTTGGTGCTAATGCAAAAGCATTTGCGGGACCAATTAATGTTAGTGGTGATGGTGCTTGGGTATATTTTCGGCGTGGATCTATAGATACGAGCTTTGCGCCCATCACGTTGAATGGAAATGATCGTAATCTGGCTATGTATCAGAATGGAGATGTGTTTAGACCGATAAATGGCACTGCTGGCCAATTTTGGATAGGTGGGGATCTCACTTTCAGAAACGCTGGCTCTAAATTTCTCGGAACAACACATGTGTGTAGTGGTGGAATAGCGACCTTTGCCTCTGGTGCAAGAGTATTCCCAGGCCCCATTGAGGTCGGGCACGCTAGTCTTGGTAGTGGTCAGCTGATTTTGTCTGAAGGATCTGTAGATGAAAGCGATGCGGCTATTACTATTACTACATCCGATTCATCTCTGACTATGAATCAGAATGGAGAGACATATAGGGCTATAAAAGGCGCTGCTGGCACAGTTAACATAGGAGGAAATCTCACTTTCATGGGCCCTTTCATACGCTCTAGCGATGCCCTTGGATTTGAGGGCGAAGAATTTTTGGGAAAAACAACCATTGCAGAAAGTGCAAGAGCGACATTTGCTTCTGGTGCATCTGTATTCGGAGGAGACATCGATCTCTATGGTACGTTGTCTTTGCAGGATGGATCTGTAGATGTCAATGCCGGTGTTTCGAAGTCTATCACTCTGTTGGGAACGAACGCTCTCCTGGAGATGAATCAGGGGGGAACTACATCCAGGATCATAAGTGGATCCACTGGCGAAGTTAGAATAGGAGGAAATCTCAATATCCTTGGCAATGAATCTGGATTCACTGGGCTCACAACTGTCGCGAGTGGTGCAATGGCGACAATTGATTCGACTGGGACGATGTTCGGAGGAGCGGTTGATATTTATGGTCAAATGACTTTGCACGGAGTATCTGAGAGCACAAGCCATAAGCCTGTCATCAACATGCATGAAACCGGTTCTCTGAATTTCGCTCTGAGCACTCCATCATCGTTTTACGGATCCGTAGGAGGCGCTGCCGGCGATGTTAAAATAAGCGGCTCAAACATCTTCGTCGGCGGCGATTGGTCTGGATTCAGGGGAACAACAACCGTCGCGAGTGGCACCACAGTGGCTTTTCCTCAAGCTGCAAACATGTCCGGAGGAGACATCAATATTAATGCTGGCGCCACAGTAAATCTGTGTGGGCGTATTGCGGAAAAGGAAAATCCAGACAATGAAAATCCGACAATCACTCTGGAGGGCGCTGGTTCTACCCTGAATCTCGCTCTGGATGTCGGTACATCGACACTTCGCAGATCCATAAAGAACAAAGAGGATGGGGATGGCAACTATATTTCAGGAGGCAATGTTATCATCGAAGCAAACTCAAGAATCAATTTCGAAGGCGATAACTCTGGATTTAAGGGAGAAACAACCGTCGAGAATAATACCATCGCAAGCTTTTCTGAAAATGCCAAAATATTCGGTGGAAAGATTGTAATTAATGGCGATAACACTGAATATACAGATGCGGAGCTGATGGATCGCTCTAAACTGACTCGCATAATCTGGCAGGGCGGCGAGAAAGATGAAGACAATAAGCCAGAGGTAATTCTGTTTGGAAAAACCGCCGTTCTGGATTTCGATCTGAGTAAAAATAGAGAAGAAAACAAAATATTCTCAGTCTACGGCCCTATAGCAAGCGCCAATGGAAGCAATGATGGAAATATTATCATAAGAGAAAACTCCAAGATCCATATCAAAAGCAATTGCTCTGGCTTTAAGGGAACCACATATGTCATTGACAACGCAACTTTCGATGTAAAAATGAAAGAGAACGAATATGAAGGAAAAATGTTAGGCGGAACCATTAGATATGTGAAATTCGAGGGTGGAACGCTGATAGATAACGCAAATGGACGAGCCACGATCAATACCAGCGAGGGAATCAGTGGTTACAGGTTTAGAAATGGCAGAACAATCATCACGAATGGTGAAAATGGCGAGGGTCTCTTCACCAAAGATATCAATGATGTGAAAATCGACAAAAACGCGATAACAGTTGTCGATTCCGAAGGTGCGGTAGTGGAAGGCGCGCAAGTTCGTGGCATAATGGAAGTTCGTAACAATACAACATTTAGAAATATAAATGTTGACGGAGGTACAGTACGCTACAGACAGAGAGATTCATTGGAAACCGACTACAGAGAGGTTACTCACGCGACTTTCGAAGGAGCAAGCTTCAACTCCTGGCTCGATATGCAGGATAATACAATAACAGAGCTGACAATTACTGGCTTGGATTCCTCTGTACATGGCATGAACTGGTTTCTGGATGTAGCTCCTGAATACAAATTTGCAGAGGATAGGAAAAAAATCGAATTAGGTATATCACCAGATGGAATAAGTGCGTCCGACATCATAACACTCAATAGTTCTTCCGATCATACTTTTGTAAATGGCAGCACAATAACCATCGCCGGTCTCATGTTCTGTCATGCTGATAAATTAAATGACGCGGCACATAGATTAAAAGACGACGTAATAACCGCTGATGGTTTAACTTTACAATCTAGATATAAGGGTGATAGTATCCAAAATCCATTAGAAAGACCAAATAATTATGGATTACATGAAAAAGCGTTTTCCATCTATGGTGAGCAGGGTCCACAGGATATATATAAATTCGAGGTGCTGACATATGCCAGCAATCTTGGAGAACCGGTGCTTTCTCTTGCGAACGAAGTAGCAAAAAATATAGTGATGGCAAACAATAACCCCGATTGGACCTATGATGTTTCTCTAGACTATATGCGTGATAGTTCTGATATTATACACAGATACGTGGTTCTCAAAAAGAGATTGACTACAGTTCAAAATCTAGTTCAAAATCAGCAAGCTCAAAGTCTGGTGCTCAGTCTCATGGCTGTGTCGGATTTCTACAGCGCTATTTTCGGAATAACGGACTCAGCTGAGTATAAGCTGAAACTCAAGGGGAAAGGCTCCGTCTGGAATAGAACTTTCACGTCGTCCACCAGAACAACCGTAAGTAGTTCACAACTCAAGAGCCAGAACTATGGAACTGTGTTCGGTTATGACTGCAATGCAATCAACTGCAGTGGCGTTCTCTTCGTTCCAACAGTGTTCGCGGGATGTCGTATGGCAAATGTCGACTACTCCAGTCAGCAGGCGAAAGCCAAAGGTGCGCTGGTCGGTGCAAAAGGTTCCTGGATACACGAAGATTATAACATCGATCTGATTGCTTCCTACGAGTTGATGAATACTAGAGTTGAAGAGAAGAATGCCCATATTAGAAGTCACGCGTTTTCTATGGGAACAAATCTGTCATCGAATATCAAATTGGCCGATTGTGTTGCGCTGATTCCTAATATTCAAGCAGATGCCTCCATCATAACTTCGGACGATACAAGATTTGTAGACGCAAAATCGAAAACAACATATAATATCTCCAGTAAAAACTTGTGCACAACAAATCTCTCACCTGGAATAGCTATACAACATGGAGATGAAGATGGCTTCATAAATATCGGCGTCAAACTCAACCAGAAATTACTTGAAGGACGTACCAACGACAATTCGCAAGCGTCAAATCCAAAAGGCGCCAGAAGTAGCGTGGAATACAGCGCATCCGCTCGAAAAGAGATAGATGGTGGAGAAATCAACCTCAAAGTCTCAAAACTGACCGGCGGAACTAAAGGCTTCTCCGCGAAACTCGGCGCTTCCATCAATATGTGATCGCTGCCCCATGATGAACTTGTATAGCTTATATACTATACAAGTTCAGACGGGGATCATTAGGACCTTTGTAAAAATAAAAGGTGATAGCCGGAACAAGTCATGATATAGATAAAAACACTGAAATTTCACTCTCTCTAAGAGACTGTGATTTCAGGAATCTAATCAATATCATGACTTGTTCCGGCTATCACCAAATAAAATGAGCTTTTGGAATGATGTATCGCCTGGAATCGCAGAGCCCTCCACAATGAAACGTCCTCCTTGTTTTTACACAGGTCCTTAAGACCATTTTACATCGCCACCATAATCATTCCTTGTTTTTTGTTAGATGATGGTAATACAGACGGTTGGCACCACCAAGCAATATTGCGAGACCAAGCAACATTGAAGCAATAAAATAAGGAGCGTTTTGTTTTAACAAGAAGCAAATATCATTAAATAACAATAAGGAGTCATTAGGCAATAAAACAGGAGGCAATTGCAATAATCTCGGTAATAAAACAAAAAAATCACACAAGAATGGAACCTGAAGCAACACATTTGCAATCAAAAACAAAGAGCCATATAGATACATCTTTCTGTAAAAAAACCATCCCGCACCTCCAAAATATGAAGCCCAGTTTAAGCTTATTATTTTACCAGACTCTATTTTACGGAATTTATCCATATAATAATCTTCTGATTTCGTTGCAATTGCAGCCTTTATGTTTTTCTCGTCTATGGCATTATCAAACGAAGTATTGTTTTTTCGAACGTCACGCAGTAAACATTTGTCTCGAATCCATATGAACAGAGCAGCAAAACCACCAAGAAAAAACATGACTGGTGAAGTAGATCTGTATTTTTCACACAGATGATAGCCTTTCTTGATGTTTTTCTTCACTCGTCCATAATAGATTCTATTGCCAAATACGCCCAAAAACACACAACAGATTGCGAATGCAGCCAGCATTGTCATTGCTGACACCAACTCCCCAGCACAGCCAAAAGCTACAGCAAACGCAAACATCATTATACGACAAACTATATCAAAAAGTACTCCTCTCCAAAACATTTTTCTATAGCAAAACCAACCGGCTCCACCACCAAAAGCAGCCCAGTTCCAGGTGTTTTTACCAGTATCTTCGAGTTTTTTGAAAGCAGCCAGATAATAATCCTCAGATGGATCTCTCATCAAATCGCGCAGTTTATTTTTATCCATTTTTTTCTCCATTTGTAAACTTGAGTAACATATAATGCCACTGACACAAAAAGTCAAGGAGAATATGATTGCATGCACGCGGTATTTTTAGACGGAATATATACAAGTTAAATTGAGAATATGAATTGGGCGAACAGAGAGAAAATGAGAGGAGTGAATCAGATCATAGACTCCAAATGAAAGAAGAGATTCTGAAGTTTGAAGCTTTTGGAATACAGTCGGAGATAGACCGGCCAGGCAGAGTCTAACCA
>BNWJ01000083.1 GCA_025998735.1 Alphaproteobacteria bacterium | reverse complement strand
TTGCTCAGTCCTAAAATAAAAGAAGCCATTCTCAATGGTAAACATCCCAAAAACCTGCTACTGAGCGATTTTGTGAACAAATCCTTCTCACTTATATGGACTGAGCAGGAAAAAACGATGGGGTTTTAGTCGTTTTTCAGCGACTTGATCTCATCGATTGACAATTTCGTGCATTTGCTGACGATATCTATAGACACCCCTTCTGCCAACATAGAAATAGCAGTCTTTTTTATCCCTTCAGCTCTGCCTTTTTCAATGCCTTTTTCAATGCCTTTTTCAATGCCTCTCCTTTCGCCTCTCGCTTCTCCTCTCGCTTCTCCTCTTGCTTCGCCTTCTCTTCTAGCTTTGTTTATATCGTGAGATCTAGCATTAATGGCATCATTTTGTGCTTTTAGGCGCAGATTATATATGCGTCTTGCTTCCGGATCTTGGCTCAAATGTATAAGACTTTCCATGGCTTCCTTCACCTCCTTAATGGTTAAAAACTCCGGCGAAATTGTTTGTGGGGCTTTCAAAAACGCCATCCAAACCGAAAATAAATCGGAAATTTTCGCGTGCTTCTCATCAATTTTTTTCAATTCGATGATAAATATGCGAAACTTATCGCTAGCCGACGCTGCCGGATTTCCAGCCGGATCTTCTTCATACATAAACCTGATTTTATGTGTATGATAATTGCGGTCAGTTTCGTTATAATTGGTAATCCAAATTGATATAAGATTCGGAAGAGAGTCATATTCATCACCTTCATGCAGTTCTTCCGGCAACATTTTAGATTGATCAAAAGCGGCGCGATTGACGATATTCCCTTCATCTTGACACTGAATCTCGATTTGTATTTTTGTTTTGTCGTCAGTTGTTGCGCGAATATCTAGTCGAACACTTTTGCCATCTTCCATATCCTTTGTGATGTCAGTATTTTCGAGAGTAATATCCTGAATAAAAGGATTGCCATCCAATATTGCATTCAGCAGACTGATGAGCATCTGCTTATGATCGTCTCGCCCGAATAGGCCCTTGAAGACAAAATCGTATCGAGGCAATAATAAATCAACATTTTCTGCATTTTTAACTTTTCGCATAATCAGCTTCTCTTATCTATAGATTAGATTATATCACACATTTGCTGAAAGCGGTAGTTTTTTCTAAGGACAATATTTCAAGCGCAAATAGACTAACTTTCATCAAGGTTCGCTGATGGTTTTTGGCGACTAAACTTTTGAGCTGGATTCGTGAGTCCTTTTGGTCGCCGTTAGCAACAACTTTCACTTTGCCAACCATCTTTTCTAAAACTCTCTAACTTCGTGATGTTCGACTGGAGGACCCGTTTGTCTTTGTTTACCAAGATGCAACATCTCACATCACCACTGTCGCAGAGGCTCTCACGACCTTGAATGTAGTTTAAATTAAGGCAAAATTGTATACATCTAGACTATTTCACAATTTTTCCCACAAAATTCTCTCTCCATTCTCCGAAATCGCGTACCTGGAGAATTTGGAAGTTCGCGCCGCAATTCCTTGAAAATACGAGATATTTTTGAGACAAATGCGCAGTAGACAAAGCAGGTTTGGAGAGTTTCAGCGGTAAGCGAGTGGGATGAGAAGAAATCATGCGTGCTTTTTAACGACCACATAGAGGATGTTTTGCATCGTTTAATCGCGTTGTGCGCATTTCCCCCATTCGTTCTGCTCACCATACATTACGCTAGATCCAGTAATCTTGTTTGTTTTGTTATCGGTTGCACAAGAGGCTTTTTGCAGCAAAAAATACACTTTTAGCACTCGACATTGCCGTAGAAGTATTGTATATTTTTTGTCCATTGGGAGAAATAACGTGAATAATGATAATCAAAACGAATGTGTCGATTGTGAGCTTTGTGATTTGTGTGTTAAATGCTCATCATGTAGTTATTGTTGGAGATCTGAACGCTCAAAGAATTGTGAGGCTTGTGGTTATGTTTACAAATGCAGAAACTGCAAATTCTGTTACGAGTGCTATTCTTCAAGCGATTGCTCAAAATGCAGTGAATGCATCCGATGCAAGCGATGTATAGATTGCGGGCTTTGCGAAAAATGTTATGATTGCAGCAATTGCTCAAATTGCAAAAGATGCAAAAATTGCACAACATGTATCAATTGCCGCGATTGTGTCGATTGTTCACACTGTACTGATTGCGTTGGCTTAGTCGGTGTCACGGGAGCAACAGGAGAAAGGCGAAAAACACAAGGTCAATTAGAAACACGTTGATTTCCAACTATAAACAGATTTACGTTCATGCATCCCTTTCTTCTTCAAACAAGTCCTTTACCTTGCATCCCAACGCCTTTGCGATTCTTTCGAGAGTGTTAAGCTTACACTCTCCTATTCTTTTCGTAAGTCGAATTCTGGCAATTGTGTCGTGAGATACTCGCGCCAACTCCACTAATTCCGCAATTGTGACTCCTTTGTATGCCATTATGCATTTCAAATTGCTGGTTATCATTATGATGCCTCCATATTTCATAAGATAGTAAATTCAGAAAAATCAGTTATCCATTCTGAAGTATCGGAATGCTTCTGCTGATAATTGAGTATTTTTCATAGGCAATATAGTCGCGCCTTTGATTTGTAAATCTAATCTATTGCAATGAAAAAGCCACATATGATAGTATATCGGCCGATGTATTGTTCATGATATTGCGATATATCTGATGAAAATAAATATTCCGAAATTTCGGATAAAAATTTATTTCTTTACTTTTTGTTAATATTTATTCGATATACTGACTATGGTTTTTGCAAAGGTGAAAGCACGAAGAAAGCCAAAGTTAATTCAGAAATACATAGTGTGTTTTTGAAGGTTATTAGGAAAATAGGAGGAATAAAAGATGTGAATTTTTACGAATTGTTAACGCTTTCTTGATATGATATATTAATCATTGTTTTTGCAAAGGTGAAAGCATGAAGAAGGCCAAAGTTAATTCAGAAATCCATGGTGGGTTTCTGACAATCATAATGTATAGGAGAAAAGAGAAATGATCGATTTAGTTAAAAAAGTGTTGTACGTAATGTGTGTGCTTGCTCTGATCCAGAATGGAGCCGACGCAATGAAAACATCAGAGGGAAATGGAGATTCCAAGAAACTTACAAATGAGGATCTTTTGAAAGAAGCATTAGACCCATCCCCCACTCAACAACAGATTGCTCCGGTTTATTTTGACGGAACGAGCACTCCGCTCCAATCTAAAAATCCATCTCATGATGCAGCAATTGCAGCAGCGATAGAGAATCTTGTTCAACAAAGCAACATGCAAGAAGGCATTCCACTTGAAAAACTCGACGAATCTAAATTCCCAAATCGTTTTGATAAACTTAGAGAAAAAAACGCAGTGCATATGCAGGATCAAACACAGCAGAATGGTGCAGCTACTTTTTCATGGAAACTTAGTGAATCACCTAATTGTAGTGATAGATCACTTAGTTGTTTCAATGAAATTTCAGATGATGATTCTGTGCAAGATCTTAATGCTGAACTTATTGATGGGAATCAATATAATGGAACAATGAGCAGCACAGCTACTGTGCCACTAACACGGCTAGAAAAGTCTAAAATTCCAAATGGTTTGGATAAATTTAGGCGGCAGCTTAATGTATCATCTGATTATTCAAGTAAGGTGCCAGAAGGTGATTCTCCGGAGGAAAAACCTGAAGAGCGTACAAATCACCGTTGGTTTGCTGACGCAGACAAGCATCTCGTGGAAATTGCCCCGATCAGACTAATTGAAATATACAAATACATTTTTGTGGATGAAGACGAAAATGGGATGCCAACGGAAAAACTCGAGCAATCTGAGCAAAAAGCTCCTGAATCGTGGCGAGTAAGTCTGGATAAGAAAATCACGGTGGAAAAGTTGAACAGATCGCTTTGTTTGTTCATTGAAGGGAAACCAATACGCGAGGGGAAAGAAATACAACTGCCTGCCGAACAGATCCCTGGGACAAACATAACGCTAAAAGCACCACTTCACATCCCAGAAAACGTCGAGGCTAAAGACATAGGAAAACTACTAATGTCAGCTGGTTTTTAAGAAACCACAGCATCAAACCACAGGTGGCCACTATTCTTAAACATGGCCACCAATCATAAATTGCACGACAAGATTTCCATCTAAATTTCGCCTATTCATCAACGACTTCTTCAATCCTTACTAACTCACCGCCTTTCATATGACGAATAACAGTCGCGTTAGACTCCAAAAACGGTACACAACCAGGCTTCATCCCTATCTCGATCTTTTTGGCTGAAATCAAACCATTCAGCTTTTCTATATTCTCTTTGTTAAGTTTAATAATCAAATAATCGCACAGGCAGAAAATTTTCGAAAACAAGAAGACAGATTTCTTCATTACAAAAGAAACCTTCTCATTTTTGTCTATCTCAAAATGTACTTTTCCGAATTTATCAAGATCGACAGTATAGCTCTCCCCTGGGGTAACTAGTTTATCAGCCGGCACTTCATAGATTTCACTCAGATTCGCCGCTTCAACTCCAACGCCCCAACAGCCGCTTTCTGTTTTGTCCACACGTAAGCTAGCAGTTCCAACCTCGTCCATTCCGCTAACACAACCAGCACATACAACAAAAAACGCCGTAACAAATGATACAAACTTTTGCATCTTATATCTCCTTATAAACACACCTCGAGTTGTATCATAGTTTGCAATATCAATCAATAGTTGCGATGAAAAAATCACTCTTCTTTTTTTAGAACCAGCCTCGAGATTCCAAATGCCGCAAGTACAGCTTCGATAATTGCATCGATTCAGCGCTGGCGTGAAGTACATGACGGCTGCGGCAATAACAACGACAATGCCTTACTCTCAATAACCAACCATGGAATTTCAGAAGTACACACAAAGGTTAATGTTGACTTTCAATGCGAATAGCGCAATATAATCATGTGCGATACATCTTATGTTAGAAAGATGTATTCTATTGTAGGTTGTAAAAGGTGATTTAAATGCGTGAATCTATAGAATATTTTATTGAAGTAGTGTTTGGTCTTGGAATGTTCATTAATGCGGTGCTATTTATACCCCAAGCAATAAAGATATATAAAACTAAAAACACAGATGGCGTTTCTCTAACAACTTTTGCGGGTTTCAATACAATACAGTTATTTACAGTTTTACATGGATACATACATCAAGATTGCATTCTGATGTTTGGTAGCACACTGAGTCTTATATGCTGCGCAACCGTTACTTTTTTGATCATTATATACAAAAAACAGTAGAGGAGAATTATGAGTACTGACAGATGTGTAAAATGGAATGGGGAAGCTTTAAATTTTTTTGAATCAGCCGATGATAATAGTCTAGAACTCACTTTTGTTGTTTCACATGAAGCTGAAAGTCAAACAGGCGAAGGTTTTGCGGAATTTGTAAACTCAATTAATAGTGAAAGAATAAAAAGAAAACTAAAGAAAATAACTATTTTAGACTGCTCCTATTTGTATAGACACCGTATACCGGAATTTGCTCAACATTCAGACATTAGCATACCATCAATATGGTTTTTAAATAATCAAAATTACATCCAAAAAATAAAGTGCGATGTTGAGATGAAATTTTGGGCTGAACAAATTAATAGCAACACCTTCGAACATTGGCACAAACGAATAATGATAAATTTCATCGGAGATAAAAATGGAAATGGTATAATACAAGATTTTAAAGATGCTACAGAAAAAGAAGTGACGCTATTTATATCAAAAGGAAAAGGAACTTTTAGCAATTGTCTGGATTTTCTTTTAGAAGAATATGCACACGCATGTGCATTTTTAAAAAATACTATAATCGTTTATCCTAAGGAATTATTATCAAATAATATGGACAAGTGACATCACATGAGTTATATTTGTATCTATGAAAGATATAGATTATATTAGCGTTAACGACACGAATAGAAGGGATGTTACCCACACTTAATGAGTACCAACGCAGGAGGTATCTCTCAATAGAAGCGAAGGCGATAGGTTACGGCGGCGTAAGTCTTGTCAGTCGGGTG
>BNWJ01000082.1 GCA_025998735.1 Alphaproteobacteria bacterium | reverse complement strand
TATCGTCGTACGGAATGTTGCCTGCTTCCAAATCGAAAGAATCGGCTTCTGCCACTAGTTCAATTTCGAGGCTCAATCACTTCACGCTTACCCATTCCGGCTCTCGTGCTCTCGGCCCTACGCTTAAACCTAACATTACTGCTTCGGCTCCAAGGACTCGATAACGGCTGATTGCTAATCTCTACCGTGTTGGACTAACTCATTGATAGGTAAGCCACTAGTTTGACTAGTGAGACACTAAGGAATTGTTACCAAATAAACTGGACACACCGCTTGCGTACAGATGAAGTGCCGTAGTTTCATCCACGACATCATCTGTCCACGTTATTCAGTAACAATTTCTAAAGGCTTGGCCTAAAGATTCAGTTGAGAAGAAAACATACGAGAAATCAGAAAATTGTAGGATCATGTACATATCGATTCCTCCTAAATATTCAGTAGAAGAAGTGAGATAATCAGAGGAAAATCAGCCATAGCCGTTGCAATACAATTTGGAAGCCAAAAGAAGAATTTCAATGTGGAACAGCTAGAGGTTAGGCCTCGTGCGAAAATAAAATGAACTTTCAGCGAGGTGTGTTGCATGAAATTACAGCATTCCCGCAAGACAAAAGTTCAAGTTATTTTCACATAGATCCTTATGGTGTTTCTGCAGTTGGATTCTTGGCAGCCTTTGAGGCTGCTCACATCCGACAAGCTCCCGGCGCTCTGCCGGGGACGTCATGACTCCAACTGTATTCCAGCAGCTTCGCTGGACGCACCATGCGCCGGCCCTGAGTGCGGCATGCCTAACTATTGCCATATTTTTGAGGAGCATTGTATTTTCGAATTCTCGATTGATCCTCATTGAAAGACATATCCAGTATCCAATGCACGCTATTTCCTATGAGCCAATGTGATCTGATGATTGCTAAAGTTTTTTGCGACTCTCAGAGCTTTAGAGCCAATATAATATCTAATCTCATTTGTTTCTTGTCCCTTTATTTCCCTTTTGGAGCGGCACGCATCCACATCTGGATCCAGTCAAATAAACCAGCTCCTTTGGGGGAATTAAATGACCATGACCCAGACAACAAGTGCGCCAAACAGAGGTTTTATTTACGACTGATCCTCGGTACTCACGCTATCATCCGTTTTTTTCTTATTCTTATTCTTGCCTTTTTTACCTTTCTTCTTTCCCTTTTTGTTTTTCTTGTGTTTCTTCTTTTTATGCTTTTTTTTCACAGAAGCATCCTCGTCAGTACTAGCTGCGGAGTCTGCACCTGAATCACTTACCTGCGTTTCAGTAGCAACACCATCCGCATCATCACTATCACCTGCATAAGAGCAAGGATGACATAAGACAAACATGCCAATTATGGCCGCTGCTATCATAACCTTTTTATTCATACTCTATCCTCTATTGTTAATAACCTATCACTCGCGAACAAGATACACCGAATATAACTCATAACAAGTTAAAAAAAAATAATTTTACGTCACTTATCTTTATTTTCAAGAAAATATTTTCTGAGGAACACAAAATATATTTTCTCGAGATCAATCAGATCTTGAACCTTTGATCTTTCGTTTTTCTGATGTATGAGCTTATCAATGAGGCCAAATTCTATCGTATTACAATGAGATATTATGAATCTGCCGTCGGATGTACCTCCCATAGCGGAGAATTCTGCATTTATTCCAGTCACATCTTTTATGGAATAAGCCATCAGAGATTTTAGTCTGTCGTCATCGCAATAAAACGCATTGCCGGCTTCTATGAACTCAAGAGATACATCAAAATTTCGCGATTCCTTCAATAGAATTTCCTTCAATTTCGATAAATCATAATCTACGGAGAATCTTATGTTTAAATTTGCAGATGTTTGATCTGGAACGACATTGCAGGCATAGTTATTGGTAAAAAGCAGTGTTGGCTCCAGATTCGTCTTGGGAAATCTCCGATCATCGTGCTTCCATTCATAATTGAGCATATGAACTACAAATCTGCAGACATCGGACAATGAGTTTTTGAAATTATCCGGATACGCAACATGCCCCTGCTTACCAACAGCTTTCACAGTTATATTTATGCTTCCGCGATGCCCAAGATATATCCTATCTCCCAAAACAATGGAGGAAGATGGCTCACCAACAAGGCAATCATGTGGTATATTTCCGGTTTTGCAGCACCAATCTAGAAGTGACTGTGTACCTTCATAGTTGCCGATTTCTTCGTCTCCGGTGAGCAAAAACTCTATGCTTCCATTAAATTCCTTTTGGACGAATTCTGCGGCAGCACAACAAAATGCTGCAATTCCGCCCTTCATGTCGCATACGCCACGTCCCACCAGATACCCGTCTTTTTGAACCGGCTCAAATGGATCCGAATCCCATCCGTCTCCTGGAGGTACGACGTCCACGTGACCTAAAAATCCTAAAACTTTTTCTTTAGATGATCCACATTTTGCGAACAGATTTCTTACCTCGTTTTTGCCATCTGGAGATCGTGAGACCATTATATTTGTTTCAAATCCAGCAGCTTTTAGAAAATTAGCAACAACTTCCATGACTCCATCGTCACGAGGAGTTATACTTCTACATCTTACAAGATCGGAACAAAGCGAAATCACATCCGTCATAAAAAAACTCAATCAGTTATTACACGTTCAACTTCTCGCGCTTAATCTTAAGTAAAGGAATAAAACCAAATAAATAATATCTTATCTTACCTCTTAGGATATTTATACTAAGTATAGGTATGAAACCAAACAGATAAATAGTTCTTGCGCATAATTGTCGAGAATAATCTAATGCGAAAAATCGGGAAAAAGGAGTAAAGGCCGCGTATTTCCACCATATCTCTTCCAAGCGCACTTTTTGTTTCCATGGTTTTGCAAACGCGTAATGTATCATAGCTGGATCGTACAATGCCTCTTCATATTCTTCTATTGAATAAATCTCGCCCCTAACACATTCGTTATAAATTATACTCCCCCACGGTACGAAAGCGTACTTTAGCGGAATGAAAATCTTTTGACCGCAACAAACATAATTTAGGATATCCTGGTCAGGACATTCAATGAACTTCTTTTTCGATAATTCTATGCACTCATTATATAGGTTTTGTTTTCGAAATTCTTTTAAATTCATAATCAGAAATCCAGAGTTAATGTATTCTCCAGCTCCTAGCCCTATTTTTCTCTCTGAATCATCGAATTCATATGCGCGTTCTTTTTTGCTGCTTACACTTAGTTTATCTTTAATTCCGGCGATTAAGTTGTTTTGCAGATCAATGTCGTTTACTTCGATTAAATCCCTACAGAAAATAACGTCGACATCTGAATATATGATTTTATCCAAATGCAATAGAAGTTGTGGTAACATTAACACGTAATACATTCCAATGCCGAATTCGCCGCAATGGGATTTATCAAAATCATGGTTTGCATCAATGAAAACGATAGAAGATGCTGAGTCTTGTTTTTCCGCTATTTCCTTTAATTCACGGCGATGCATCGTTCCAACTTTTTTGTTAACGATGCAGTATATGTTGTAGCTACACTTGCCTCTCGAGCTATGCAGAAGCGATGCTATTGCAACTCCGGCCTGCATCCACAAACCATCGTCAAAACAGAATGCTATATCTATTTTCTTCTCACTTTCCAGTGAATTATCTGAAACGACTTTCATCTTTTTCCTTATAAAATCAAGCACTGTAGCATAAATTAGCATATACAAATTCTAAATAAAAGAGACGTTGGCTAAAATGACATGGGAGAACAATTATTCTATCGTATACGATTGTGGACTGCTGAATAGTGCGTGCAACAGCATATTATTCAACGTATGTCCTGAGCAAACCCCATCGTATTGTCCGATTATCATATGCCCGGACAAGGACAGATCTCCGATTATGTCCAGCATTTTATGGCGAATGGGTTCATTATCAAACCGAAGCCCATCATCGTTCATAGCGTTTCCCTTAGCATCAAATACAACTGTATTTTCCAGAGAAGATCCTAGCGCAAGCTTGTTTTTGCGGAGATACTCAACATCATCAAAGAAGCCAAATGTGCGAGCAGGCGCAATCTCTGTTTCGAAGTTACCTTTTGAGAAATCATAGGAAAAAGGTGTAGTTTTCAATCCTTTCTTCGAAAAATCACAGGATAAATTCAATACCAAACGATCTGCTGGAGATAGGGACGACCATCTTCCTTCGTCACCAATTTTGACGTTTTTCAATATCCTGAGGCATTTTCTCTTCTTTGATTGCGCTACTATTCCGACCGACGTAATTTCCTTAACGAATACAGCTGAACTTCCGTCCAATATCGGTATTTCTTCGCCATCGACCTCAATGGTGGCATTTGATATCTGAAATCCATACAGAGCTGCCGACACATGCTCTACCATCGAGACACTTACGCCTGATTTATTAGATAATCTCGTGCACAAAGTTGTTTCTGATACATTAGCGAAATCAGATGATATGGAGTTATCTTCGCCCACATCTGTTCTTACAAAGATGATGCCTTGATCTTCGGGGGCTGGCAGAATATTAACACGACTTTTTCGGCCGCTGTGCGCCCCTATCCCTTCAATTGATATTGGAGACGCAATAGTTTTTTGAATCATAATAACTCCACATTTTCTAGTACATAGTCAATGTTATAATTGCTGGTTGAGTTGTTTTTACTTTTAGCACTGGATTCCTACGGCCCTTCGGGGCCACGAAACAAGTGTTTCTGAATGACAAAAAACGCTGAAAATACCGTCATCCAGAGCCACGAAGTGGCGTAGGATCCAGTTGAATAAAATCCATATTTCCAATTTACGGCACAATTATGATCTTTGCCAATCCCGCCAGAAGCAAAATAGCCACGATATTAGTGATCTTGATCATTGGGTTAATGGCAGGTCCCGCGGTGTCCTTGTACGGATCTCCCACTGTGTCACCGGTGACAGCAGCTTTATGAGCCTCAGATCCTTTTCCACCAAAATTTCCGTTTTCGATGTACTTCTTGGCGTTATCCCACGCTCCCCCACCAGAAGTCATTGATATTGCAAGGAATATACCCGTCAGAATGGTCCCAAACAACATGGCTCCCACACTAGTGAGGCCGGCTTTGTTTCCGCCAAAGTATCCAATGACAAAATACAGAACAACGGGAGCGAGAACCGGCAGAAACGACGGAAGAATCATCTCTTTGATGGCTGATTTCGTTAGCATATCGACAGCCGCTTTGTAATCAGGCTTTGCTTTTCCGGACATAATGCCCTTGATGGTGGCAAATTGGCGACGGACTTCCACAACAATGGCCGCACCGGCTCTTCCAACCGCCATCATGCTGCAGGCTCCGAACAGATATGGAAGCAGTCCTCCAATGAAGAGTCCGATAACTACATATGGATCACTCAGTGAAAAATCTATATTGAGCGATGGGAAATAGTGGGCGATGTCCTGTGTATAGGCTGAAAACAGTACCAGAGACGCAAGCCCAGCCGATCCGATGGCGTATCCCTTGGTGACGGCTTTGGTGGTATTTCCGACGGCATCTAGTTTATCGGTAACTTTTCGAACATCCTCTGATAATCCAGCCATTTCTGCAATTCCGCCTGCGTTATCTGTGACGGGGCCATAGGCATCCAATGTAATGATTATGCCGGCCAGAGCGAGCATGGACGTGGCCGAAATGGCGATGCCGTACAATCCCGCTTGCATATAGGCAAACAAAATACCTCCGCAGATTATTATGACTGGAACTGCAGTTGCTTCCATCGATATCGCTAGTCCCTGTATGACATTGGTTCCATGCCCGGTTTCCGACGCCTTCGCAATGCTTATGACCGGCCTGTAGGAATAGGATGTGTAGTACTCGGTAATTGCAACCAATAGGATGGTCACAACCAATCCAACTACGGTACATGACATTATATTGCATCCGCTGAACGAATCGCCACCTCCGGAAACAACCTGGAATACGGTTTCAAATCCCAGTGTTAGCCTTGTGGCAAAATACATAAATATCAGCGATATACCAACTGCTCCGAGCAATCCCTTATAGAGCGCGTGCATAACGTTTTCTTTCTTTCCCAATTTCACGAAGAAAGTTCC
>BNWJ01000081.1 GCA_025998735.1 Alphaproteobacteria bacterium | reverse complement strand
TCTATCTCCGACTGTATTCCAAAAGCTTCAAACTTCAGAATCTCTTCTTTCATTTGGAGTCTATGATCTGATTCACTCCTCTCATTTCCTCTCTGTTCGCCCAATCCAACTCCTCAGGTTGAAGATGTATATCTATCGTCAATCACAATTCGTTGTTGACGAAATTTATAAGATGCTCTGTGACATGGATAAGCGTTATAACACAATCGTTTCTTCTCAGACGACAAATTTGCTTGCTATTTGAGCTTAGGATCTGTGTGAAAATAACTTGAACTTTTGTCTTGCGGAAATGCTGTAATTCCATGCAACACACCTCACTGAAAGTTCATTTTATTTTCGCACGAGGCCTTAGGAATTGTTGCCAAATAAACTGGACACACCGCTTGCGTACAGATGAAGTGCCGTAGTTTCATCCACGACATCATCTGTCCACGTTATTCAGTAACAATTTCTTAGGATATCTTATCAACCTCTTTCTGTGGTATCACCAACTCAGTGGCAAATCCCTTCGAGCGGAGTTGGATATGGTCACGCGAGGAATCTGCGTCTGAACTGTCGTGAAGCCTGATGCGTGAAATGAGTTGATACGCGTATATTTGAGGCGAGATAAGGGGCTAGCAGTGCAAATGGCTAGTCTGATGCCCTTAAGGATGCATACAATGTGACGCGATCCTAAGCCGGCTTTGCTATATCATATCTCTTAATCGAATGCAAAGCAGAAAACGCATATGATGCAGTCGCTATTTATAGAAAATTATCAAATGCTGTGTTATTATCATTCAGTCTTTAATGAAAAAAGGTTAGGCTCACTATGGAATTTCGTAATTTTGCAATTATTGCGCACGTCGATCATGGAAAAACGACTCTGGTCGATGCAATGTTCAAACAAAGTGGTTTGTTTAGAAGTAATCAGCAGATGGACACGTGCGCAATGGACAGCAATGTTCTGGAAAGGGAGCGAGGCATTACCATTCTTGCTAAATGCACCAGCTTCGTATGGAAAAATATAAAGTTGAACATCGTCGACACTCCGGGACACGCTGATTTCGGAGGAGAAGTCGAGCGCATTCTCAGTATGGTGGACGGAGTTCTACTGCTGGTGGATGCGTCAGAAGGACCAATGCCTCAGACGAAATTCGTATTGACCAAGGCACTGGCTTTAAATCTCAATCCGATAGTCGTTATAAACAAAATCGACAAACAAGACGCCAGAGTTTCCGAGGTAATTGATGAAGTCTTCGATTTATTTGTGGCGCTTGGTGCCAACGAAAAGCAATTGGACTTCCCAATATTATACGCGTCCGGCAGAAACGGCTGGGCAGTTCTGGATCTGGACGACGAGCGCAAGGATCTGAATCCACTGCTGGAAACCATCGTATCGCACGTATCTCATCCGGAAATTGATGAGCAGGCTCCGTTTCAAATGCTGGTAACCATGTTGGACTACGACCAATATCTCGGACGTGTGCTTACTGGAAAAATCCTCCGAGGAAATGCAAAAATAAACGATTCTGTGCACGCCCTTAATCCAACCAACGGAAGTGTCGAAAGAGCGAGGCTCACAAAGCTTCTGTCATTCGAGGGGTTGAAGCGCATTCCCGTGGAAAGTGCCAGCTGCGGAGATATCGTGGCCATTGCCGGTCTTCAGGTAGCAACAGTTGCTGATACGATAGCGTCCACAGAGGTTACGACACCATTGAAGTCCCTGCCGATTGATCCGCCGACTTTGTCCATGATTTTCTCCATAAATGACTCTCCTCTGGCGGGACAGGATGGAAAGAAGCTGACATCCCGCATGATTTGGGAAAGATTAGAAAAGGAAGCCGAGGGAAACATATCGATTTCCATCAAAAGATCAGCAGATCAGGACTCGTATGAAGTGGCTGGTCGAGGAGAACTTCAGCTTGGTATACTCATTGAGACTATGAGAAGAGAAGGATTCGAATTGTCCATCAGCAGGCCTCATGTTTTATACAAAACCGACGAGAAAACCGGTGAGAAATTAGAGCCTATGGAGGAATTGTTCATTGATCTGGACGACGAGTTCACAGGACTAATCGTGGAGAAAATTACGCTGAGAAAAGGCGCGCTCCAGGATATGCGTCCGTCTGGAATGGGCAAAACACGTCTAAAGTTCCTCATTCCGACCAGAGGACTCATTGGCTACCACAGCGAATTTCTTACGGACACACGTGGTACCGGCATCATGAACCGGTCATTTTGCGGATATGAACCATATAAAGGAACAATCGAAGGTCGAACCAAGGGCGTGCTCGTATCAAATTCTCCGGGAAACGCCATTCCATACGCGCTATTCTTTCTGGAAGAGCGTGGAACATTATTTGTAAAACCAGGCGATCCGGTTTATGAAGGCATGATCATTGGAGAAAACAATAAAAGCAATGAGTTGGACGTAAATCCGACAAAAACCAAACAGCTCACAAATATGAGAGCGTCTGGAAAAGATGAAAATATCAAATTATCTCCTCCGCGCGCTATTTCATTGGAGCAGGCTTTATCATATATTCAGGACGACGAACGAGTAGAGGTCACGCCGAACGCCCTGAGACTGAGGAAGCGGTATCTTGATCAAAATACTCGGAAAAAAATGAGTAGAATTGAGAAATGAACCAGCTTAAAGCTGGACACGTTTTCTGCGCCTTCCGAAACGTATGCGGGCGCTGTTTTTAATGTTGAAGCTGCCTCAAAATGTGACGTTGAATTCGGTGATGATAAAATGTGAGTACCAAAGCACTGTTAGACGATTTTCTAAAAACGTATCGTGATCCGATAGTTAGCTCGAAGTTTTTTGTCGGATTTTCCTGTGGATTGCCGTTTCTTTTAACGCTTACGATTTTGGATCTCTGGTTGAAGGAGTGTGGCGTATCCAACACGGTGATAGGCTTGTTCACACTGCTGCATTGGCCGTTTACGCTGAAATTTCTGTGGGCGCCGTTCATAGAGAGTTATGATTTCCCGTTTTTATCTCGAAAAATCGGACGACTACGCGGCTGGGCCATTGCCAGTCAGCTGGTGTTATTTTGCGGACTTCTTGGAATGGCCAGCTCCAGTCCGGATACGAGTTTGGTAAAATTAATGGTGTTCGCATCTCTCGTAGCGTTTGCAGACGGATGCCAGGACATATCCCTATATGCATATCATATGGATCGAGCGAAAAAAGATATGTTGGGGCCAATAGCCGGAATTTACATTTTCGGATATAAAGCCGGCGTGTTTTTCTCCAAGAGCGTTGCCCTATATCTTGCCTATTATTTTGGCTGGAATAGTGCCTACGCCGTCATGGCATTCTCGGTTTTGCTGTGCACAACATTCGTATTGTGCATTAATGAGCCAGAGATCAACAATGACTCTGCAAAATCACAGGCGATTTCTGGCGACATCGATAACATGATGAAATCCTACAAAAATTCCGAAAACTCAAAGTTTGAATTCACCCGATTATTGAAAAAAACCGTCTTCGAATGCCTCGTGTGTCCTTTTAAGGTTTTCATGAAGCGGGAAAAGTGGACGAGTCTCATAGCTGTTGTCGTTTTGTTCAAGGTCGGATACATCATTACCCAAAAAATGGCGAAACCGTTTTATGTGGATATGGGATTTACTCTCCTTGAAATAGCAAACGTGGTTCAGGTGTTTGGCACAATCGCTGCGCTATTGGGCGGAGTAATCGGCGGATATCTGGTGAAAAAAAGAGGGCTGTACAACATTATGTTTTATACGGCCATAGCGCACGCATTGTCCTGTCTGGCATACATAGCGCTATCAAAAATCGGACACAACATGATCGCCTTGTACATCACGGTTTTTACAGAAAACATCACCGAAGGAGCAATGGGAACGTCATTTCTCGCATTTTTGTATAGCCTGTGTGACGACAACAAATATCGCTCCACCCAATATGCATTGCTCTGGGCTTTCTATGACCTAGGAGGCATGTTCTGCAGAACCATATCCGGAGCCATTGCCGACATACTCGGTTGGACAAACTTCTTCCTGTTTGTGCCAATGACATTCATTCCAAGCCTAATGATTTTGCATAGATTGATGAATCAGCAAAACGATCGATAGAAAAAACTAAAAATTTTTACAAAAACGCTTGATATTACAAAAATGTTGTGTTATATTGATATTTTTTAAAGGGAGTTTTACGGATGAATTACAAAAATATTTTTGCTTTTATTTTATTGTTTTTTGTGCAGTTAACGGCATTTTATGAATCATTTGGCTCAGATCCCAATCACAGTCCTGTGAATGCGAGTAAATTTGCCAACCAGAGAAATGTTGAGGACTATCGACCATCTTGGTATCCCCGGAAAAGCAACCCTACATGGGACGAGGTCGCAGATGCGTATGAAAACTATTGCGCCGCCCAGACGCCAGAACTAAAGAGAACACTCATTGTAGGCGCCGGACGAGGGCAAGGTCGCTGGAATACCAGAGATGGCAAATGGCTTGCTGTTGCCAGGTACGCTGAAACCGCCTACGGAAATCCTGACCTATACATCTTGATCGATATCTCTGAAGAATTCAAGCCAGACATAAATGCCGATGTCCGTACTAACCAGCTTGAAGAAATTCTTGAACGCCATCGATACGACTACGTCATATTTGAGGGATTAGAGCCTGCGCTCGGAGCACTAAAATTCCTGAAGAAAAATTGTTGCCTTATTGCTAGACCATACCATACGATCAAATCGACAGAAGATCAGCGTTTTCAATATGCCAAGGATGGAGTAAAGAAGGGCATATTGCAAGAAATCAACTTTGGACCGGGAAAGATATATTATAATCTCGCTGCAAGGGCATATGGTTGTCCTGTTTTTGTAGATGGCGAGACGTACCGTGTTTACAAATCTGATAAAACAAACTTTTTGAACAATCTCAAACCAGAATATATGAGTGTGCATGATTTAAAAGATGGGAAAGCAACAATAGCATTCGAAACACTTAAGCCCGGCACAGAAAAATGGCCGCAGAAGTATGAAGGTACTGATGATAGCGCTACTGCCAATATTATAATGGTCATAAAGAAACTTACAGACTAAAGCAGTGATAGGACCGGGCCGCCGTATGGGTGCGTCCGGCGAAGCTGCTGGAACACAGTTGTGGATAGTCCAACACGGTAAAGATTAGCAATCAGCCGTTGCAGTAATGTAAGGTTTAAGCGTAGGACAGAAAGTAAGAGAGCCGGAATGCGCAAGCATGAAGCGATGTAGCTCCGAAATGCCCATGATTGGTGAAGCCGAATCCGTAGGAAAGGAAGCAGGCAGTATCTGATGAGTCGATATGCGAGAAACATCAGATTCACCCGGAGTTTGAAAGCCTGGCGAGCTTACATAGTATTCCAATGGAACTGGAGATATCCTGTGTTTTCCATGCAAGTGGTACGGAAAGAGAATCCCGGAAAGGAGGATCCAATCGAAAGGAATAGACCTGTTGCAAAAGCCTCTTGGAGTCACTGATTATCAGGACCCAAAATAGGCCTACGCAACAGGTCTAATATAGGAAGTCCGACGAGCCCATAGTGTGTGCCGGGCGGGGCACTGATCCGGAGGGTTAAAGTCCCTCTGGCGCTCAGATGAGGAGCGCCATATCTGAAAGTGGGAGCAATGTCTCACTGGCCAGAGGAATCTGGAGGACAGGGGGTCCATCGCGAGGTGGAATCCGAAAGGTTTGAAGAGAAACACCGGGCTGTAATCAAGGAGGAATCCGTGATGAATCGGTCGGCCAAAGATGGAGCAAGGTCGAGTCTGCATGGAGACGAAGGCGCTCTCATTCACCCATCGTACCAAGGTGTGTGCGAACTGCACGTTGTGGAAGATCAGTGCGTGCCCCCGGGAGGGCTCATGAGATTCTTGGGTGGCGCCAGATAAGCGACTCCATAAGTCGAGAGGCGAAGAGAGGAGCGACGTCTCATGAGCAATCGGACGATCGAATATAGTAAAGCCGGTTTAGGATCGCGTCACATTGTGTGCATCCTTAAGTAACTCTCAACAGCTTCGGTTAGAGTTTTAAATTTTGCAATCTCGGACCTTACATACCTTTTTAAATTTGCCCAAAAGTGTTCTATTGGATTTAAATCTGGAGAATATGGCGGAAGGAAGATAAGCTTACATCCTGCCGCTTCTATCAATCTTCTTATTTCTGGATTTTTATGAATGCTGGCATTATCCCATATGACCGTCTGACCTGGCTTTAGCGCTGGAATA
>BNWJ01000080.1 GCA_025998735.1 Alphaproteobacteria bacterium | reverse complement strand
TGTCTGCCTGGATACTCCTGACACCCGACTGACAAGACTTACGCCGCCGTAACCTATCGCCTTCGCTTCTATTGAGAGATACCTCCTGCGTTGGTACTCATTAAGTGTGGGTAACATCCCTTCTATTTGTGTCGTTAACGCTAATATATCTATATCTTTCATAGATACAAATATAACTCATGTGATGTCACTTGTCCATATTATTTGATAATAATTCCTAATGCAACTGACTGTGCTGCGAGCGCGGGATTCCTACGGCTCTTCGGAGCCACGACACGTGTGTCTCTGAATGGCGGTAGTTTTTGTCTAGTGCGGTTCACCGGTTGCGAACTCTCCTTCACAGACTACCTAACTCTGGTGCTCCTATTTTACCGTTCACAAAATTTCCCTCATAGGCATCACCATTTTTGTATTTCCACTTTCCTTTTCCATGAGGCTTTCCTCTCGCAAAATCTCCCTCATAGATATCTCCGTCGGCAAAGGTCTGCTTTCCTTTTCCATCAGGTTCACCATGGAGGAAATCTCCTTCATAGACATCACCATCAGCGAATGTCCGCTTTCCTTTTCCATGAGGCTCACCATGGAGGAAATTTCCCTCATAGATAGTTCCATCATTCTTCAGTGTCTTTCCTTTTCCATGCGGAAGGTTCTTGGCATCGGTTTCGCCAGCGTACTTCCCTCCCGCAAAATCCATGCTGCGAACTACTTTCACTTTGCTAGTGGCGCGGACACGCTTGCACTTTGCATATACATTTTCTGTAGTTCCACAAACTGAGATCATCATTACAGCGGCACAAACTATCATTAATTTATTCATTTCCATTTGTAATTCTCCATTGTAAAATTGAATCATCATAATACGATACTTACAGCAATATATATAGCGGCATTTTGGCGAAAAACAAGTGATTTTTTGCAAGAAATGATGCGCACGAAACGATATGGTAAGAGAGAATTTGTATGCTATAATCCCGCCAGTAGTTTTCGTATGTTCTGGATGTGTAATGATAGCGAAGAAGTCCACGATTTTCTTTATTTTTCTCGTTTGCATAGCCGGATCATGGATGTTCTACCTGAAATACTCGGTAATTTCAATAGAAGATCGAATAAGAATAGCCAGAAGAGAAATCATAAAAGAAAAGAGAAATTATCATATTCTTAAGGCGGAATGGAAATCGCTTACATCTCCTGAAAGAATTCAGAATCTAACTCTCAAGCATCTCGACCTAAAACAAGTAGAGCCGAAACAATTGCGGGAATTTGAGCTGTCTTTGTTTCACGCTGAGAAAAAGAAATACAAGAAGAGCGGAAAGCTATCAAAGCTTGTGGGAGAAATCCTTTCACAAATGGAGCGGTAGACACGGTCGTTTCATGAAATTTCAATAAAATCAGTCTTTGCTCATTGATGCAAAGTTTCAACTGTTTTTTACAACTAAAGCTTAAAAACTTCCGCTAAACTATGTCATATCTTTTCTTTACCATCAGACTCGTGTTCTCCATCAGGAAGTTCCTCTACCATTGCACGGCCAAGCAAACGATCAATAGCGATAGTAAGACTTAAGTACAAATCTGTAATGTACGATTGCGCACTAGGGCTAACCAATCCAACGTACTTACCGAAAAATTCCCGAGTCGATGATATCTTCTTCTCACTTATTGAGTGCAGGATCGTCAAAATACTTACTCTCTGTTTGCTATTTCCCACGATTTCGTTGAAAATATCTTCAAACTACTCACAATCATCCGGCTCAATCGGATCCTTTAAACCTTTCATCAAGGAATAAGCGGACTCAAGTATCCCTCTCGCTAAACTTTCATTTCTATCTCCACCTGGTGTAAGCATTAGTTCCAGGTTGGCTGTTATTTCTCCCAATGCCTTATGGCGTATTTCTCTGATCTGAGTATTAGAATCTGTTTTCTGTAAACGGTCGCCATACTTAACCAATGACATCTGAGCTTCAGGAAGCTCCGATGAGCTGGAACTAGCGCTTGAAGTAGAGCTGGAACTAGAGTTTGAGGCAGAACTGGAACTAGAGCTTGAGGTAGAGCTGGAACTAGAGCTTGAGGTAGAGTTGGAACTACTTGATCCACCTTCAGCCCTTAAGCGTCCAATAGTATCACGGAAATTTAGGTGCACAACATCAGATTTCGCTACTTCTACGTGCCATAAAGTCTCCAAAACGACTGCTCGGTATTCATTTTCATGTGGTACGATTCTATTAAAAACAACTCCAAACCACTCAAGATCTTTTGGACAAATTGGGTATAGATAGTGATCCGCTAAATCATAGACTGCTCCATACACAGCTTTAGCTGATGGCATTAAATCAATAGATTCAACGCTCGCACTAGCGCCGACTTTTTCATCTCCATCTGATCTAAGTAGCTTAAGCATACTATACAGGTTATTGTTTATTTTTTTATTCCCTCATGGCGTATTTTTATATTTTTAGCATGCCTACATTCTTGTGCGTTCGCAAAAGGTTTGACGGTTTGAGAGGGCTCGCCAGAAGAATGCCCCCCCCCTCCTTTCCTGGTTCAGATGTCTTGCTCCTTCTACATTTACTGCGTAAAGCGACAATACACACGTAGCTGCCAATAGGGACTTGTTCGCGGTATATTTCATTTTTTCTCCTCATATGATAAACAAAACAACGAGCGACATTTGTAACACTTAGCGCTGAAAAAATCAAGAGTTTTACGCAAAAAAAATATCAACCACTATCGACTAAAGTCGATAGTATGGAATTAAGCTTGAAAAGCAGGTTAAAAACGTGAACGTTAGAACTCTGATATTTGAAATCGTCAGTTCGATGATGAGCCTTCTACTCTTCTACGTATTTTTGAACATCTTCTGTGTTTGTATTTTACCGTCATCAGCACCTTACCAATATATTTCGCTCAGAGCATTATGCGATATTTAACATACAAGCCATGTACACATTCCTGCAAGTCACAATAACACTAAAGTATTCGTCTAAAGACGAGGGTGTTAACCCATCCCACTTAACAACATAAAAACAATCTCATTTTTGATGTTTATTTTCTTCGAGCGCGACGGACAACGAAATATGCACCATCATTGAATTGCCCAAGCGTCGATAAATGGGGTAGTGGCCTACCAATAGCGTTTTGATGCAATTTTAAAGCGACTCAATATTCAATATATTGGATTGAAAATCAGTTGGAAAAGATCTAAAAAATAGACATTTTTCATGCGTCTTTTAGTTCTGAATCATGTTATACTATATACATTCAAGACGAGAAGCATGTGTGCGGCCAGATGAAGAAACAGTCCTTTTTATCGTGAATGAGTATAATGCTCTCCGTAGTGTATTCTGGAAGTGTGGCTACTGACAAAAACATCGCGAACCCTATAGCCAAATGACAAAAAAACAAAATCGATGTTTTTTTGATTGACATTCGTTGCGTTTTCTGGTGTGCCTACTTTAAAGCAACTGGCCAATTATAAAAAAGGTAGAAAAAGATGAGAAAAAAATTGTATTATAGTAGACTGATCTCGTTGTTTATGTTGATTTCGCAAGAAGCGATATCTAGCACGATGTGTAACACGTCGTCTCCATCATTTTTGTTAACTTATGTTAATAAGCAAACTAATAGACCTGTTGCAAAAGCCTCTTGGAGTCACTGATTATCAGGACCAAAAATAGGCCTACGCAACAGGTCTAATAAGTGTGTTAGCCAACTGTATGTGCAAAATCGTGAAAAGGATAGGGAGATATATGAAAAGTGTGAGAGAATTCGTAAAAAGGATGAAATGCATCGACTATCGGAAACGTAGTAACTCGTTGTTATAGAAGGTTTTTCGTCGACACCAACTTCTTCTCTAACTCTTGTGACTCTTATGATTTTTCTCAGAAAAGGCCATTCATCTTGCCACTTGTTTAACATTGGCAATGGTTCGAAAATCTCGTATGTCCGCTGCTCGATACGCCCGTGTTCCTTATCGAGATCATTCTCAATTACAGCTGTAGGTTTGCATATTGAGCAACCGAGCTCTATTTGATTCAGCAGACTTGGTTGGTTATTTTTTACCTGAGTTATCAGAATTGCTTTTGCATCTTCAGCTGATTCAAAAGTTTTTTTTGGCAATGAAGGGCATCTGCAGAAACCACAACTCCCTTCAGATTGAGCTTCCGCAGAAATTCCTGAAGCGCTGGAATTTCACTATCTTTTTCGCTTTCCAGTTGCAGATAGCCTAGAACTTTTTTGGTCACCGCTGAAAAAGCACTGAGAATCTTTGACTCACTTTTGTCTTGCGTTTTTGAGTCGCTTCCGCGCAAAACTTTACCGTCAAAGCAAATGTGCTCGATCTCCTTCTGATATTCTGATGTATCAGAAAAATATTTCATGAAAACTTGTTCCATATCGGAAAAATCAATGCGTGTAAGGATCTTCCATACGCATGATATCGTGGGAGATCTTCCCCATTTGAGCTCAAAAACACTCACTAAGTTATCAAAATTACACTCCATGAAGCGTTGTATATCGCTATATGTCTTCGCGTTGCTCGCTATCGCAAAAATTGAAAACAATATGATCTCCCACAACTGATATTCTTTCCCGTTAGGTTTGCGATCATCTTTTACCTCTTTTAACGCATCTATAATTTTCATCTCTACTCCAAATATTAAAACTTAATTAATATTCGGAGATTTTATCTCAAAAATCAACCCATATTTCTAGGAAAAAGCCCTGCGGTAAACAGAGAGTTTCCACATAAATATAGCACCACAAAGAAGCTCATTTATCAGCCTAAAAACTCGTTTTTAGCTTCATTAATTCGCTTTTTTGTAATAGACCTGTTGCAGTGTGCCAAGAGAAGGTACGATGAAGATGGAGGAAAAGGGCTTGCTCCCCCCCCCTGAAATTATACTATAATATTCAAGTGGTTAATGTGGAAGCATGGAATGCGAAGTATAATATCTGAATATTTTGGTAATTTGAATAGCGTAACATTGAACAATTTTCATCAAGTTATAAGCGGCATGCTGCACTCAGGCAGCAGCAGTGTAGCGTCGATTGCAAGGGCGATGAGCCAACAAAATGGCCAACAATTCAAAACCAATGAAAAGCGTGTCAATCGCCCGCTGCAGGACGACGATTTTCAAATTAATGATAGTTTACATAGAAAATACATAAATCTTTTATTTGACTCGCTTCATGAGAGAGGATTGCTGGTGTGCCAAGACGAAGGCACGATGAAGAGGGAGGATGGCCCTCCGATAAGGACTGTCCAAGCAGACTTATCAAACCACCTTGCGGTGCTGGATAGCGGAAGCTACTGGTGCTGAGCGGCAATGGAAAAGGCATTTTGAAATGTCAGGTGAGTTGCTTACCACCCTTCTCGTCTTTTCATTCAAAATAAGATGTGCTAAGCTGTTGATGTATTTAACCAAATGAGGATCTATGCATCTTAGAAAAACAGGGGGCGTATCGGATTTGTCAAAGTGCATTGAAAACAATCTAAAACAAAAGGTCCCAAACATTGAGCAAAGACTTATTCTTGCAATTTCAGATTGTGTCGCGGCAAGTCTCACGACCAAGAGCGTAAATTCTTACGAATGGATCAACGTTCTTCCAAATATTTGCACAAAAAAAGCGCAAGAAAGCCGTATTCGTAGACTTTTAAAAAACAAGAAAATCACCCTTGCCGATTTTATGAAAAATTTTGTGCGGGAAATCGTTGATATTCAACCTTACCACCCTTCTCGTCTTTTTATTCAAAACAAGATGTGCTAAGCTGTTGATGTATTTAACCAAATGAGGAGCTATGCATCTTAGAAAAACAGGGGGCGTATCGGATTTGTCAAAGTGCATTGAAAACAATCTAAAACAAAAGGTCCCAAACATTGACCAAAGACTTATTCTCGCAATCTCAGATTGCGTTGCAGCAAGTCTCACGACCAAGAGCGTAAATTCTTACGAATGGATCAATGTTCTTCCAAATATTTGCACAAAAAAAGCGCAAGAAAGCCGTATTCGTAGGCTTTTAAAAAACAAGAAAATCACTGTTGTCGATTTTATGAAAAATTTTGTGCGGGAAATCATTGATATTCTACTGAAAAGAGAGTTTTCACACTTACCACCCATCTTGCACATTTTTCACGTGATCCATGGCACATGAGCCCACAACTCGTGAAAGAAAGTAGATGAGACGATCATCGAGAAGATGGTTGCCAACCCTTTTGTCAAAAATGATCTTTTA
>BNWJ01000079.1 GCA_025998735.1 Alphaproteobacteria bacterium | reverse complement strand
TGACGATAAGCTGGCACATAGGAGCAAAATCCAAAGCTAATATCAAGAGCCGTGTGCGGGAAATCCGCCAGCACGGTTCCGTGCGGGGTGGGGACGGCCGCCAAAGCCGTACCCCATCTACCGCGATAAATATACTCTACCGGAAGCTGCAATCGTAAACATGATTGACATCGGAGCTCCGAACGGATATTCGGATCGCATGCCAAGTTGGTTTAAAATCGAAGCTTCCAACGACGATGAAAATTGGACGCTTTTACTTGAGCGAGCCAGTTTAACACGTTGGTACGACGGTGAAACGAGACAATATTACATCGATAATTCAACAGCTTACAGATATTACAAATTTACACCGATAGAAATTCCTGTGACTGAGTTCAGAATCTCGAGACTTCGGCTTTATCATAAAATTGCTGGACAGGAGTGTCTTCAAAAGTTCATTCCGAAATTAACATCTGCAACCCAAGGTGGATATGAGATCACATGTAGCTCTCAGCTCAACGACCATCTTGCATACTTGCCTTTGATGGAAACGATAGTTCTCAGTGGGCGACAACCATTGGCAGCGCACAAAACAGCTGGATTCAAATTAAATTTCCAACCGAAACGCTTTGCAATGCCGTATACATAAAAGTCCGCAGCGATTCTTACTATACGCAATCGCCAACATTATTTGAAATTCAAGGCTCAAACGATGGCTTGGTATACGCGACATTGAAAACGGTTACCACCAGTTGGATTCAGGCAGAAGAAAGAACCATCGTATTTTTCAATGAAATTCCATTTTTGTACTACAGAATTTTCATTAAGACTGTGCAAAACAACGGGGATCATGCGGCGCTTTCAACAATAAATTTCGGAACGTCTCTGCGAGAATACAAACGCGACTTGGACGTAAGACAAAATCTGCTGCCGATCATGAGTTCCAATTCACAAGGCGGTTACGCAGTATCATGCAACAGCGAATACGGCAGCGACTGGAGAATTCACAGGGCATTCGATCGAAATACAGGAACGTCCTGGAGTACAGGTTACAACAGTCCGATAACTACAATTTTAATTACAATGCCAACTGCAAAAATCTGCAATTTCATATCGGTTTATCCGCGATCAGACCTTGGACATCAGGCATTTGGGACATTCATTTTGTATGCTTCAAACAATGGAGAAGATTGGACTGAATTGCTGGCGGTGACTGATATTTCGGCTTGGAGCAATAACACGCCAAAAGATTGGGGCGTTGACAATAACTCGGCTTACTCGCATTACAAAATTGTTGCAACTCCGTACAACAATGAAAATTGCGTTTCGGTCGCAAGCATCGATTTACTTCATAAATACACAACGAGGGAGTATTAAAAATGGCCACAAAATTCACATTTCCAAAAGCGCCAAAAGTTGGAGATAGAATAGAAATCGTTTCAATTTCTGAATCGAAACTTCCGATAAATATTGTTGGAAATCCGGAAGCTGAAAAAAATCTGGTTTTGATTTTTCCAAACGAAACTTTTTCTGGGGAGTCCAACGGCGAAACAATTATTGCAACAATCACAAATAATAACACCGTCTACACATTCAAATGCGTAACTGCTCAAAACGTTCATACTTGGCTGCTGGAAGGCACATGTTGGTATCCGGAAATTTCAGCAATAAAAGAACGATTGACCGAGGTTGAAGACGGATTGACGTTTGTATCTGAATTGTCGGACATAAATGAGATAAACACAACGTTAAGTGCTTTCACATCTGAAATATCAGACATGAATGGAGCCATTGCGGGAATGTCATCAAGCATAAACACAATAAATGCAACGCTTAGCGCTTTCGATCAAGACATAGACGATTTGTTTAGCGCTGTATCATCATTATCTTCATCGGTAGCCACACTAACGACGGTTACAACGACAACGGGGCGTCGATGATAACAACAAATCGTCAATATTCTTTGCCGCACAAAGATCACGTCGTTCTCGATGACCTCGAGAAAATTCGTGCTGCATTTGAAATGATTGACGATGACGTTTCTAAAACCGAAGAAAAAATCGATGACACTATATATATAGTATCGAATTTAGAAAATCGCGTTGTTCGCGCTCCGGCGGTTGTCGAAAATTCCGAGATTCAAAATATTACTCCAAATCGCTACGTTAAAATTACGGATGATGGCAACGGATTTGAATGTGTCGAAGGTGGCGGAGAAAGTGGCGGAAAAGCTGGGCAATGTTCCATCAAAAAATCTGAGGATAATTACGACACAATTTGGGGAAATATCCTGGAAGTATCCCCAAAAGGAATGACAGTTTATCAGAATTCCGGAGTTTGCCAATCCAATGAAACACACATATTTGCTGATGAGATTGATGAAACTGGCGAAGCGGCGCTTTTCCCAAGAGCTGATATGGTAAACCAGCAAATTGTTGAAGATACGCTTGCAGAAAGTAATGAGTCGTTTGTTTTGAAAAACTCAATCGAGCAAGCAAACGAATCCCAAGATGAAACGGTAGCAGCGTCACGCTACAACTACGGCTTTGTAAAAATTGGAGACGGCATAACCGACAACGGTGGCGAAATTTCAGCTGATGGATATGGTTTTGCATCAAAAGAAAATTATGGACTTATAAAAATCGGAGACGGAATTAGTAACAACGATGAAGAAATCAGCATTCCCACAATCGAAATGGCATCGAACTCAACATTTGGAGTCACAAAACTTGGAGTTGATTTTTCATTAAATACAAACGGAGAAATGGAAGTGATAGAAACAATATCAGGCGAGCCAGTCATCTACAAGCTCGCGAAAATGAAAATCATTCACAACGGAATCGTTGATCTGGAAGAAAATATTGCGGTGTATCGAACTTTTTTGAACGAAGATTTGCAATTTTCCTTCAATGTTGGCTTCGAACCTCAGGATGATTTTTCATTCATTCTTGAGATAATTTCCGACGCAGAACATATGGTTTCGTTTGATGTGATGACTTTGCCATCGGCTTTTTCTCCAATTGGCGTAAATCGCGGAATTAATCGCATCAAATTTACAAAATTACTGGGCTCCCAAAAATGGAAGGCCGAAGCCAGTTTTCTTGAATCTCCAGATCCGATTTTGCTCACGCCAAACAACGGCGATCCCGTAAAATCAAACCTCATTGTGTATAGCAATGGTACAACCTGGAATATGTACGACATGATGGGAACCGACGTTGGAAATCTCAGCTTTCAAAACAACCCTCGCGAAGTATGTTTCGATTTCGCAAAATCTGCGGTTGTGGATTACGTTTATTTCTACAACAATAATGGTAACGCTCTTAGTTTGTTTGAATTGCTCGGCTCCAACGACAAAATCACCTGGACTCGATTGCTATATAAAGCGAATACAACCATTGCGAAAAATACTACCACCGAAAAGAAAGGCGCGTATCACTACTTCAAGTTGAGATTTTCGAACGAAGGAAATGTTCGTGGAATTCAGCTTTACGGAACAACAATTGATAACAACGATTCGGAATTGATTCTGCTGACGCCATCAATGGGAGCGGACACCATGGGCGCAATCACGATTTCATGTTCTAATTTGAAGCGAAATTCGCTACGCGATGTCACATCTCCGCCTATTGCTGCATATACGGAGCTGGACAAAGGATCGCATTTAGAAGCTTGGATTCAGTATGAATTCGCAACACCCAAGGTTGCAAACTTTCTCGATATGTCTGCGCAAACGGACGAACTTCATAGAACGGCGAGATGGTTTAGATTGATCGCGTCTAATGATGGAAACAACTGGGAGTTGCTTTTGGAACGTGAATATCAAGAAGATTGGAAACAAGGTGAAACACGATATTTTGATTTTGAAAATACAACCGGATATAGGTTTTATCGCCTGGTTTGCTCATACACAAACGACGGATCTTTTCTCTGGAGAATTTCGCGTTTTAGGCTTTTTCGACGTGAAAGTGGCACAAGTTATTTCATCAATTCATTACCACCACTGATTGCAGCGTCACAAGATGGTTATGAAGTTTCTGCAAATTCTCAAAGTGATTCTAATAACGCCGCCGTCTATGCTTTCGACGGAAATTCTGACACAAGATGGGCAACGGCAGCCGGGGATCAATTCAACTCCTGGTTGAAAATAAAACTGCCGGAAGCGATGGCTTGTAGTGCTGTATATCTCCAGGCCAGAAATGATAACTACTATTATCAAGCTCCATCGGCGTTCAAAATTCAGGCATCAGACGATGGCGAAAATTGGATAGATTTCATATACGAGTCTGCCACATGGACTCAAAATGAAGCGAAGATATTCTCTTGGTTTAACGAAACTCCATATTTGTATTATCGCCTTCTGATTGAAACAGTTCAGAGTGGTAATAATGCCGGACTTGCTAAATTTGGACTTGGTCGCAGAGCGAAAACCTATCGCAGACATCTAAACAAAAACGACAATGTAGTGCCAACAATGACTTCAGATTCTACAACCGGAGCGGATGGCACATATGTACTTTCGTCCAGTAGCGAACATTCGGGGCACAAAAGAATTTATCTGTTTGATCGTCAATTCAATACAAGATTCGAGTTAAACGGTGAAGCTTCTGGCTGGGTTCAAGTTGAACTTCCGGTTGCAAAGTTCATTAATTTTTTTGCAGTTGGAGCTCGTGACGATAGCTGGTGCGACGCTGCTCCACGAGATTATTCATTGCTGGGCTCGAATGATGGCACTTCCTGGATCACGTTATTTTCCATAGAAAACAGTCCAACTTTTTCCAGAAGTGAGCTTCGCACACACGAATTGACGCATTCGGCGGCATACAAATTTTATCGATTGAACATTGGGAACTCAAACAGATCGCCAGTTCTCACGTTTGCTCGATGGGATCTGATTATAAAAGAACTAGTAATTGAGTATTAGGAGGCAGCATGAACAAAATTGTAGAAAGATTCGCGAAGGTCAAACGAAAAATTCGAGATGCAATCGTCTCAAAAGGAGTCGATGTGCCGGAAGATGCCACTCTCAGTGAGATGGCAGAAAAAATTTCGGAAATTAAGGCGGGCAAGATTAATAGGAAAAAGGAGGTTCAAAATGTCTGAGAATTTTTTACATGGTGTATCTGTAGTTGAAGTCGATAGTGGACCGCGTTCGATTCGTGGGACATCATCGTCGGTCATTGGAATCGTTGGCACGGCAGAAAATGCCGATGTTGAAGCGTTTCCGTTGAACAAACCAGTTCTCATTAGTGGAAGCCTAACGGAGGCGGCAAAGCTTGGAATTTCAGGAACTCTGCCATCTGCAATCGATGGTATTTTCGCACAAGGTGGAGCAAATATTGTTGTAATTCGAGTCGCTGAAGGTTCCGGAGAAACGGCAGATGCAGACACAATTGCAAATGTAATTGGTGCTGTAAATGCAGATGGAACCTATACCGGAATGCAATCTCTGCTTGCAGCTCAAAGTACTCTTGGAGTAACTCCACGCATTCTTTTGGCTCCTGGTTTTTCTCACAACGAAAGCGTTGCAGTTGACTTTTTAACTCTGGCAGAACGTCTTCATGGTATTTTCATTGCCGATGCTCCGGATATCGAGGCCGATGCAGTTGATTTTGCAGACAATTTAAGCCATTCGCGAGCCTATGTTGTTTATCCAAAAGTGATCAACACCAAAAATGAAACAGTTCCTGCAAGCTCATATGTTGCTGGAATTATAGCAAAAACCGACAATGAAACCGGCTTCTGGTGCTCACCTTCGAACAAAAAAATCAATGGCATCATTGGACTTTCGAAATCCATCGACTTTTCGCTTGGTGATTTTGCGTGCAAGGCCAACTATCTCAACGAGAATAACATCGCAACAATTATCAACCAGGACGGGTATCGCTTGTGGGGAAATCGCACATGCTCTTCAGATTCCAAATGGCAATTTCTTTTGGTAAGACGCACCGCCGATATCATCGACGACAGCATTTTGAGAGCACATCTGTGGGCAGTGGATCGAAACATTGTAAAAAATTACGTCACCGACGTTGTGGAGAGCGTAAACGCATATCTTGCAAATTTAAAGTCGCTTGGTGCAATCATAGATGGAAAATGTTTTGCAAATGATGAGCTTAGCAATTGTTACCAAATAAACTAGAGGTTTTGCTTTTCTATAGGCGAAATGACATAGTTCCATTCACCGTGAAAATCATCACGGCATATATTAACTGCATTGAATTCGTTATCCGTGACCTTTCGTCCTGGTTCATAAATATTTTCATCCAAA
>BNWJ01000078.1 GCA_025998735.1 Alphaproteobacteria bacterium | reverse complement strand
GAATCGGCTTCTGCCACTAGTTCAATTTCGAGGCTCAATCACTTCACGCTTACCCATTCCGGCTCTCGTGCTCTCGGCCCTACGCTTAATCCTGGCGTCACCGCTTCAGATCCAAGGACTCGATACCAGGTGCTCGCTAGGCTTTCCTGGCTGGGCTGCCTCCAGCTGTATCTCAGCAGCTTCGCTGGACGCACAGGAAAAAGCCCTGCTGCCAAAACTCTTTTACTTTGGAAAAAAAACCTGAAGATTGCGGATGCGAGTTGTTTTCTGAATCAAATTCCCCAAGCAATTCCTTCTGCCGTTTTGTGAGATTCACCGGGGTCTCCACCTTGGCGTGAATCATCATGTCTCCCCGCGTAGTACTCCTGATGACCGTCATGCCCTTGTTGCGCAGTTTCAGGATATTGCCAGATTGCGTACCAGCCGGCATTTTTACCACAGCCTTTTTCCCATCTATCGTGGGAACTTCGATATCTCCGCCCAGCGCAGCAGTAATCATGGATACGGGAACGTCACAGTGGATGGTGCTTCCTTCTCTTCTGAAGAGCCTATGCGGCTTTACCGTAACAAAAATATAGAGATCTCCGGATCTGCCGCCCCTAATGCCGGCTTCCCCTTCTCCGGACAATCTTATTCTTGCCCCGTCTTCTATTCCAGCTGGAATGGACACGCTGATGTTTTTCGTCGTTCCAACTCGCCCAGCTCCTCGGCATTCTCGACAGGAATTCTCAATTATGTGGCCAGTCCCATTACATGCTGCACATGTCCTTTCAACCATGAAAAATCCCTGACTGAAGCGCATTTTCCCACTTCCTCTACAGGACGGACAGATCTTAGGTTTTGCTCCTCCTTCGGATCCGGTATCGCCACAGGCTTTGCAACCAACATTTGTTTTTATTTTTAAATCGATATTTTTTCCACGAAATGCTTCTTCCAGCGTTATCGACGTTTCATATCTGAGATCTGCGCCGCGCATATCCATTCGTTCCGAACGCATAGACGAGCTATTACCAAAAAATTCCTCAAATATATCAGAAAACGGAGAGTTGGTGCCGAAATCGAAATCATTCGAAGAAAAGCCTCGATTATTGAAACCACCGCCATTCGCAGCGTTACTATAATTCTCGTGACCATAGCGATCGTAGGCGGCTTTCTTCTGAGGATCTTTCAGTGTTTCATATGCCTCGTTTATTTCTTTGAATTTCGCTTCGGCACCTTTATCCCCCTTATTCCTATCCGGATGATATTTCATAGCAAGTGTGCGATATGCTTTTTTTATATCAGCATCGCTGGAAGCTTTCGACACCCCAAGTGTCTCATAATAATCCCTAGACATACTCTAAAATCCCAATATAACAATTATCTGACATCACGGAGCGATTCCACCAAGATCTAGTATAACAAAAACCTACTCTGATTTTATACACAAGGAACCATGCTATCTCCAGTAGCTCACAATGTACAACAAAAACGTTGTTTGATCCATATGGTCAGCAAAATTTTTTGTACAGATTCCTACGCGATTAGGTGCTGCACTATGAGTAGGGCCACTGAATCATATTGTGTGTTGGTCACGGATGTGGTATTTGCGCAACAAGTCGCTGAAGTTTTGCGCCCACTCTGAAAAGAAGTGCATCATTTTACGACCTAAAAAAGGGAGATAACTCTTGCGAGAAAATGTTAAACAAATCAGACGAAATATTAATCAAAAATTTGCAACAAGTTGTCATGCATAAGTTCAGTAGGTTATAGTGGAATCTTCTCAAAATCACGGCAGAGAACATTGGTATGGAATTCAGCCGTCAGGTTGTATTGTACAATCAGTACGGATCAGAAGACGATTGAGCGCTACTCTTAGATAGGCAACATCCATCCAAATGATATGCTGTATTTGTAAAAAAAAGATTGTAATTTTTGAAATTTTATGAAAAACTATCCTTTAAGTTGGCTTGTTTTTAAAGCGCCGATATCATGCCAGTGATACGATTGGTAATTTTATGAGTACAACATGCGGTTGTATTGCAAACTTTATGTATACACGTTATGATATATATGATATTACTGAGTTGATTTTAGAAAATAATGTACAAGTACTCATGCTAATATTTTTGCGTTAATGGATTTTTTACTTATGTTTGTTATTATTGTGTTATGAGAGGTGAATATGAAAGAAAATTATTTAGAAGCGGTCTCGTTAATTGAAAGGTTGCATAGATTGTTCCTGGAAGTTATTAAATGTGAACTTGACAGTCTCAAAGCTGAGGATATAAACAACGTTCAGGCTTTAGTTCTTTATAATTTGGGTGGTGAGCAGATATCGATTGGGGAGCTTACGACTAGAGGGTGTTATCTTGGGTCAAATGTATCATATAATTTAAAGAAAATGGTGCAAAATGGTTACATTGATCAGATGACATCCAAACATGATAAGAGATCGTTTGTTATAAAGCTGTCTCCAAAGGGATTAGCGCTTTGTAAAAAAATAGACTCTGCCTTAGATAAGCATGTGTCCGTACTAAAAAGCGAAGATTTTCAAGGGGTGGACGAGTTGGTGGACATCCTCAGAAAATTGGAGGTGTTTTGGAACAAAGTCTCTTTCCAGAGAATACGTTTCGGTACAGCCACAAAAACCACTCGTGGTAAAAGCTAGTATTCGCAGATAACTCTCGTCAGTGGACTCATGAGAAGTAACCGGCAGTGTTTCTGTAATTTTTGTGGTGTATGTAGTATGTGTAGTTTTCTTTTTTAAAATAAATGAAAGATTTGTGCTTTCACCCGCGGTCGTTTCATGAAAATTTAACAAAAGATGATGTTGTTTCATCATTAACTTGTAGTTTTATATTTTGCGACGAAACCATGATACATGCACCACCTTCAAACGTTCACTCTCTGCTTCCAAATGCTGAGGTTCTGGCTTTATCGTATTGAAGCTCCGTCTCCGTTGGTTTACACAGTACATGTCCTCCCGTAGGGGAAACTTACATATCGATGCAGTCGCAGACTTTGCGCACTAGTAAAACTCGATCATAGCATGATATATACGCAGTTGATGATTTTGGCAAACTCCTTGGGGAAGTATTTCAAAAAAAATATTTCTGCGATTCTTCGCGACAAATAAAATCATTGTGTCATTAAAGATACTTCGCGCACATCTTCAGCTGGTGGCGGTAGAATTAGGTCCTGTTAGCGAAATTATCCTAAGGCCTCGTGCGAAAATAAAATGAACTTTCAGCGAGGTGTGTTGCATGGAATTACAGCACTTCCGCAAGACAAAAGTTCAAGTTTTTTCCACTCAGATCCTAACCGTATGAGGGTTCCTGCGATACATAAAAAGGGCATATATGAAGACGTAGTTTTACAGAATCCAGAAGTCACTCTCCTGAACCATTTTGTTTTACTACAGAAATTCTCGACAAGGTGTCGTTCTTTGTATAAATACTTATCTATTTCTCTTTTTTCTTTGCAATTTGAGCGAGATGGGATAACTTTTTCCATTTCAACCTCCATAATAAAATTACTATAAATACTGTATCATGCTTGCTTGCAGGGTTTTTTCCTAGTGATTTGGAGCATATTGGTTTTCAGAAAAAATTCACAACGAAGCTGATATTATCTCCGAATTCCTACTCACAAAAAGAGGTGTTCATGACGGTGCCAAATCGCTAGGAAAAAGCCCTGACTCGCGAAGCCGATGTCGTAAGTTTAAAGTAAAAGTGCCATAGTGCACCAATATGTAACGATGCACATTCTTAAATGCAAATCTAAAACGTTATCCTTCTGTATTCTGTTCAAAAATCACCTATTTGGCATTCGTCAAGCAATGAAGCTGTCTTCTTTAAATGTTCAGGCGACAAGTGTGAGTACCTTTCTGTCATGGCGGTTGTCGAGTGTCCCATTAGTTCTTTTACGTCATAAAGGTCAGCTCCTTTCATCATTAACCAGCTGGCGTAGGAATGTCGCAATGTATAAAATACGCCTTGTTCGTGTTCGTCTGTCACATTATCGTTAATACCAAGTTTTTTGAGCACATCAAAAAAAACTTTAGATACAGCTTTGATTTTTGTCCCTTTTCTAGATTTAAAAACAAGCCCTGTATTATCTGATTGACTCAATCTTAGCATCAATTGTTCAGTCGGCTTAGTCATAGGTACGTGTTTTGTTTTTCCATTCTTTGTTTTTCGAACAGTCATAATTTTTGTTGCAAAATTAACGTCTTCCCATTCTAATGAAAAAACTTCAATTGGGCGGCATCCTGTATACATAGCAAACAAGGCTATATCGTGAGTTTGTTGACTTCTTTTTTGGAGTGCTGCCAAAATTCTACCAACTTCTTCCTGTGTGAAAAATCTAGTTCGTCTATTGTCTACGGAAGGTATCGCAACTTTTTCTGCTACGTTTTTTTTTGTTGTACAAGTCACGATCTCCTGCGAAATTGAACATCTGTCTAATGGCTGCTTTCATGTATTCAACTGTTCTGGGCGTTCTACCTTTTTCTAGGGCATTGTTTAATATTTTTTGTATATCGTCTATTGTTATTTGCTCGATTGGTTTTTCACCTAGTGGCTCTTTAAACCAATTTCTGTAAAAGCTGTCTTCGTTTTTCCAAGTTTTTTCTTTTGTTTTTACTTTCTGGACAGGCAGATACATTTCATAGAGTTGAGTAAACGTTATGGATTTACATTCTTCTTCTTTGGTTTTTGCTTCTTTCTCATCATTCTCTTTTTTGGATTGTTCTCGCTTTTCTGCAAGGGTTTTTGGGCCTTGACCTGTCTTTTGGTTTTGCTTCAACTCTTGCGATATGGAAACTGCCTTTTCGGCAGTCCATCCATCAGATTCCCATCCAAATGCTTCGCATTTGGTTTTTCCGTCCAATTTATAAAAAGTAGCAAAGTATCTATCCTTGTGCTTCTTGTGTAGCCTTGTAGGGTGCTGTCTATAGCTTATCCCTTTAACGCCTTCAACCTTTATCCAATCTGCTGCTTAACACCCCAGGAGTTCTGCGATGCTCTGATTTTTGAGTTGATCTATAGAAAAAATGCGCCGCAAGTCTCTCTCCACCAGGTACCATAATATCAGAAAATGATAAAATTTCCGTTAATGGTTGAAAATTTTTGTAATTTTGGCGATTTTTAGCGTTTTTGTGGGAAAATGGCATCTGGTGGAAGAGGTCCTGCGTGCATCGGGAAATCCCAAAACTCGAAAACTTCAGGGTTTCTACAAACTGCAGGGGTGGCAAGAATCTGCTGCCATACTTTGTTTCCTCCGCGTTTGTTTTTTAAAACATATCCTTGTAGATATATAATGGCTTCTGCAAAAAATGTAAAGTCTCTGTCTAACTATTGTATAACTTTTTTTTGAGATGGCCACAAAAAGCGCTGGATTAAATTAAAAATCCATGCAACAATACTCGTTGAGTTTCGAGGAGTTTGAGGGTATCTATGAAAGATATAAAAAAACGTGGTGATAACCTTTTGGGGCCATGTTAACCTCTCTTTAAAATAAATTATAAACTAAATTCGAGATTAACTTCTTCATGTGACTTTTTTCAAGACCACTTTTTACATAATTCGCAAAAAATCCTCGTTTTTTAGGCCATGAAATGATGCACTTCGCTGTTGAATGGGCGATTTATGAAGAATTTAGATAAAAACAAACTGATGCAGTCGAACGCAAATGGAAAAAGCGGGGCAAAATTTAAGCTTTCAAGATTTTGGAGATGCCATCTGCAACCAATTTTTCCTCAAACTTCAATGGCGGGAGTGACGGGACTCGAACCCGCGACCTTCGGCGTGACAAGCCGACGCTCTAACCAACTGAGCTACACCCCCACATAATTATGGACCACAAATCAGAAACATGTGCAAACACGCTGACACGGTATTAGATTCGAACATACTTGTCAATCTACAAATCTCTTTTTTCGAATATATTTCTGACCTTTTTCAGGGGCATCTAATTACCACGGCCAGGGCTTTTTCCGCCCATTCAACACTATGTAAAGGTTCAAACACATATGATACGGCTCAAAAACCAGGCGGCTATATATTTCTAGTTGCAAAGAAAGAGAAAGGTCTCCAGAATAGGTAAAGTTTTATATTTAACCTTGAGGAGACCGATATGCACAATCTGCACAGCAATGATCTTAGACCGAATCGGGCAATTATAGTGAACTCGTTTTTAGATCGCGTCATTTTATGGTAATCTGCAAGATATTTTTGTAGGTAGGTACCATGGTATATTGTGTGGATTATAAGAAAAGAGTGTTGGAGTTTTGGTCAAAGCCAGGCAACACATTAAGGAAAACGGCGGAAGTATTTGGCCTGTCGACCAACACGCTATCTAACTGGAAGCGTCGCCTGAAGGAAACAGGGAATCTCGAGAATAAGAAGG
>BNWJ01000077.1 GCA_025998735.1 Alphaproteobacteria bacterium | reverse complement strand
GTATATTTATGATGTGGTTTTTATAATATAAGGAGAGGAAAATGAGAAACCTAATATGTAGCGCCTGTGTGGTGATAATGATGTCATTTACACTGACGGAAGTTTGTTCTATGGATAAGCCTGATCCAGATGAATGCCCGCCATTTGAGCAACAAGCTCCGGCATATAAGGCAGTAGGGCCTTCAGCTGAAACTCTTGAAAACAAAGCGAATGGCGACTCAGATGATCTGGCAAACGAAGACGCTGGATTGCGAGTGTGGGTTCTTTAATTTTATCTGTTTTTGGTGACTTGTGGTAATATGAAAAAATCATGGTGACACGGTGTCTATCATGAGTATTTTATGGAGGGTACTAAGATGGGAGGGCTGAAAGAGCTTATTGTAGGATGTATGATTTGCAGTGCTGTGGTTGCTAATTGTATGGAGGATACTGAAATAAACACGACCAGTTGGACAGAATATTATAAAACAACGCCTGGAGGGGATGTAAGATGGAAAAAGTTCGACATCACAGAATTACCAGTTTCCGCGGAAGGGAAAGGCGACTCGACGAGAATAGGAAAAATTCTGAGAACCATCAAATCTGCCAGCGGACATGGTTATAGAGGCCGCTGCGTGATATTTCCCGCAGAATAAATGGTAGCCTTGTTGGAAAAAGAAGGCAGGCTATTCCTTTACCTGGATGATCACTCGGAGTTCTGCGACATAACCTACCGATTGGAACAGGATATTGATCAACTGTGCAGTGGAAGACAAATATATCAGATGATAGTATCAGAAGAATTCAGCGACTATGTAACTGCGTGGCCTCCCCCACCGGAAATTAGGAAGGCCGAGACCGCGAAAAGTTTAGTGGCCATGACCAAGGCGGCAACAAATAATTGCAAAGTCATATTCGATGAAAATGTCCTGGATCGTTTGAAATAGACGAGATATAGAGCATGATGACGGAAAAAAACTCGACAGAGAGAGCTTATTGAAGAAGAAGGGGGCGTGTCGCATGAAGGCGGCTGCCCCGCAAGAGCTGTTCTGGAACTGAAGCAGTAGGAATTCCATGCCGCCCGCGCGATATAATAAAGCCTCTTAGCTTAACACCACAGGAGTTTTGCAATACTCTGATTTTTGAGTTGGTTTATAGGAGAAATGTGTTGCGAGTCCCTCTCCACCAGATACCATAATATCAGGAAATGATAAAATTTCTGCTAATGGTTGAAAATTTTTGTAATTTTAGCGGTTTTTTAACGCTTTCGTGGGAAAATGGTGCCTGGTGGAAGATGTCCTGCGTGCAGCGAGAAATCCAAAAACTCGAAAATTTCAGGGTTTCTATAAACTGCTGGGCTGCCTCGCTATACAATAAAAACCCCGTGCACTGTTGAATAAAAATCAAAAAACAACTTGACTTATTCAATCATTATGTGGTATCCTAACACCATTCTATGGATTGAAGATGGAAAACTCTGTTTATCTTAATCATTTTTTCGTTCGAATTATAGCCATTATTGTGGCCTGACAAGCCATATTATTTTTTAAATCCACACATTTTTTATATTTTTAATTTTTCGCTAGTTAGCGAAAAGAATGACGGCATTATTTTTAGGAGATTCTATTATGAATGAGTATAAGCTTATATTTATGTATGGTTTTGCGTTATTTGGTATGTTTTTCGGAGCTGGAAACATGGTGTTTCCAATCAAGATCGGACAAATGACCGGAGAAAATTGGTTGCTGGGAGGCCTTGGACTGGCCGTAACTGGCATCATACTACCGTTCCTGGGACTCTTCGCGGTAAAACTCCATAAGGGCGATTACATGCGATTTTTTGGCGGAGCAGGTTCTCTGGCGAGATCAGTCCTACCATTGGTTATGCTATCTTTGTTTGGATCCTTTGCCGGAGAACCCAGATGTATAACCGTCGCCTATGGAGGCATAAGTCAATGCGTACCAGGGCTAACACTGTGTGTTTTTAGTTTTATATTTTGCGTGGTGATGTATTACGTATGCCTGAAGGAACAGCGCATAATAAATCTAGTTGGCAAGTGGCTAACTCCCGTCTTGCTGCTGTTTTTGACCGCCCTGATCATGCTTAGCTTGGCAGATGCGGGCGTACCGGGAGAAAGCACCGACACTCCAATGGGTTCGTTTTGTGGTGGAGTCGTAACCGGATACCAAACAATGGATTTGGTGGCTGCTTTCTTCTTTTCTAAGCTTATATTTACGCAGATACAGAAGAAACTTCCGCCGGAAACTTCAGACAAAGACGTAATAAAACTTTCTGTCAAATCAGGAGCAGTTGCCATAGTAATGCTCATGGCTGTATATGTCGGAATGGTTTTTCTGGGCTCTAATTTTGCCGGCCTCATAGAAAACGTCAATCCAGCATCGATGCTAACCACAGTTGCCAATCATACCATGGGTAGTTATGCAACCTTATTTATGGGACTACTAATAATGCTCGCCTGCTTCACGACAATAGTCGCCTTAAATAGCATCTATGCACAGTTTTTGCATTCTCTATTGAAACTTGGCAAAGACAAGTTTAAGTTTGTTTTGTTTATGACTACGGCAATCACCTTTGCCATATCTCTACTTGATTTCAGAGGGATAGCCGAGTTTTTAGTTCCCATACTGGATGCGCTATATCCTAGTACCATAGTTCTGACCATAGTCAGTATTTTTACCAAAGAGCATCGCCAACTAAAGACGATATTATTTTATGGAACACTGGCCGCCGTTATTTTGCATAAAGTGTTTGCATAGCGTATTTCACGATTTCAGACGGCCTTATCACTGAGGTCGTCTAATTGTATTGAAACAACGATCGCACCATACGTGCTTATTTTTTTTGGATTGGCTCTTGTTCCATCGGCGCAGGCTCGGGATTTTCCTTTTGGATAGATAGCGTTCTTTGTTTTAGAGCTTTCTGTTTTTCCATTATTTCTTTGTGTGAGAAGGGCTTTGCGTCCAGAGGCGGCAATTCCGGAGTTTTATAGGACGTACAAGAGCTGCAGAACAAAACAAATAACAACAAAAATCTATTCATCTTATTATTATTACCACAGATTTTATATTTACCAGACAACAGCACCCGCGGATGCTGCAAATCGTGTCTTTTCTCGAGAAAGCTAGGAGAAACCGCCAGAGATCGCAAGGCACTTTATCGTACGTGAGGATCTGTTTGACGATGACAATCTCGGAAAAGAACCGATCTGCAACACCACCTCTACCGTATACCATACATAATACAAGATATCGAGTCATGCCATAAGCTTAACTACTACACAATCAAGTTTATAATTTGGAATAAAAAACCACACAAAATTATGATTTCATCCATGCGTGGATCCCTACGTCGCGCTACGCGCTCCTCTGGATGACAAAAAACGCTAAAATTACCGTCATTCAGAAACACTCGTGTCGTGGGGCCGAAAGCTCGTAGGAATCCAGTGCTAGCAGCAAAAAACAACTCAACCAACTGGCGTTTCATAAAATTTCAGAGAAATATTTAGTTGATATTTCAGGCAACTCACTTGATATGTTATAAGATTCAAGGCGCGTGGGTGCCTCATTACATCTCTTGATGTTTGGATTTGTTGTTGAATTAAAATAAATCAAACAATAGTTCGCAAAAAATGTTAAGCTTTCGTGCGCCAGTAGAGGCCCTGATGGATATGTCTTGGAACCATAGAGTCCCTCCTTTCAATGGGCAATGTTGTATGAGTATGCATAGGTGATCATGATATATAAATTTCTGGGGAATGGCGATAAGAAACATCTCGCACGCTGTTTTTTATTTTTCTTTGCGATTGCGATCTGCAGTTATTTGGCGCTAATTGTTTCATCATCACCCTATAATGATGATTACGTCAGGTATACGAAGAATTATCAGGTCGGGACAATGGTCTACTGCAGGGGTGCGACCAGTATTCTGGAGTTCTTGCTCTTCTGGGCTCCAACCTCCTATGATGCCTCACCGTTTTTTATGGTTCTGTCATGCGCACTTTTGGCTTGTGTGGCCCTAATGTGCGGAAAGATATTAGATACTATGTCCGGCGCTCGCAACACGACATTATCGGATCCAACGTCACGTTGGTGTTTTGTTCCGGTTGTGGTCAATCCATATCTGGCGAGCTGTATGATATTTCGATTTGATAATCCATTTATGATGTTATCAATGCTATGTGCCACTGGAGCCGCATATGTTTCTACGTTGGAACAGTATAGGTCAGATTTAATTAATATAAGTAAGCTCCGGTGGATGCTAATTCAGGTCTGTATGCTGTTATTATGTTTGTTCATCTATCAAACGGCGATATCCGCATACCTCACGGTATTTGCATATGTGCTGCTGCTGAATCTATCGAGAGATATGCCTATACGTCAGATAATTCTTGAGACGCGTCATTGGTTTCGCAACATACTTGTGACACTGGTGATTTATCTACCAATTATAACATCAGCCGGAACCAAAAAAGTTAAATCTATATTTCATGAAGTTCTTCCTGAAAGCTTTAGTGAAATCACTAATGATATTTTGGGAAATATTTACTTATATTTCCATGGATTATATTTCGATTGGTCGTGTAATGCGGTTGGCGTAATATTTTTTCTAGTTCTTGTCGTTTTTTTCGCGTCTTTTGTGATAGATGCATGGAAAAACATAGAAAATAAGCCGATTGCAATGTCTAGAATTGCAATGATATCTTTTGGACTCGTGATATTCCTTCTTTGTCCACTGGGCGCAAACATACCCATCAATTTATTGCATCACAAAGTTGGCGGTGAGCTTGAGCCAAGACTTCTGTATGCATTTGGAATTTTGATTTCCTGCATACTTTACAAGAACTACTTGTTCATGGAATCGCGAAAAATACTGAAGAACCTATATAAAGCATTTCTGTTTTTCTTTGCGCTCTGGAATATTATATACATGAATTCATTTGGAAACATAATGCACATGCAAAAAATACTGCAGAACAATGTGTTTTACGATATGGCCAACGATTTTTATGAAATAAAAAATCAGGACCCGAGATTTTTCTTGCTGAGCGTAATAGGTAACATACATACGCCTGCAGCTGATAATTTTTTCAAACTATATCCGATAAATCGCAGGATTCTGCCGGAATGGTGGGATATGGCGATATTCCATATGCTTGGACTTTATATCCAGGACCAAAACAATCTTTCGCTTGTTAAGATAGACATAGAAGATAGAAATTGGCAAGGCAAAGTTCTGTTGAAATCAAAACAGTGGTACGACATATATACCGTTGGCGGTACGCGGATATCAGTAGAAATGAAAAGCTGTTCAGGAGAGCAAGATGGATCGTTGATGTTTATGTTCAATCGCTAACTCCGCTCAAAATTATGTTGCCTGTCGTGTTTTTTGTTCATGTTTCAGTGTTTTTTGCGAAAACTTAGGCTTCCTAATTAGGTTTGGCTGCTCTTGAACAAAAATTGGTGAAATTTCAGGCGAAAGCAGTGTAGACAACCAAATTTTGAGTGGAATTCGCGTTCGATTAACGAAACACAGAGACCGGGAATAGCAGGGCCATTTAATTCTCCAGAGGTATGGATTTTTCCTGGATTATTGGATATGACGGCGTTCCCGACGCCGGTGTGTGCCGCACTGGCGTTACTTAAAGAATGCCGGCGGTGCAACCACTTCAGAGGCATTCGTATCGTGGCCCCGAAGCGGCGTAGAAAAATCCAGAAAAAAAATCCAAAGCCAACCACCTTCCTCCAAGCATTAAACGGCCCCAACCTATCAGCTCAAACGTGTATATCAAGCAGTGTGAACCTGCGCTACGAATGCAAGACTAAGATTCCCGAGTTTTCATCTTGTTAAAAACACTCCAATTGTTGTTTACTTCGGGGGAAATCCCGCTTGTGTCACAAGCTCAAGTGCGAACTCATTGCCAACACATTCTCTTGCCAAGTCAATCAGGGCACGCAAGAAAGGTTTGCGCACACTTCCGTCAAGTATTCCAGACTTTGTGCCCGCGAGAGCTGTTAAAACCATCCTCATATTCCCTTTTTCTTTACATTTTGGATCATTTTTAAGAAGATCTTTAAACCAACTAAAATCCTCCTTTGTAAAAGCTTTGCGGCTAATTGCATCTTTAATCAATTGATACACATTCTGAGCACTTTCCCCAATCGCTTTATTTGCATCAAAAAGCTGCTTTTCGGATAGAGTATAATCCCAAATAGGTGTTGTGGCTAGAAGCATCTTGTCCAGCTGGTGAGATCTGCAGGGCTTTTTCCTGTGCGTCCAGCGAAGCTGCTGAGATACAGCTGGAGGCAGCCCAGCCAGGAAAGCCTAGCGAGCACCAGGTATCGAGTCCTTGGATCTGAAGCGGTGACGCCAGGATTAAGCGTAGGGCCGAGAGCACGAGAGCCGGAA
>BNWJ01000076.1 GCA_025998735.1 Alphaproteobacteria bacterium | reverse complement strand
AATGATAAAATCGTCAATGGGCATTGTTTCCTCCAGCTTTGTAATGTCAATTATATAAAAGCCGAAAACAGTGCCTAATTAAAGCTTAAAAAGCAAAACTTATCGCAAAAACCCGCTCACTGCGTGACGTATCATATCATTATATCTTCTCATCAGATTGTTGTGAGCTTCTGCTGGTTTCCGCTCATTTTCTTCGGCTGCCATAATTTGGTTGTATGCTTCTTCCGATGATATCGTTTCTATCTGTGGTGTGACGGCGGCTACTGGTGCGTTATCATCAAGAATCAGTGCATTATTATTGTTCATAGCGCTCAAATCGAGAACTGCTGCTATAGCAGTTATACATAGTACCTTTTTCATCTTTTAATCTCCGTTGTAAAAAATAACAAAACTATCATAAGGCAATAATTACAAAAATATATATAGCTGCCTTTGGGCAAAAAAACAAGAGCATAATGTAAAAATGTCTGCGATACGGATGTTTTTTTGCTTTGTTTCTTTTTCTTTAATAAATGTATATATGAATCCATCGAGAAAAAATCGTTCTCTCCGGCTATTGCTTTTGCGTTATATACAAAATCATTCGATGCAAAATTAATATCTGAAGCTGGACGATACGACATTCCCGATATAAAAGTTTTATCAGGTGATAATTTCTCCAGACACATACTTCTTGTGTCTTGTCAATTCGATTGTTACATGGATGTTTATATATTGTATGCCAATAAAGACAGAAGCATCGAAAAAATTTGCATTAGAGAATGCGACCATTCCGAGATGGTTAAGGGAAATCGTTTTTCGGTAGATTACGGAAAGCCATCTTTCTATAAATGGGATTCAGATAAGAAAACGCTTAAATTTTTTGATCATGAATTGGTTCAAAATCGCGAAGATATAAAAACATGTACTACGAAAAAGATTTTACATTTATTCCAGAAAAAAAGCAGTGGATTCTTCATGAATCGCGAAAAGTGCCATATCCATATGGAAAGTAAGACAATGAAAAAAACGCTTATTCTTCTTTTGCTGCTGGGAGGATGCACCGATCCTACCGATGATAGATCTCAAGTCAGCAACCTTCATTGTGGATACGGCAAATATACCGGCGAAGTCAATGCCAAAAATATTCCACACGGAAATGGAAAATATACGTACTCAGATGGACGTGTCTATGAAGGTGATTTTGTGGAAGAAGTGCCACATGGCAAAGGAAAAGGAATAAAACCAGGAGTGTGCGTCATTGAAGGAGATTTTGATGGGGGGATCGCCAAATGGAAAAGTAAAGATAATATATGATGACGGAATTATTTATGAGGGGGAATATTCGAGTATTTGGCCGAATGGACAGGGAAAAAAGACATATCCTGATGGAAGTATCGTCGAAGGAGAGTTCGTGGAAGGCTGGCAAAACGGAAAAGGAAAGAGAACGTGTCCAGATGGAGTCTACAGAGGAACGTTCAGAAACGGTAAGCAACAGGGAAAAATAAAAATGGAATGCAATGATGGAAAAAATCGTATACGGAGATTTCGTGAACTGTAAAATGCCGATTGCAACCATTGATTCTGGAGTTGGAGCTAAACTCGGAAGAAGAAATGTTTACGTCTTCCGAAAAACTCCAGGACGCTAGGAAAACGCCATACATCTGCCACTGCTCTTCTATTTTCGAAGCACATCTCAGCAACTCGTTGAAAACACATCGAAATTTCGTGAGCGGAACAAGTGATTTTCACTTTCCCACCCTGAAACGACCGCTACTCCAGAGCTTTTGGTCGAACTTTTGCACGCGAGTTTTTCGCTAAATTTTAGAAAACTCCTCTGGCAGAGGGCTTAGATGGCAATTTGGAGACGATTCTCCAGTTCCGCTTGTTTGGAGAATAATCGGAGATTTGGAGAGAAAATTTCGTTGACGGGCCCAAAGTGTCATGCATTTTGCATTAATTTAAAACACATTCAACGTCGCAAAGGCCTCAGGGACAGAGGACTTGAGGGATGTATTGCCTTTGATTAAAATGTAAAATTCTCTAGTCATATAGACAACCTGGTGGAGTCAAGGGGAGTCGAACCCCTGACCTCTACAATGCCATTGTAGCGCTCTACCAATTGAGCTATGACCCCATCGGAGTTTACAAGATGCAATATATTAAACACTTTTGCAAGTATCATCTCAGGATTTTTTAGTTTTTTATCAGAAAATGCTAAGACTTCAACATCCTTAGGCCTCGTGCGAAAATAAAATGAACTTTCAGCGAGGTGTGTTGCATGGAATTACAGCATTTCCGCAGTATAGAAGAGAGCGTGAGATATTCATTTTTCGCTGAGCCCAAATTCCCTGAAATTAACCTCCACAGCATTTAAATTTTAGATGAAATGACTTGGAAATGAGAGAAGAAAGTGTTATCTTTGGTGGTAGTTAATCGCCCGCCCATTCAGAAATGAAGTGCATCATTTTGCGGAACCATCTGATTTGCCCAAATCCGCAAAAGCGCTCTCTATTCTAGGTCGCTATTTGATGCACTTCCGTGTTGAATGGGTGCTTTTTTTTACCCTATCAACAGCTTTAAATATCCATTTTTGGTTTTCGAGAGTTTTCAGACAAATATAGTCGAGCAAGCTGGCGGAAAACTTTGGAATTTCAACAAAACAGGCTCAATTGACTTCAAGAAAAACGTAAGCATTCTTACTGCAGAAGACAAAACTGAGGCGCGTTTTTCACGTTTTTGCTGATAAATCAGTCTATTACAAAAATGCGAATTAATGAAGCTAAAAACTCGTCTTTAGGCTGATAAATGAGCTTCTTTGGGCTGCTATATTTATGTGAAAACTCTCTGGTTTTCTTTTCGTTCTAGAAAATGCCACATTTCATCAAACTCTAGCTCCTTAATATCGTCTGAAATTTTAGGCATTCTTGCAGTCTTTGCTCCTTTTTTTATCCAGTTCATTATCGTTGTCGGAGAACATTTGAAAATCTTCTTAGCAAGAAAATTATATGATGCCCGACACATTGTATACAAGGCTATCGCAAGAGCCTGCTTTGTCAATGTTGACCCTTTTGTTCTCCCATCTTTCTCTTGAAAATTCTTCCCGCAGTTTTTGCATTTATATCTCTGTTTTCCTTTGACAAAACCATTCTTGTAACTGCTATCCAATCCACAATACCTACAGTGCATAATACTCTCCTATTTCAATACTTATTGGCATTATATCACACACTATATTTAATTGAAAACTCTCAAATACGGGGAGTTCTGTTGCCCGGCTCCCCTGACCGCGAAGTGTTATGCTGCTTTTTGCGCCATCCCCACATCGGCAATGTTGTCGTTTAACGCGACAAACTTGCCATTTGCGAGATCGCGACCGATCTGATCCGCCAGTAGGCGAATCTTCTCGCACAACGCTTCATAGCTATCTGGTTTAATAGCATTTATAATGTTTAGTTCTATAACGTAAACCATCACGAGTAAAAATCGAGTTTTTCAATGCGTGTCGAATCTATTCACCCCCGTAAAGAGTCTTGGTGGAGGTGCCGGGCTCTGCCCCCGGGTCCACGTCACCTATTTGTCACGACGTTTATTACCATAGTCATCAATAGATAACATCTGCCATTATACACGAATTTCTTAATAAAACAATAAAAAAATCGCGTTTTGGAGTTTTTTTTCAAATTTTTTGATTCACAGCCAGGAACATCTCAAATTTCAGCGAAACAAAAATGGATAATTATATCTAGTGCGCCGTCAACGTTATAATTTGGAGTAAAACCACATATGGATTATTGGATATGACGGTGCTGAGCCGTATAGTTATCCCCTACGTCGCACATAATGCTCCTCTGGATTGTAAGTAGATGGTGACCCAAACGCTCAAAAATATATTTAAATTATTAATAAAACTTTAGTAAACTAGCGCTAATGTGTAGGTTATGGGCTTTTTGTATTTTAGGTTTCTTTAATTTGGTTATCAGTGCGAAAGACCTGTATACCAGTCTGATATGACCCTTTTTTATGGTTACGGATGCAGACCGGGTTGTTGTGGTTTGTGTTTTTTGTATTAGGAGGTAATTGTGAGAGTTTTGTTGATAGAGGATGACACCCAAACGTCAAAGAGCATTGAAGCCTTGCTGAGAAAGGAGGGAATTGCTGTAGACACAACTAGTTTTGGGCAGTACGGACTGGAGGTTGGTAAGATTTACGATTACGACGGAATCATACTCGACCTTATGCTGCCTGACATAGATGGTGTGGATGTCATAAGGAAACTTAGAGCATCAAGCATTAGAACGCCGGTCGTTGTTCTTTCGGGGCTTTCGGAATGTAAAGACAAGGTAACGTGTTTAAATATCGGCGCAGATGATTATGTTACCAAGCCGTTTGAAGGGAAAGAATTGGTCTCAAGGATATTAGCTGTCATAAGAAGATCAAAGGGACATGCGGAATCCATTATAAAAATAGGTAGGATGGTCGTCAATCTACAGAGTAAGCGTGTAGATATAGACGGAAAGCCGTTGCATCTCACCGGAAAAGAGTATTCGATATTGGAACTACTTTGCCTAAGAAAGGGCGCAACTCTCACAAAAGATATGTTCCTTAATCATCTCTACGGTGGAATGGATGAACCGGAATTGAAAATCATAGACGTTTTCGTCTGTAAATTGAGGAAAAAATTAATGGATGCTATGGATGGTGAGTGCTACATAGAAACCATTTGGGGACGCGGTTATACCATAAAAGATTCAGCGCTCGGTGATGTCGAAAATGCAATACCTTCTAATGTTGAGTACGAGGCGTTTTCACAAAGCACAGAAGCTGTGTAAGTTGTAGATTCCAAATTGAGAATACTGACTTTTGTTTAAGAAATTGTTACTGAATAACGTGGACAGATGATGTCGTGGATGAAACTACGGCACTTCATCTGTACGCAAGCGGTGTGTCCAGTTTATTTGGTAACAATTCCTAACTGGATTCTATGCCGCGTCGTGGCTCGGGATGAGCTGTTGCATCGCTGGTGTTTATAAGGAATTATCACCAAATCACCCGCTATCGACTAAAGTCGACGTCGATTTATCGTATAATGGGCAGCGACTCATTTGACCTGGAGAAAGTAAAGAGGAATCGCAAAGCTTCAACTGATGGATTCTGATGTGCAAAGGTGCGCAGCTAGAGTTTTACATGCCTTACAACCAATGAGGAAATCATTGTGAAAACAATCAAATATGTCAGAGAAAACGGCTTTTCTTAAATGAAAAGCCGCTTTTTTACAGAATATTTTCTGCAATTTTTGCGCTTTTTTGCTTGATTTTTTGATAAACAATATGATATATTGAATATGGTTTTTGTTTGATAAATGGAGTAAATAAATGGAACTGAATAAATTGATTGTTGCTTGCGTTGCCGCGGTGGTAATGTCAAGCTTGGGAGTTGTTGAAGGTGCTGAAAAACCGCTGCTTCCTGCGCGTGCTAAAACATGGTCATTTCCGTACGGAACTACTAAATCAAAGTGTTGCCGGACATGGAATGACACCACGACGCGGGACACTCTGCTCGCTATGCTTGGAAGTTCTGACCGAGACATGCAGATCCTAGGCAGAGACCGGCTACTCCGCTTGTTGAGAGAGCAAAATGACTTGGCGAATCAGAAGCTAGTCGGGATGTTACAACCTCTGCTCCGTGACGAGAGCTCGCGTGCGTACGCTAGTGAGGTTTTGTTTGCCGCTGTGGAAGTCAATGATGACCTAGCGGACGATGCGCTGCTCGAAGCGCTACTGTCCATATTGAGCGCGGCCAGAACCTCGAACCCTATGGCCTACAGGAACCTGCAGATGGCACTACGCCAGGTGCTGGCCCACAATCCGGCCTTATGCAGCCCGTCGCTTGTCGAAACGCTTAAGCAATTCTTGACGCATCCTGATTACTTACATCGAGAGGTGGGATCGGAACTGCTGCTTCAGACCTTGGAGACCAAGCCTGACCTCGCTACTCCAGAACTCGGGGACCCGTTGACTAAACTCGCCTCTGAACGCCTCACCGCACCTGGTAGGTGGACTGTGCAGAAACTTCTGGACATCGTCGAAGAGCAAATATGCCTCGCCATGGACACAACGCCAGCGCCGCCCGAATGAAAAGCGCCGGTGTGCCATGACGAAGGCACGATGAAGATGGAGGAAGTGGCCCTCCGATAAGGACTGTCCAAGCAGACTTATCAAACCGCCTTGCGGTGCTGGATAGCGAGAGCGTCTGGTGCTGAGCGGCAATGGAAGAGGCATTATGAAAATGTCAGGTGAGTTGTAGAGAGATCGACGAAAGTGGACTGTTCGATTAGGCGTCGATAGTCTAAAGGCTTCGTTAAAACATAACAGCTGCAACGTGTTATGGACAAGCGCAGAGAGCAACTTGGGCGAGACTGCGCAGCGAACGGCGTATAGGCAGGATGACT
>BNWJ01000075.1 GCA_025998735.1 Alphaproteobacteria bacterium | reverse complement strand
GAGAAAAAACAATTCCGATCAAAAAAAACACACTTCAAACACGGTCTTCGATATATAACTAACACTTTGTTTTATCTGTCTTTTTCTCATACTTTGTGGATGTTCCTAAAACTCACGGGGTGATAAGTTTTGTCACTAAAAAAACTAGCGCCTCTTCATGAAAATGTGATATAATCATGGAAATTGTAGCTATTAGGAGTGATTTTGATGAGTGTAGATATCAGTAAAGTTTTACCAACGAACTTTGTGTTGTTCAAGATTATTCTGGGCGATCCAAAGCATTCTCGTTTACTGATTCATTTTTTAAATGCGGCAATAAAATCAGAATCGCCGATAACAAGCGTTGAGATACTGGATTCGGAGCCGACTCCCGAGTATGTCAATCAGAAAGGATCGCGTTTAGACATAAGAGCGCGAACGCAGGATAACGAGATCGTCAATGTGGAAATGCAATGCGGAACCGAAAAGCACATGGTTGCACGATCTCTTTTTTACTGGTCCAAGCTGTTTTCCGGACAACTTGAGGTTAGTGAAAAATACCATGAGTTAAAAAAAACAGTTTCGATTACGATTCTTGATTTTAGATTGTTTCAAGATGACAAACGCTACTGGAGGAAAGGTCATTTAGTCGATGATGAGACAGGCGAGCGAATGACTGATTTGCTCGAAATGCAATTCATTGAACTCAACAAAATGCGTCAATTCGACGAGAAAAGTCCTATAACATTCTGGATCGAATTCTTCCGAGATCCCTATTCGGAAAGAGTAAGGGCGCTGTGCGACTACGTTCCAGAAATTCAGGAAGCCAAGGAAATGTTCGTTAAAGCAAAGGCAGATCCCAAGGTTCGCGAGTGGATTTATACGCGAGAAAAAAACCTTCGTGATTATATCAATGATATCTCCTGCGCAAAGGATGAGGGCAAAGCAGAAGGCATCGCTGAAGGTATCGCTGAAAAAGCAAGGGAAACAGCATTAAAAATGTTATCCAAAGGGATGAATGTCGAAGATATTGCTGAAATCACAGGTCTCTCAGTTGCTCAAATCAAGGCCTTATAAAAACAATATGATTACTTTACAAGACATAAGTTTCAGTATCGCGGGAAAAATGATTTTAGACGGAATCGATCTGCATTTGAGCGGTCGGCAGCATGTTGGTCTCGTGGGGCGCAACGGCAGCGGGAAATCCACGCTTTTCAAAATCATGGAAAATATACTGGAACATGACGGCGGCAGGATCCAGAAAGAGCGCGGCAAGACGATTCTATCCATTAAGCAGGAAATGCCGGACGGAAATCTAACGCCGCGGGAATTTCTGCTCTCGCAGGACGTATTGCGTGTAAAACTGATGAATCAACTGGAGAATTGTCATGATAATCCGGAATTAATGGGAGAAATCTACGATCAATTGATAAGCATGAAGGCTTTTGATGCCGAATCGAGAGCTGCCGTTGTGCTAAATGGGCTTGGTTTTAGCGAGGAAGCCCAGAATTTTCCGCTGAGCAGTTTTTCCGGCGGTTTTCGCATGAGAGTTGCGTTGGGAGCGATTTTATTTCAGGAGCCGGATTTGCTTCTGCTGGACGAGCCCACCAATCACCTTGATTTGGAGACCACCGATTGGTTAAAGGACTTTTTGAATGCCTATCCAAAGACTTTCATTTTGATATCCCACGACCGAGATTTCCTAAACGACACTGTCGATGCTATTTTTCACTTAAAAAACAAGAAATTGACCCGCTACAACGGAAATTTCGATACTTTCATCGAGACATATACTTTGAAGCAGAAAAACATCGAAGAATATAACGCAAAGATGGAATCCAAGCGAAAACACATGATGTCGTTTGTGGAGCGCTTCCAGGCCAAGGCTACAAAGGCGCGGCAGGCCCAAAGTCGTCTGAAGGCCATCTCGAAGATGAAGTTTCTTCCGATGGAGCCGGACGATCATACGATTGCGTTCAATTTTCCAGATCCGGAGACGGTTCTTGCATCGAATATACTGACATATGATAAGATATCGCTGGGATACGGCGACAATGTTGTTCTGAAAAATGTGTCAGGCTCCATAATGGGAGACGACAGAATCGCCATAGTCGGCTCCAACGGAAACGGAAAAACGACATTCGCAAAATTCCTGGCGGGAGAGCTCAAGCAGAAGAAGGGCGTACGCGAAGCCAACGGAAAACTGAAAGTCGGCTTCTACAAGCAGGATCTTTTCGAAAAATTAAGCATAAACAAGACGCTCTGTGATTTCGTGAAGGACATGATGCCAAGCGCCATCGACAAGCACATACGATCGCACCTGGGACGTTTTGGTTTTTCCGGAGACAAGGTGTTTCAATTGATCGGAGAACTTTCCGGAGGAGAGCGAGCTCGGCTCGTTTTCGCAACGCTCACAATAGAAGCTCCGAACCTGCTGATACTGGATGAACCCACGAACCATCTGGACATCGAAATGCGCGAATCATTGATATCGTCGCTCACGTCCTACAAGGGAGCCATAGTTCTCATAACCCACGACCGTCATTTTCTCAATCGAGTGGCGAATTCCATTTTTGTCGTGGCCAGCAATTCCGTCGAGCAATTCAGCGGAGATGTCGACCAGTATGAAAGAATCGTGCAATCTCGCAGGTGATGGTTGTTTTATGAGGCTAAAGCGGAGGTCGCCATTTTTCTCTACACGGACCATATAATGTTTTTTCTAGATGCGATGGAGGCGGTAGGCACCAACTAGGACTTGGTTTAGTAAACCGAACCCGAACATATTGGCCATCTTCCTCTTGTGCTTGGGCTTTAGCTTTTTCGGCTTCTGCAGCAGTCATATTTGGATACGGATTATCAGGAAGGATTATGGACACTCGTTTATTGGTAGATTGAGTCGGATTCGATTCCAGCTGCACGAATGTCGGTGCTGCTTTGTTCCTTCTGTCAGGATGGAGCTCGTCATTGACATGTCTATCATTACTTTCGCATCCTAAAATCACAAGGCAGATTACAAGAATATAAAGATTTTTCATAAATGCTCTATTGCTTTATTGGTTCATCATCTTACAAGAGCTACATAGAAAATACAACATTTGTTTTTCAATTTGTCAGGATAACCAGGACTTTTTCCTCCATCTTCATCGTGCTTTCTCTTGGCACACCACAAAATAATTTACGGTCTCATTTCATTTTCTTCCATCATTTATTATCCCTCATTTATTATCCCTGCAATGTAAAAATATTTGCTATTTTTTCCAGAACGCTTTCGTCATTATCATAAACAGTGGAATGAAATCCACTCGGCCGGCGATCATCGAGAGCGAGAGAATTGCTTTGGCTTCCAAACTCAATTTCACTATTTCCGATGGAGTCGCACGGTGTAAATCGAAGAATGGTCCATTGCTATTCATGCATGTTACCACCGCTCCAAAGGATTTTCCAAAGTCCATTTCGAAAAAAGAGAGAATCAGCGAAAATATTATCACGAGTGTGGCGTAGCATAGGAAATACGAGAATAGTCCTGTTGCGTCGATTTCCTCCAGTCTTTTTCCCGAGTATACTGGCACATATACGGCGTTTGTCTTGATTATTCTAACAAGATAGCTTTTTAGCAGTAGGAATATTATCATGAGACGAATGACTTTTACACCGCCGCTGCAAGATCCAAAGCATCCACCGATAAAATTAACAACATACAGTATTGTATCAACGAATGTGCCAAACGTTTCGGATGAATTCAACGTAATTCCAGTGGTTGTAATTGAAGATATTACCACGAAAAGCGACTTTTCAAGACTGTTGAATGCGTCCATATGAACGAGCGAACGAAATGACATTGATGACATAAACAACAAAAGGACCAACGCAAATACTATGGATAAATAACATATGACCTGCTTGTTTTTAAATGCGACAGTTCCTTTGTTGAGCAATTCGCATATGAACGCAATTGGCAATCCTCCCACCAGCATTAGAATTGAGAGCATCCAATTTACACGATGCGGAATTCCCGAAAGATCATGTGAATTGTCCGGTATGGCGCCGCCAGTGGACAGGGACGAAAACGAATAGCAGATGGAATCGATGGCTGATATTCCGGATCCAACAAATAAAAACGAGCTAATGAGGGACAATGATAAATACACCAAAATGATTGTTTTAATTTGATATAAAAATCCACAACCTCTTGAATCGTCAAGGAGATAAATCGATTTGAAATTCGGAAAAATATATATGAACGAGGCCATAAAGAATACCCCACCAAAGAGTTGCAGCAAGCTTCTCCACAGTAGAAAACCTTCGGAAAGACTTTGTGTGTCATAAAATACGCTTGCGCCAGTGGTGGTTATGGCAGATGTCGCCTCAAATATGGAATCCACAAATGATATCTGCAGGGAAGATAGCAAAAACGGCAACGCTGATAGAATCGGCAATGTAATCCACGAAAATAATATGATTAGAATCTTTTCTTTGATGTTGGCTTCTTGATATACGTCGGATTTCCCGGAGAAAAACAAGACTCCTCCAAGAAAACAACAGAAAATACCAGAGACTATAAATTCAGTGCATGTATCGTTTCTTAGTGAGAAATCAACGGTGGCTGGAATAATCATCACCCCTGAGAGGATGAAGAATAAAATTCCCAACGCATAAAAAACCTTCTTGTACAGGATCATGAACCTAGACTCCACTAAAGTAGCTCTATACCAAATTAAATTGAAAATACAGATTTATTAAAATGGACCTGCGCCACTACGTGACTCTGGATGACGGAAAATGCGAAACCACCGCCATTCAGAGAAACGTAGCGACTTAGGAATCCACGAAAATAAAATCCAACTCTCATGCCAAATGTACACAGCTTACATTGCATCAGTTTTTCACGGAAATCCAGAACGATGTGTATTTTCACTCTCCAATAATAATAGCTGAACCTTTCGGAATCTTTATTTGGAACCTATCTGCTAGCTTTTTATTTATGAAGCACTGATGATCACAAGATCCTGGATAAATTGGCGCCAGAGTTTTTATGTCAGCACCTTTTAGTAGCTTTACCACAAGTTTTCCGGCGTTTCTACCGACTGATTCGTAGTTAGCCCCGAAACTTGCGAGCACTAGTCCATCGCGCACAGCCTGATCACCCGAGTTAAACACCGGAATTCCCATTTTCTGCGCTTCGGATGCAATGGTCGGCAGCGCTGGTTGAATTGGTCCGCTCATGCCAACATATATGAAGTCAGCTTTGTTTCTGAATTCCTGCATTCGAACGGGAATATCACGCGCCTGATCCACTGGAATCGCCAGCACCGATAAACCGACACTAGAAGTCGCCTCTTCCATCAGATGAACCAATGCTGCATCGTTACTTTCGGACGTGGAGTATAAAAGCCCAACTGTCTTGGCATTTGGCAGAAGTTCCTTGGCGAAATTCAAAAACTGCTCTAAATCATTCTGATCAGAACTGCCAGTGACGTTTTCATGAGACTGGCCTTTGGTTTTTATGAGCCCCACTTCCATTGGATCCGTTATGTCACAGTAGACAAGTGGAATGTCGTGAACTTTTCCTTTGGCGAATTGCGAAACCGGAGTTGATTTTGTAACCATAACCTTCGGCTTATATCCAACTAAATTTGTTATCATTTGAGGAATAAGAGCCGGATCGAAGCCCACATCTGCGATTTCATATCGTATCGTTTTGTTTTCGATAAATCCGCAGTCCGCCAGTTCCTTTTTGAGTCCGTTGAGCGACGCTTCCAGAGTCGAATGCGGACCATAATTCGCAATCGCGATAACCGGCAAATCATTTTTCTTCCCGTGGTAGAGAAATGCCGCGATACACAAAGCTGCTGCTACAGCAGCACATATTTTCTTGTTCATAATAATCTCCATAATTTACATATAATCGTACAAATCAACGTGATTTTGAATCCGATAATGGTAAAACGCCTGTACTTCAAGCGCATACAACAAAAATACTGGATATAGAACGCAAAGACGTATTGGGATTAAAATTGGCCCCAAGGCCAGAGTATACGAACACCCCTCACCTGGCACGGCACGATTACTTGTATCAAAAGAAGAGAAAACATAGCACACACTCAATAAATAAAAATTTAGCAAAAGACAGTCGATCCAGCAGAACTAACGCCAGAGTCGCCAACCCACTCCAAAATTTTCAATCATCATAAGCATATTACCAAGTTCCATATGTTATAACCGTAATATAGGGCATTGTTGGGATTTTGTCAAGAGAAACGCAAAAAAAAATCGAATCTTACATCTTGAATCAGGGCTTTTTCCTGTGCGTCCAGCGAAGCTGCTGTGGTACGCCCATTCAACATCGAAGATACCGTCTCTCATGTCAACTAGCGAATGCGAGATTTTTGTTGAATTCAGCATTATTTTTTAGCATTCCATAGATGATCTGCATTAATTTTCTCATGACTGCAACGATA
>BNWJ01000074.1 GCA_025998735.1 Alphaproteobacteria bacterium | reverse complement strand
TGGCCGGTCTATCTCCGACTGTATTCCAAAAGCTTCAAACTTCAGAATCTCTTCTTTCATTTGGAGTCTATGATCTGATTCACTCCTCTCATTTTCTCTCTGTTCGCCCAATCCAACTTCTCATCTTGAATGTGTATAACTTCGAGCGGAGTTGGGGTTTAATTTACCTTTTGTCCAGCCGCCTCCGAGTGCTTTGCACAAGTCAACCACGGAATTCAGATGATTTTGAAGAGCTCCAACCAGATCCATTTCTGCGGATAACAGACCTCTTTCGACGTCGAGCAGATCCAACATGCCAATCAGACCAGATTCTTTCTGAGCCAACGCTATGGAGTAGCCTTTTTTCAATGCATTAACCTGTCTGGTTCTGGATACAACTATTTCGCTGTTTTTCCTTCTGGATACAAGGGAATCTAGCACTTCTCGGAAGGCAGTTTTCACGGCTCCAGCATAGTTCAAAAGCATTTTTCTGTAGCGAATCTCGGCGATTTCTTCATTAGCAGCAACCCTTCCGCCGTTAAATATAGGCAGAGAAAGAGCGCCGCCTAATTTAAACATGTCTGAGTTGTCGCTAAACAAACTTGTAAGTGATTTGCTTTCAAAACCAAAAGTTGATGTCAGCGAAATCGAAGGAAAATGCTTCGCCAGCGCCTCACCGATTTGCGCATTGGCGGCAATCAATTGTCCTTCCACCTGCACAATGTCCGGTCTTCTTGCGATCAGATCAGAGGGAACTCCGTCGGGAATATTTGCTGGAATCCGAAGCTTTTCCAGAGATGCACCACGAGTTATTTTTCTGGACATAATTTCTCTGGGGGAACAACCAATCAAGATGCTAAGAGCAAGTTCTGCTCTCGCCAATAGGATTTCCAGATCAAGAACAGTTGTTTTCACCGATGCCATTTCAGATTCTATGCGCAAACAATCAAATTCCGTGCAATAGCCGTTCTGGAATCTGCTTTTGTGTACCAGATAACTTTCTTCGCGAGATTTAAGTGTTCTGCGGGCAATTGCCAATTTCGCATCAAGAGATCTCACGAGAAAATACGACTTCGCAACATCTGCAGTTATGGTAAGCATTACCACTTCTTTTGCAGCTCTGGTAGCCAGCAGATTTGCTCGGGCTGCTTCGTTCGCTCTCCTGTATTGCCCGAAAAGATCAATCTCATAGGAAACGCTGGCGGATCCAAGATAATCCAGAGAATCCTTCGCCGTGGCGCCAGTTGCAGTTTTATGAGAAGGATGCACTTTATCGACTGATCCCTTCATTGTTATAGATGGCATAAAATCTGCCTCCGAAACACCAGCTGCCGCCCTCGCTTCATTGATATTCTCAATTGCCTGCTTGATACTGGCGTTGCGCTGTATTGCCAATCGCTCTAACTTGTCCAGCGTACCATCTTGGAAGACTGTCCACCATTCTTCCGACAGAAATTTCTGAACTTCTTGGGATGCAGCATTGGACTTCGCATCCACCAGAGGCATATCAAGCTTAGGAGGCTTATAATCTGGACCAACTGTACAACCGGTAAGAAGCAATATAGATACAAATCCTGTTAATTTACGCATGTGCCTTTTTCTCCCTTGACCTTTCACTTATAGTAGTAACCAAAACAAACATTAGTGGAATAAACAGCGGGGCCAAAACAGTTGCTCCAATCATTCCACCGACAACCCCGGTCCCCAGAGAATTTCTACTGGCGCATCCGGCTCCAGAACTAAACATGAGCGGCAAACACCCCATAATGAATGCAAGCGATGTCATGATAATCGGTCTAAAGCGTGTTGCCGCAGCTTTCAGGGCGGAATCGACAATGGACTCTCCGGCTTCCCGGAACATAACTGCAAATTCCACAATAAGAACGGCATTCTTGGCGGATAATCCCACCAGCGTTATGAGCGCAATCTGAAAATATATGTCATTGCTGTATCCCCTCAGGAAGACAGTCAAGGCCGCTCCTAGTATTCCAAATGGAACAGCTAGAATTATCACGAAAGGAAGCGACCAGCGTTCGTACTGCGCCGCTAATATCAGAAACACAACCAACAAACCGAGGAGTATGGCATTCACAAAGCTTCCTCCGGCAAGTTTTTCCTGATATGCAGATCCCGTCCATGATATATCGTATTCACTCCCAAGCACTTTAGCGGAAACTTCCTCCATAGCGGCAATCGCCTGTCCGGAAGTGTATCCGGGAGCTGGATTTCCAATAATTTTTGCAGCCGTAAATATGTTAAATCTTTCAACAACGTCTGGACCTACGGCCGGAATAAGCTTTACAAAAGAAGTGATGGGAATCATCGCTCCTTTTTTCGAACGCACATAAATTTCTTTTATTTGTTCTGGATATGAACGATAATCACCTCTGGATTGCATCATCACCCTGAATCCACGTCCAAATTTCGAGAAATCGTTCACGTATTTTGCCCCAAAAGTAGCCGCCATCGTATCGTAGATCTCGTTTATGGCAACATCCAGCGACATTGCTTTCAGATCGTCCACCTGAAGACTAAACTGCGGTGAACTAGCGTAAAATGTTGTGTTAAGACCGGATAATTCAGGTCTTTTGGATGCTTCGGCGATCAACTCTTTGACTTTTTCTTCCAGCGCCTTACTGTTGGTGTCACCTATTCGCTGCACATAGGCCTCGAATCCACCAGTCATGCTCATGCCCACAATTGGGGGGGGAACAAAGGCAAGCACTCTTCCATCTGTAATCCCCATGCCAATTCCAAATATTTTCTTCACGATGTCCTGGGAATACGTTCCGGGAGCTGTCCTTTCGCTCCAATCTTTCAATTTTATAAACATCGTTGCCGCGTTAGTGGATACCGTATTGCCTAACATGCTGAAACCGGCAATTGTGGAAGAATCGGTAACGGAAGGATCCTTTGATATTGCATCCGCAACTTTTGATATAACCTTTTGCGATCTATCAAGTGATGCTCCAGGATCCATTATGGCAGATACCAGAACCACTCCCGGATCTTCTTCTGGCACCAAAGCTCCGGGAATATTCTTTAACAGAAATACTATGGCAAACGCAGTTGCAAATATACAGCCGAAAGATATAACCCTATGCTTTATAAAGAAATTAACGCATTTCAAATATCCATTGGTTAGCTTCTCAAACAAACGATCAAACAATTGAAAGAATTTCTTGGAAGCGATGGCGGAACTGCCTTCGCGCTCCCCCAGAAATGTAACACACAGAGCAGGAGTCAATGTCAGTGCGCATATGCCAGATATAACTACTGAAATTGCTATGGTTATGGCGAATTGCTTATACATTATCCCAGTTAATCCACCCATAAATGCCACAGGGACAAACACCGCGCACAAAACAAGCACGATTGCCACGAGAGCTCCAGCGACTTCATCCATAGCCTTAATTGTAGCCTCTCGCACTGGCAGTTTTTCCTTTGTCATGAGGCGTTCGACATTTTCTATGACCACAATCGCATCATCAACGACCATTCCTATGGCCAGGACGAGTCCGAATAACGTCAATGTGTTTATGGAAAATCCAAGCATCATCATGCCGGCAAATGTTCCTATGATCGACACCGGAACGGCAAGACACGGAATAATCGTCGCTCGAAAACGCTTCAGAAAGAGTAAAACCACCAGGAAAACTAATGCAACCGCCTCTAACAGCGTTTTTATAACTTCTTTCACTGAATTCTTAACAAATCCGGTTGTATCGTAAACGACTTTGCAGCCGATTCCCTCCGGAAAGCTCTTGGATAATTCCTGCAATTTGTTATTAACTCTTTCGGCTGTTGCTAGAGCGTTTGCCCCGGGAGACAGCGAGATTATTATTGGAGCCGAATCATGTCCGCCGATCTTGGCGATTATGTCATAGGAAGCAGCTGCCAACTCAACATCTGCAACATCACTCAATCGCAGAGACGTTCCGTCCGGATTGGCGCGTAGAATGATATTTCCAAATTGCTTTGCATCGGAAAATCGACCGTTTGTTGTGATGATGTAACTACGCTCCACCTTGACATTTGTTGGACTTTTCCCAATGGCTCCGGCCGAACGTTGCATATTCTGGGCAGATATGGCTGCAACAATGTCATTGGTGGTCAGCGCCATCTTGGCCATCTTATCGGGTTTCAGCCAGACTCTTATGGAATAGTCGTTGGTGCCCATGACCATAGCGTCTCCCACTCCCTCAAGCCTTTTCAGGTGATCCACAATGTTCAAAATCGCGTAGTTTCCCACATACGTTGAGTCGTAGCGACTATCGGTAGAATAGAGACACAGCACTTCCAACATAGATGAAGATTTCTTGTTTACGGTCACTCCGATTCTGCGAACGTCCTCCGGAAGCGTTGCTGTAACCATCTGCACGCGGTTATTCACGTTGATCATGGCTCGATCCGGATCTGATCCTACCTTGAAAAATACAGAAATCGACGCTCTACCATTACTTGAGGCCGAAGAGCTCATGTATATCATGTCTTCGACGCCGTTTATTTTTTGTTCCAGCGGTGCCAAAACCGTTTCTGATATGACCTCCGGACTTGCTCCAGCATAATTTGCATCAACCTCTATTGTTGGAGGAGCTAGGTCTGGATACTGCTCCACCGGAAGATTGGCTATTGACATAATACCGGCAAGCGTAATTATCAGCGAAACAACAGTAGCAAAAATCGGCCTATCTATAAAAAAACGACAAAACATATGTGCTCCTTTCGCAGGTTATTTCGTACCCTCTATTACTGCATCCACAGGACTTCCGGGACGTACCTTCACGATTCCTTCGGAAACAACCACTTCGCCTTCCGAAATTCCAGAATCCACAATGGCTTCATTTCCAACGACTTCCGCTTTTATCGGACGTACCTCAACGGTTTTATCGTCCTTTACTACGTAAACTACGTATCCCATTTGAGTGGAAATAAGCGCTGAGGCAGGCACAACAATGGCATCGTTGTATTCTGCACCTACGATCTTTACTCGAACAAATTGTCCTGGCATCAGCAATTTTTGAGTTTCATCACTAGGTACTTCGGCCTTTATCGATACGCTGGAGGTTAGATTATCTTCTGTACTATCAACGAATATTATTTTTCCATCTTTCGGATACTTTGTTCCATCGGACATTATGATTTCGACTTTGTAGTCGCTGTTTTCAAGCAATTTGACTTTGCCTGCGACATGACTTTGGGCCATCTGTCTCCAAACGGATCCAGACACTGAGAAAACAGCGTGTAGCGGCTTAATTTGCACCATCGTTGTAAGTAGACTCGATTCTCCCGCCGGAGAAATCAAATTCCCGACAGATTGAGCTTCTTTACCAACAATTCCAGAAATAGGAGCTTTTACTTCAGTGTATCCCAGATTGATTTCTGCTTCTTTGGCGGATCCTTCAGCTATTTTAAGATTTGCTTCTGCTCTCTCTTTAGCAGATAGCGAGTCATCATATTCTTTCTGGCTAATGGCTTTTGCACCATGCAATCTTTGCATGCGATTGAAATCGCGAGTCGTTCGCTTCAATTCCGATTGCGCCTGAGCCAGGTTTCCCTGCGCCTTATCCAGAGCTGCCTCGTGTGGTTCAGGATCTATTTCGAAGAGTTTTTCTGCTTGATTTATATATTGTCCTTCATTGAACAGCCTCGCCTTGAGTATCCCTCCAACCTGAGCCCGAATTTGTATTTCGAGAGAACCGGTAATCTTGGCAGGAGCTTCTATTGCAAACGGAACATCTTTTTTGATTGCTTTCGCTGCTCCAACTTTTGGCGGTGGCATCTGAGGCGCTTGTTTCTTCTCTTCGCACCCGCTGATCATCAGTAACGAAATAAGAGACGCTACTAGAAAACACGCTTTTTTTTTTGATAGATTCAACACTGTATCCCCCCAATAAAACATCACGCATCACAGTCGCCCATACCCGAGGACTGATCATGCTATCAACAAGTATATCCTAAGTCAATTAATTTTTGGTTAACATCCAGGGCCTACGCATAAAAATTTCATAAAAATTTAGTGATGTATCTGGTTGATATTTGAACAATTTCAAACGTTAAAGTTTTATTCTGCTAAGTTACAGAACATAAAGATGCACAAAAAAGCAGCAAAAAAACGGTCGATTGCTATGTTTTTCATACCAAAAATGCGTTTTGAGTTTTATCGCTGCTTAAATGAACTGTCTGAAATATCAGCAAGAAATCCACAATAATTTTTCATGCGTAGGCCCTGGGTTAACATCTGCTTGCGGTTCAGGGCTATTTCCAAGTGATTAAGCCCTTCTTTTGGAGATCATGCTTTCGGTGCGTTCTGTAAAGTGGTGTGAACATAGTGAACGCCATTTTCACTTAAAGCTCAGAAATGAGCATTATTTGTAAGCTGCTGAGATACAGCTGGAGGCAGCCCAGCCAGGAAAGCCTAGCGAGCACCAGGTATCGAGTCCTTGGATCTGAAGCGGTGACGCCAGGATTAAGCGTAGGGCCGAGAGCACGAGAGCCGGAATGCGTAAGCGTGAAGTGATTGAGCCTCGAAATTGAA
>BNWJ01000073.1 GCA_025998735.1 Alphaproteobacteria bacterium | reverse complement strand
GATCTAAAAAGTCGTGGATTTTCAGTGACAGAAACACATTTGAGGGACGTTGAGAGACTGGAACGATTGTTGCTTATTTTGGCCATAGCGCTTTACTGGGGGGCCTCTGTGGGCCTGGCCAAAGAAGCAAAAGAAAAGTATACAGAGAAAAAACAAGATAGATCTAAAAGATCATTTTTGACAAAAGGGTTGGCAACTATCTTCTCGATGATCGTCTCGTCCACTTTCTTTCACGAGTTGTGGGCTCACGTGTCGTGGATCACGTAAAAAGATAAAGGCGGGTGGTAAGCGGCCGTACTAAAAAGCGTCGGAGAGAATCGTGATAGCGTCATTCGATGGATGAAGACCCTTTTGCCGCAAAACGCTGCGAAAACGGACAACTTCGTCCTCATGGATTCAACACACGCTATGAGTGCATCCGATGGACTTGCCATCAACGTGCCTGGATACAATCCGAGCTTCGATTTCGGCAAGTGCGTGCCGCACTGGCATTAATCAACGGGTCCAGCGTCACGCTGGTTCTGAACGGAAATATTCCTGATATCTCGTCGGTGTCCTTATGTTTCAAAGAGATAGGGTTGACAAACGTCATTCTTGTTGCAGATAAAGCTTTCTATAGTGAAAAAAATATGAAAACCCTAGAGGATGGAGGTGTGCAATATATCGTTCCCTTAAGGAGAAGCAATTCCGCAGTGAATTACAACCCTTTGTTGCAGGCGGATTTCAAAAAAACCAACGAATTTTTCATATATCAAAAGCGGATTATTTGGTATTACCAATACGAAAGTGCAAAGAAAAAATATATTACGTTTCTCGACGAACGATTACGCGTCGATGAGGAGCAGGATTATTTGCAAAGAATGAAGGAAGAACAGGAAGGATATACAAGAGAAGATTACACCCCGAGGTTGCATAAATTTGGGACTTTAACGATCGCTCGTAGCTCTAAATTGTCCCAAACTGCAGAGCAATTATATGGCATTTATAAACAGAGAAATGAGATGGAAGTCATGTTTGATGCTTATAAAAATTTCCTAGAAGCTGATAAAACTTATATGCAGAATAGATTCGTTCTCGAAGGATGGCTCTTTGTTAACTTTCTCGCTATGATTGCATACTATAAGCTCTTCGATCGCCTGCGAGACGCTAAATTATTGCACAAATATTCGCCCAACGACATAATCGAAATTGCTAAGGCCATTCATCAAATTCGAATATGTGGAACTTGGCATAAAGCCGAAATAACCAAAAAAGTAAAAGATATTTTTAAAAAAATCAAAATAGACAGGTTAACTTGAAGCGGGGTTAGGGATTAAATGGCCCTGCCATGACCAGGACTGACTTTTGTTCTAAATATTTTACTTTTTTTTAATTTTCTTTCGATACACTCTTACAATGATGAGTTGGAGAACAAGAGATGTTCAAGATTATCAACGAGATCTGTGCAGCAATATGTTTATCGTTATTTTTTCTGACGGGTTCTCTCTGCGGACTATCACCGAGAAATTTCGGTACAGGTGAGAATTTTAGTTTATGGCTTGGGGTAGAAAATGAAAAAAGTACAGAAGAAAAATCTATAATATCCCTCCCGTGGCATTATTCGCCATTTTGGGGAGTCGTTATGCTGCAGAGCGGATTCATGGAACGTGTGCGGTTCTGTGGAAACAAAAAACTTGGTTATTTTAAAAAAGATTTAAAAAAACCAAAGACAGGCGGCGATGGAAAAACCGTGTTGGTTCCATATTATGAGACAAATGCAAAAAATCCAAAGATGGAAAATAATGGAAAACCACTTTTATTGCCGCTATACGAAACTTTTTTTAGAAAAGGCGATAGAAGATATTATGATGCTCAAGGGAATGAGGGAGATAAGGGAAATTCTGCAATAGAAAAAGTTCAGATATTGTTATTTCCATCCGTAAGTGGGACTCTTAATTACTTTGTTAACCACAAAGGTTGCATTGGTTACAAAATTTACTCCTTGTTGAAGAGCTGTGATGGTTGAAGAGCTGTGATGAACAAAAAAAAATAGAGGCGTATAAATCTGTAGCAAGACTATTGGTGATGACAGAATTTCTCAGAATTCTTGAGCTAAAAAAAGATAGCACGAGTGGTTATTGCGATTTAAATTCAATAACGGAAATAAATTGGAAAACTAAAAGAGAGTCAAAAGAAAAACTTGGTGGAGCAAAAAACGTTGAACTTGAAGTTCTGAAAAAAACACAGGGTACTGAAGATCTCCAAAAAATCAAAAAAGAAGCACAGCAAGAATTAAAAGCACTTGAAAAAAATATTGCGAAAAACGCTTATAATGCAAAACAATGCTTTAAAGATGGAGAGAAAGAAAGACTCGAAGAAGCTAGGCTAAAATTTAGACTGGCTGAGCAGAAAGCAAATAGTGCTAGACATAAACTAAAAAGTGCTCAAAACGCATCTCAATGTATCGGAGGCGATCTAGAAGGAAAAGTTCACGAAACACGTACAGAGGGAGAATTTGGCAACATTGAATTTGAGAATACTCCTAGTCGAATAATTAACTTAAACAACAAATTAAAGAATCAGATGTATGAAGGCAATTTTTTGTTTGACTTGATCAACAAAACAATGATAAGCGTGGATGATATCTATGGTGCCATACAAGATGAAAAATATTTGCACGAATATGCGGTTGAACATTTTCTGTTGGCTTTCGCTGCTAGCGTTTTTTCTTCTACAGATGATATGAGAGCGTTTCTAAAAGTGTACTCGAATATGAGAGAGCAAATATTTACCGAAAAATATATTAAGGATGAAAATAATAAAAGCACGTCGGAAACAGTAAATTTTGCAAAAAAAATGCGTGATAGTCTTATCACTATTCTTCCGCCTGATATGCCATATGATGATCCAGTCGAGTACCTATACGCTGCAGCATACGATAACGAAGGTAAGGAAATTATAATTGATTTTGCGGAGCAAAAAAGAGTTTTGAAATTTAGTGATTGTGTTGAAACGGCCATCAGGCATATTTTTAATTTTGTCCTTGGAAAGAACGGCATAGAAAATTTCGACGGAAGGGCAGCAGCTGCATTAAAAACACGTGTGTTTGCTTTTTGTGAGGAATGTTTTATAGGGCAGATTCCGGATAGAATCAATAAATTAGAAGAATTTTATAAGACCTATAAATTAAATCCAAACTGTGGAGATGCTCCTGCTAGAGATCTCTGGAATAGAGTTGTATATAATTTAGGAAATGGAATTGAATACGGCTGTACTGGTGTTTATCGCGATATGATAGGAGATAAAAACGCGATAGGTGCTACAATTGGCAACATCATCAATGCAATTTCATGCGTTCTTGGTATTAATCCCAAAGAGCTTGACAAAAAAATAGTTGAAAATAACACGAATAAACGCATCATCATGAAGCTCAAGACATTATTTAAAATTATTTCAGGAAAAGAATATACATTTGAAAACATAAGGATAGACAATGCTTACAGTGGGTGGAAAATAGCACGAAAAGATGGCCAGCTCTATTCGTTTATTTTAGCACTTGCTGGTGGTCATGCTTACGTCAAATTGCCGACGCGAAACTTATCTCCAATAGATCTCACTAATACAACGTTCGCTACGCCTAACGGGAAAATAATCAAAAGTTTAGCTGGATATATTTATAACGAATACTCAGATAATATCTACAGTAAAGTATTTGGCTATTCACAAGACGATCATTCAATACACAACGGTGATTTTTACGATTTAACGAAAAAAGCAGTTGTTGCCATGTATGACTCTCATAAGAATCACAAAACTGACGAAGTAAAAATACTTGAAACATTCATGGAAAACATAATACGCACGAAATATAACGATCACGACGGCAGTGATTATTATAGAGAAATATATGAGTTTTACGAGACACTACGTGCCATATATAAAAGCAACCCTACAATACATCAAAAAGTCGGGGCAAAACTTAATAACACCCTCAATGATAGGATGATGCTTTCGATTGTAAACTATCCTGTTGTGGGAAACATAGAAAACGCCAATAATGCGACGGTAGAATTTGATGATGAAAACGAAATTACAGAGTTGGTTTTGTCTGGGTATGTAAAGCGAAGTCTGCCTGGCATAAATTTATCGAATCTAAAAAAATTGGAAAAACTTACAATTGATTCCGATACATACGTTGATTTTTCTACAATAAATAAAAACACACTAAAAAGTTTAAAAATAAAAAGGCTTGAGAGAGACGAACAGCTTGATTTATCATCTTTTGATGGGGTTGATTTGACCTTTGAAAACTATAGGAACGAAGCAGTCATATTGCCAAATGAGCCAAATTCATTAAAAACATCAAGTGATATAGTGGAGCCACTTTGAGTTAGTAACAAGAAAATGCTAATATTTTGGTTATTAAACCATTTCTCTTGTTACTGTACAAAAGCAGCTTCACCATAGCGGAGAAAATCTAAATCTCCAGACGAATCGTTGTAAAAATCTTAAACTTATCGGGATATTCAATAATGTTATTTTACCGGAGTCGGAGCTATTAGAGAGCTTTAGTGCGCATAGCGCAAGTGCAAAATCTGGACAATGTATTGCGGATAGGAAAAATACAAAAGCTAAAGCTTCCTTGCGGATCATACGGTACTCTCACTTTACCGGAGTCGTTGAGTACTTTTGAGTGCGCAGATTGGAGAGTTTTCAATTAAATATAGTGTGTGATATAATGCCAATAAGTATTGAAATGGGAGAGTGTTATGTACTGTAGGTATTGTGGATTGGATAGCAGTTACAAGAATGGTTTTGTCAAAGGAAAACAGAGATATAAATGCAAAAACTGCGGGAAGAATTTTCAAGAGAAAGAAGATGGACGCACAAAAGACTCGACATTGACAAAACAGGCTCTTGCGATAGCCTTGTATACGATGTGTCGGGCATCGTACAATTTTCTCGCCAAGAAGATTTTTAAATGTTCTCCGACAACGATAATGAATTGGATAAAAAAAGGAGCAAAGACCGCGAAGATGCCTGAAATTTCGGACGATATTAAGGAGATAGAGTTTGATGAAATGTGGCATTTTCTAAAACGAAAAGAAAACAAAATATGGATATTCAAAGCTGTTGATAGGGTAAAAAAAAGACTATCGCATGGGTTACAGGCAAGCACGATGTTGCAACATTTCAAAAACTCTACGACCAAGTAAAACATTTAAAAAAATGTAAATATTACACAAATGGCTAGAATGGATCTGCCAAAGTTTTACCTGAAGAACATCACGTGGTTGGCAAGGAGCACACAACGACGATAGAGCAAAACAACTCAAATACCGGGCATTATCTAGGACGCATGATTCGGCGAACGAAAATTGTGTCAAAAACGGAGGAGATGCTAAATGCATCTTTGAAACTACTGTTTTCTTTATCTTTTGATGGAGCCTTTGAGCCATATTATGAAGCTTTTTCGACTATATTTGCCTGAAAACTCTCCTGAATTTGGCAGTCGTCTTCCGAAAATACAACATCAAGCATCCAATGCAAGTTCTCGATTTTCCAATGTTCTCGCGTGATTGCAAGCAATTTCTCTGGAGTTTCAGACAAACTTGTAATGTAATAATTCGTTTCGTCTGTTGTTTTATGTTTGTCGCTCACAATTCTTCTGACTGCAAAGACAGTTTTGAGGCCTTTCCACTCTTTCAGATTACCAAGGCAGCTTATGTCAATGATTTTCGAGCAAATCCTTCTTTCGACTCGACCACGAGCATTTTCAATCGGTGATTCAAATGTTTCTATGTTATCGCAATTCATTCCGCTTTCGAAATAGTGTCGAATGTCGTCGTAAAAATTTTTGTGATTTTCTTTCAGTCCAAAGACATAATTACCTTTTTTTGCAACGATCTTCTTGCAAGTTTCTTTTTGGCAATGCATGGCGTCGGCGGTTATCGTTTTCTCGGACACATCCAAATACTCGAGCATTTCTTGAAAAACTGGTATCTCATTCGTTTTTTCATGAATCGTTTTTTGCCCAAAAGTTACTCCAGATTCAGTAAAATACGCAGTTAAAATCTGCAGAGCTGAGTGCGGTTTTCCTTTCTCCGCTGTTGCACGAATCGCCTTACCGTCAACCGCTATTACTTGGCCGAAATCTACAATATTCTCTCTCATTACATCAATTATGACACTTGCTATTTTCGCGCCATTAACTATGCTCAATACACGACTGAGGGTCGCTTTTGAGGGAATCTTGGCTATTCCAAAATGTTCTTTTAAAAATGCAGACCGCCCATCCGCATAGATGACCAGGCCGCTCAACGTGTCTAATCCGCATAACATGCCGCACATTATAATTGTTAATATGTCCGAAAGTTTGTGCTCCACATAGCTTGGATGTCTTGGATCTTCAATGGTTTCGAACTTCTCTCTTGCTGTCATTTTTACACTACCAGTAGAAAAACTTAATACATATTACCTCTTTCTATCGAAAATGTTTAGTCATCATACTTACCACCCCGTGAGTTTTTACAATAGTTAAGAATATGCTATAATTCCAATAATTTTTAGAGATAATTGGAGTTTTAGATGAGACTAAAAACAGGAGCGGTTGCAGGTTTAGCAAAAGTCATAGAA
>BNWJ01000072.1 GCA_025998735.1 Alphaproteobacteria bacterium | reverse complement strand
GCGCGTTTTTCACGTTTTTGCTGATAAATCAGTCTATTACAAAAATGCGAATTAATGAAGCTAAAAACTCGTCTTTAGGCTGATAAATGAGCTTCTTTGGGCTGCTATATTTATGTGAAAACTCTCTAATATACTCACAGTTGATGATTCTGTTCGGCGACAGGCTGGACAAGATCGCGGCTTTTAGTGGAGGGCGTTCCTGACCTTTACACAAAATAATTTACGGTCTCAGCTTCGCCCAATTCAGCATGTTGATATAATTATTTTCCGTTTTTCATTCGCTCTCTTTTGATAATTCTATATATCTCTTAACACATGCACACTCCTTCAATTCTTTTAACTCATCGGCGTTTTTGTTGTTCCCTCCCTCAGGTTTCCTCTCTTCTTCGGGTTTTCCTTCTTTGGGCTTATTTTCCTCTGCTTTCTTTTTCTCTTCCTGCTTTTTTTCTTCTAGCTCTTTAGTATGTGTCTTTGTCCACTCCAGCTTGTCTTTTGGCGTCATTGTATTCCAATCAGCAGGATGCAGACTCTCGAGTTCTCTGTCGAATTCTTTTTGTTCTTCGGATGTCATAGCGCACACATTTTGATAAAAAACAACGCAACACATTGATAACGCGACACAAAATATACAAAATATTTTTTTCACAATTAACCTCATATGATATATACACAACTTCAATTTATACAGTAAAAACACTAATGCTTTGTTAAAAAGAACATATATTTCTAACGGAAATTACGGCTCAGAAATTCTCCGCACAGTTTACTGTTTTTTAACTATGACTGTGATCTAATAGTGATTATTCTTTTTGTAGAGCACGGTATAAGTGAAACGAAATACGATTGCAGCTATCTTTTGCTTTATTATTACTTTTTTGTGTAGCGAAGTCGCGTTTGCTACTGGAGCTGACGCAATTATGGGATTGTCCGCCGCCTCATCACTGAAAACCCTGGACGACAAGAATATTTTGGGATTAGGCGGTGTTTTCTCCTCTAAGGAAAAAGTAAATCTCGAACAGGTGATGTTTTCTGTCGACGAGAATATGAATAACCACGGAGCCGTGAAGGTTCACCTGGTAATAGTGTATGGAGAACCCGAATTAGTTGGTGAACTATCCAAAATGTCTGCAAGAGAATATTTTCGCAACGCAAAACAGCTGAAAAAAGATCATCCGGATAAAATAAAGATTTTCAAGTGGGAAATTAAAGCAGAGAGAAAATTAAGCCCGTGGGTTCCAATAAAACACAACACGAGCGAACTGACTCCACTCAAGGGATTTATATTTGCAAGCTATGACTCCATTGGAGAACATCGGGCGATTATTCCGCCTTATTGCAAGAAAATGAAAATCCTTATGAAAGAAAAAGAGTTCGAAATAGAGCAATCCGACGACGAGAAGCAAGAGAGTGAAAAAGATGACGAAGACGACGATTAATGGCGTATTTCTTCTATAAATCCACTCAAAATTCAGAGCATTACAGAACTCCGAATATGACAAGATAGCCATCATTACTTGTTGCAAATCTTGACAAAAACTACACGAGGGACTGCATACAGTGCCTATTTTAGAGAGTTTTCACATAAATATAGCAGCCCAAAGAAGCTCATTTATCAGCCTAAAAACGAGTTTTTAGCTTCATTAATTCGCATTTTTGTAATAGACCGATTTATCAGCAAAAACGTGAAAAACGCGCCTCAGTTTTGTCTTCTGCGGTAAGAATGCTTACGTTTTTCTTGAAGTCAACCGAGCCTGTTTTGTTGAAATTCCAAAGTTTTCCGCCAGCTTGCTCGACTATATTTGTCTGAAAACTCTCACTCAAAGGCGACATTGAATATTCTCGTCAGTCCTTTTCTCTCCTTGGCCGATACCAGTAGGCATGCTACGCCTGGAAGCTGAGCGAATTCTTTCTGTGCTCTTTTTTTTGATTGATTCAACTACTTCATTTGGTTTTTCCACCGTATCGCTTTTGTTGAGGGGCAAATGCCACGACAGCACAATGATCGAAAAAATAATCGCATAATTTTTCAAAAAACACTTGACAAATCTCTCTTGTTTTGCTATTATTGAAAATGGGTTTAATAATACAAGGAGAAAAAGATGAAAAACCTTATATATGGCGCTTGCGTACTGGCATTGGTGTCAGTTACGCTGTCCGATGTGAGTTCTATGTATGGAATGGGAAATTCTGGCCTGACTCCGGCTGAAGTGCTATCGGACTTGGAAGCCTTTCAAAATTCGGATCCAACGGTGATGGCTGAGCCAGACGCCCAGCACTATCTGGACTACTTGGCAGGGCAGCTCGGCAACCCGCAGCTTACAACACGAGCTGGCTTCAAAATGATTGACAACAATGAAACAATCAAGGTAGGGATCTTGTGGCGCATCCTAGCGGCTGCCGGAGTGGATTTCGGGACAGTAGACGGTGAAAAACAGTCGGCATTGGAGGAGTTGCTTGACCTTCCTAGGGCAAATCAGCAAATTGCTCGTATGGTGTATAACATAGCTGCTTTACCAGGAGTCAATGAAAGCGACCTGTTGACCATTGGTGCGGCAGTAGATGATATGGGAGGCGGTGACCTCGGCAGAAAAAGGGTCGTCCTCACGATGCTGCAGCAGCTGATAAAAGAAGGAACGCTGTGGTTGGTGGGAGTAGGAGACTAGGGCCAACCCGTTTGTCTGCAGCATACCTGCACTCCACTGACTCTTTTTACGAAGCGGCACTTTTGTTGTGTGTAAATCGCGGGCACAAGCTTGGACCATCTTCCGAAGATCTGGAAACAGAAAAGGACACCTACGTCACGTGGACTGGTGCGGATTCTCTCTCTGTCTTACAAAAAGGCGTAGCGGGATTCCATCCAGTCCAAACGAGTTGCGCAGATTATTGATGAGATACCTTTCGTAGCTGACCGGCAGATGTTCCGCTCTGTTTGCAAAAATCACAAATGTTGGCGGTTTGGAGTTCGTCTGCGATATGTACTTTAGTTTTATCGGCATTCCGTTTACCAGAGGTGGCGGATTTTTCGTCACCGCTCCATGGAACCACTTATTCAGAGCGCCGGTTGTGATGCGTTTGCACCAATCATCATACAACTCAAAAGCGACATTGAATATTCTCGCCAGTCCTTTTTTCTCTTTGGCCGATACCAGTAGACATGCCACGCCTGGAAGCTGAGCGAATTCTTTCTGTGCTCTTTTTTTGATTGATTCAACTACTTCAGCTGGTTTTTCCACCGTATCGCTTTTGTTGAGGGCAAATATCACTATTTTTCCTTCATCAAAGGCCTTACTCGCAATGCTCAAGTCCTGTTTTTCCAATGGGCTCTGTATATCCATCACAACCACAACGACATTCGCTTGCCGAATATATCTCCAGGCGTCTTGGACAGAAACAGTCTCTATTTTTTCGATTACTTTGGACTTTTTCCTTTGCCCGGCAGTATCAATCAACGTTATAGGGCGATTTTTAAATCTGTAATCCAACATTATGGAATCTCTCGTAATTCCCGCCTGCTCCCCTGTTAACAAGCGATTATCGCCGATAATTGCATTTATAAGTGTGGATTTACCAACGTTTGGCCGGCCGACTATTGCGACCTTTAAGCGCTCGGACTCCTCGACATCCTTTGTGGCTGCGGTATTCCCCCCCTCAAAGGACTGCAATCGCATGAAAAGATCATCCATTCCGAGATTATGTTCCGCCGATATGGAAACGCTCTCTCCAAAGCCCAGAGTTTCAGATATATCTGCGCTTGTTTTTCCCTCGCATTTGTTTCTTACGAGAACAACCATGCGATTTCCAACGCTTTTAAACGAAGATCGCAGCCAAGACGATATTTCCTTGTCGTAGTTGGTCACTCCTTCGACGGCGTCGATGATGAAGAACACAACATCGGATTCCTTGATCGCAGCCAGAGATTGATCGTTCATGGAGATGGCCAAAGAATTATCGGAAAAAGGATCAACACCGGGAGTATCAATGAGCGAGAATTCTATGCCACAGAGCTCTGCGTCGTAAATCTTTCTATCTCTTGTTATTCCGGGGAGATCGCCAACAATGGCAATTCGACTGCCTACCAATCTGTTGAACAGAGTCGATTTCCCGACGTTCGGTCTCCCGATAATTGCTACTTTCATTTATTATTACCTATTGATAGCAGCCTCTATAGCAACTCCAAAGTCATTATGTCCGTCCTGCAAGGGCTATTTGTATGCCGCAAGTTCGCCATCGTTCATCAGCACATACATCACACCATCTGCAATTACGGGATTGATGGAAATACTATCTTTTCCCTGATTGACATCCACTATTCTTTCAATCCGACCTTTGTACGGCGAAACAAAGTGCAACTTTCCCGTGGGTGATAACATGAGGATATGCCCGCCCGCTAGGAGCTGTCCGTACCAATCTGACAAGTAATCTATGTCAGACTCCAGCTTACAGATCCAACGAAGCTTACCGGTATCTTTATTGAGACACACTAGCTCGGATTTTGAGTTAAATATAAATATGCTGTTGCCGCTTACGGACGGAGTCTGCAATCCACCGAAATTGCTCGTCCAGATGCGATCTCCTGTTTTCTTATTGAATGCCGCCGTTTGTTCATTGGATGCGACGAAATACACGATGTCGTCTTTTACAACCGGACATGCCCTAGGATGCACAAAAGAATGGGCTGAATTCGTTAGAGAAAACTTCGAAAACATGGAATCCCAAAGTGGTGTTCCCGTTTCCTCCAGCAGAGCAAATATTTCCCCAGATGGATATGCAAGGAACACGACTCCCTCATCAATTGCTACACTGGAGCTTCCCAAAAATGTTGAATCAACAACCGTTCCAGAATGAGACCACAAAGTTTTTCCCGTTTCAATGTTTATCACTTGCAAACTGCTGTTGGCGCACATGATAAACGCTTTTCCATCATGTACGGCGATTCCATCGCCTTTGCATGTGGCCGGCAGTTTAATCCTCCAGAGTATTCGGCCGGTCTTTGCATTCAACGAAAAACACTCGGAAAAACTAGATGTAACAATCAGCTTTCCATTATCATAGGCAACGGCTCCGCCGATTTGCCCGTCTTTTCCTTTTACGAGAGTGCTTGTCCTCCATATTCTATCGCCATTGCGTTGATTTAGCGCATAAACTATGCCAGCAGCATCTATGCAGAAAATTTTCCCTTCTGCTATTACTGGAGATGACGTCATTCTTACGCATTTACTGCTTTTGAAATCTACATCAGTAGTCCAAATATTTTCAATAGATGTCCTGAGCTTCAGGGGAGCATAACAGTGAGATGCATTGACAAAAGGCTGCGGCGCTTCTTTGTTCTGAAACTCGACTCTATCGATTACCACTGGAGACTTATCAATGCCTGTACTGCTGCCAACCGACGCGATTACATCTTCCCGCTTGCCCTTCAAAGTTTCCTTATCGGCGCAACTTACCAGCAGAAGACACAACAAAGACGAGAGTGCTATACTGTCATGCTTTTTCATTTTGTTTTCCCATGTTTCTTATGTAGTTCGACACGATTGAAATTCTATTTTTCTGTGTTTTCGGAGCGTCGTCATTACTTACTATTTTATCAAAGACTTCTAAAGCTTCCACATGTTTTCCGTCATTTTCTTTAATCATCCCAATTAATTCCAGAGCCATAAAACGAAACGGACGACCTTCAGCCGCCAAAGGCTCCAGCATTCCAAGCAAATCATCAGAGTTTTTCATGGGATACGAGGCATATATCAGAAGCGCAAGATCCTTCCATATAATGTCCACGCCACTTTTAGCCGACAACTCCAGCAGAGGATTGAGAACTTCCTCTGAAAATTCTCCCATCGCCAGCTGCCTTCCGGATTTAATTATCATTAGGATCGGCTTTAACTCAGCCGGAGCATCATCAATTAATTCCTGCAATAGCAGATTGCTTTTTACACCAGGAGACTGATTTATAGTTATCAGGGCATTTGTTATATCTTCCATATGCTTATGCCTGCGCGCATGCCAGGAAGAATAGGCTAATATAAAAACAACAACAGCAATAATTCCAGAAATAATCGGCGTTGCATGCTTTTTGAAAAACGCCATCTGCTGATCGTGTTTCAACTCTTCATTTATTTCATCTAATATCGAAACTATCTCATTACTCACGGCCAAATACCTCAATCTAACTCGCCTAAGGATTCTATACTATTGTAGCAGAAAATGACAGGCACATGATATCTATTCCAGATAAAACCGCACAAAAAGTTAGAAACAATATTTCATTCGTTCCATAGAGCTGATTTCACGACTGTGTGAGATTGATGCATTTGAGACGGCCGCTGACCATGCGTGTGCTCGTCAAGACATTTGTTTTTGTAATTTTGCATATTTTTGCTTGACTTTTATTTAAAAACAGGACACATTATTCTAGGTTTGGACATTTTGGTTGTCTTCAAAAAGCCAAATTTTTTGTTAATGAGGAGATCGAAATGGAAGCTAATAAATTGATGGCCGTTTGCGCTATCGCGATGACAGTAGCCAGTTTTGGACTTGTAGGGGATGTGTGCGCTGTATGGATCCCCGTCAAGCAGGTCGAGAACATGCCGTACAATGGTGGAGGAAGTGGCCCTCCGATAAGGACTGTCCAAGCAGACTTATCAAACCACCTTGCGGTGCAGGATAGCGAAAGCTACTGGTGCTGAGCGGCAATGGAAAAGGCATTTTGAAATGTCAGGTGAGTT
>BNWJ01000071.1 GCA_025998735.1 Alphaproteobacteria bacterium | reverse complement strand
CATAGGAGCAAAATCCAAAGCTAATATCAAGAGCCGTGTGCGGGAAATCCGCCAGCACGGTTCCGTGCGGGGTGGGGACGGCCGCCAAAGCCGTACCCCGTCTACCGCGATTTTTCTTTTTCTGGATTATTATTCTATTTTTTGTGGGCCAAGATTAGCGCAGAGCAGCGGGGTATTTAGTGGATTCTGCTTTTAGGATTTTTTTTTGCGCCGCAAGCGGCGGGGAATCTAACTCCCATAGAGATTAAAAAACCACACAACAAAAAAGTTGAGTTTTTAGCCATTAGATGATAACATTGAAAGTGATAAAAATTCATTAAACGCTACCGACATCTCCATCCGGAGGAGAAGGTTGTGGGTTCAAATCAAATTGCAAGAAAAGTACTGCTTTGCTGAAGGCTTGTTCTTGCACTAAAACCGGACATTTCTAAATTGCACGACCGGACATTATCAAATTGCGCGTACATTTTTTATCAAAAGAGTTGACAGTCGGCGTTATTGGCTATATATTGCTAGTGTTATCGATTTTATAGGGAGCGTTATGTTCGAGATGGTTGAAAATTTTGAGAAAAACATGGAGACTGATGTTAACAGCATCTTGTCGCTTGTTTTTTTGCGAAATCATGCCGTCGCTGCTCCATATCTGTATTGGCTTTAAAGCCGATTATTATATACCCAAACTCACAATTTTTTATCCTCGCGTTCTAAAAGGCGGTTTTGTTATTTACAATTCATTCCTCTAAAAACGCTGGTACTTAATAAATATAGATATGGAGCTTACTATGAACAAAAGAACCGCATTAATTATGGCCGCATGGGTAGCAGGTGCGGCTGCCGCGACATTTTTCGATTTTAAGAAGAAGGAAGATTTGCCGATTGTTGCGATTGCCAATTACGGTCCACTGCAGGATTTGGAGCTCTCAATACAGGGAATCAAGGATGAATTGGCCGAACAAGGTTTTATAGAAAACAAAACGGTTCGATTCGAGATTAAAGACGTTGCGTTTGATCATGCGCTGATTCCGCAGACGATAACAGCTTTAAAAAACCAGAAACCAAAAGTTATGGTGGTTGTCGCCACACCACTTGCTTTGTTCGCCAAGGGAAAAGTGCACGACATTCCGCTTGTTTTTCATGCGATTACGGATCCGGTTGCCGCTGGAATCATAAAGAACAGGAATCAATCGGATGGAAATGTCACCGGCAGTTCTGACATGCAAAATCTGGACGTGATACTTGATTTTGCAAAGTCTGTTTTGCCTCAGGCTAAAACAGTTGGACTTCTGTGTCTGACTTCTGATAATAACGACGCAATACTACTTGATTTGATGCGCGCCGCAACTGCTTCGAGAGGCATGTCGGTCATGGCCATTCCAGTGGATCATATCCGCGATGTTCCAACTCATATGCAGGAATTCAAGGGAAAAGTCGACTTCATATATGTTGCGGCAAGTGGGCTTCATGCGGCAATGCCAACAATTGCTTCAGAAGCTCAGAAAATGAACATACCGGTGTTTGATACGGAAGATCAGTCGGTGCGCAAGGGGCTTGCTCTTGCCAGTTTTGGTGTAAATTATGAGTCCGTCGGTAGAAATGCTGGGAAACTCGTGGCAAAGCTATTAAAGGGAGCCGACATAAAGACGGTCGCACCAATTTACCCGACGCTTCAGGATCATAGGTGCTTCGTAAATAAGAAATTGGCAGAAAAATTTGGAGTTAAAATTAACCCAAAAGTAACTTTTGTGGAGTAATATTTTATAGTGTAAGTAAAGTTTTGAAATGTTGCTGAGACATCTATACACATTCAAAATGAGAAGTTGAATTCGTTTATTTTTGTTGAAGCAGCTTTGACATGGAAGATGGCACACGCATACGTATCAGAAGGTAGCAGCGATAGCATTAATGCATGTCCTGCAAGGACCTTGACAGGGGGATAATAGTGGTGTATGGTAGAGAAATTATTGATGGTGTCGGAATGACCGGAGCGATTAAAATTTTAGAGAAGAGGGGGGACATTGTATCTACTTTGTCGTCTGTCGTTTCTAATATTTGCGCTCGATGGTCGTTTACATTCTTCTTCCATATCGTATTTTTTGGCCACCAGGCCAATTAATAGCTATTTTCCAAACTAAAATTTTTTTTGATCGCGTCCAGAAGACGCACTGATACGTTTCGCATATAGATATGGAGTTCATCATGAATAGAAAGACATTATTGGCTATTGCAGCTGCGTTAACCGTCGCCGCTGTTGCATTAGTCCTCGGCATAAAAAAAACAAATGACATACCGCTCGTTGCCATTGTTAGCTATGGCCCAATTCCCCCAATGGAGGCGTCCATTGTCGGAATCAAAAAGCAACTTGCAGATCAGGGATTCATCGAAGGCAAAACCGTTCGCTATGAGATTAAGGATATTTGCTTCGATCATGCGCTAATTCCGCAAATGGTGGCGAGCGTAAAGAATAGCAAGCCAGCGGTTATGGTTCTCATGGCCACACCAATTGCGCAATTCGCCAAGGGGAAAATCAGCGATATCCCGCTGGTTTACAACGTCATAACGGATCCTGTCGATGCAGGACTGATAAAAGACAGAAATAAATCAGATGGAAACGTCACCGGAAGCTCTGACATGCAGGACCTTGGCGCGTTGTTGACTTTCGCCAAGACCATATTGCCACAGGCTAAAACCGTTGGTCTTTTGTATATGACGTCCGACAGCAATGACCTGACTTTGGTTAATATGATGCACTCCGCGGCTTCTTCCGTCGGCATGTCGGTTTTGGCAATTCCGGTGGATCAGGTGCGCGATATTCCCATCCGAATGCAGGAGCTAAAGGGAAAAGCAGATCTTATTTATGTGGGAGCAAGCGGACTACAATCGGCATTGCCAATTATCGCTTCGGAGTCCCAGAAAATGAACATACCAATGTTCAATATGGAGGAGCAGGCGGTGCGTGATGGTCTGGCACTTGCAAGTTTCGGAGTAAATTACGAGTCCGTCGGTAAAAATGCCGGGAAACTCGTAGCCGAGCTGCTAAATGGCGTCGATATAAAGAATGTTGCGCCGGTTTACCCGAGTCTTCGGGATCATCAGTGCTTCGTAAATAAGAAACTAGCCGAAAAGTTCGGCCTAACGATTCCTAAAAATGTAACAATAGTGGAGTGAGGAGTAAAACATCATGTTGCAGTTAAATAATATAACAAAATCCTTCAGTGGGGTTTTCGAGCCGGTTCTAAAAGGGATAGACTTCTCTCTAGAGCCAAAGGATTTCTGTATGGTTATCGGCGCTAATGGATCAGGAAAGTCGACATTGCTGAAGATAATCAGCGGCGAACATAAGCCTGATTCAGGCAAAATTAAGCGTCGCGGACTTATTTCGCAGGTCGTTCAGGACGTCAATAGGGGAACAATTCCCGCCATGACACTATTGGAAAACGTTGCGCTAAGTCAGATGAGAAATAAAAAGCCGAAATTCTCGTTCTATAGCCGCTACAAAAAAGAGGTTATGAAAAAGATTGAGGCGCTGAATATTGGTCTGGAGAAGTATATCGATCAGCCGCTGGGAGCTCTGTCCGGCGGTCAAAGACAGACCATCGCGACGCTCATGGCAATCAATTCCGGAGGGCAAATACTACTGCTGGATGAGCATACGTCTGCGCTGGATCCAAAGATGCAGGTCACGTTGATGGAATACACGGTCAAGTCCGTACTTGAGCAGCAGCTTACAACCATGATGATTACACACAACATGGAAGATGCAATCAGATATGGAAATCGCTTGATTATGCTTCACAAAGGTAGAATAGTTGTTGATATTAGAGGAGAGGAAAAAGCGAAGCTAAATGCTAAGACACTGCTATCGCTATTCCATAAATATGAGGACCAAAGCTTGTTATCGGGAGGGGAAAATGTCCATTGATTTAGTGCTAAATGGCCTACTGCAGGGTCTAATCCTGTCGATTATTGCCTACGGAATTATGATTCCATTTCGATTTTTGGATTTTGCAGATCTAACAACCGAGGGATCGTATCCTCTGGGGGGGGCAATATGCGCCACTTGTATGACTATAGGCTTGCATCCGGTGCCAGCAATTTTATTGAGTATACTATGCTCCGGAATAATGGGAATTTGCACGAGTCTTATTCATCTGAAATTCCGTGTTAATACGATGCTAGCGGGAATTGTTCTGAGCACCATGGCCTATAGTGTGAACCTGCGTATTATGGGGAAGCCAAATATCGCATTATTTGATTGTGCAGGGTTGTTTGGCCAGAACATTTTAATTAATATTTTGGTGCTTTGCGTAATATTGGTTATGTTGGTATTGCCGCTGGCATTGTTTCTGCGCACCGATCGCGGACTGAGATTCAGAGCCGTTGGCCTAAATCCGAGTTTCGCCGAGAAGCAGGGAATTGACATAAAACAGAATACCATTCTAGGATTGTTTTTAGCCGGAGGATTGGCTGGATTAGCAGGTAGTTTAATGGTGCAGATACAGAGCTATATGGATGTTGGCATGGGAATTGGAATTATCATCCATGGTTTGGCCGGTCTCATGATCGGCGAGGCCATTGTGGGAAATCATACAATGAATCGCCAGCTGCTTGCTCCACTACTGGGAGCCCTGGTATATCAGCAGATTCAGGGGATAGCTTTATCATTTGGACTGGCCCCATCTGACCTAAAGTTTTTTACCGGAAGTATAGTTCTTATTGTAATTGCAATGCAGAATGGAGGCAAACATATGAAGATATAGACAAAATCCATCTGAAAAAAGAAATGTTTATGTAGTAAATGTAGTAATAGGAATTATAAAATGAATCTAAGAGAAATGGTGTTTTTATCGTTGTTTTCAGTTGCAAATATTTTGGAAGCAGAGAACAAAGATGCAAAAAAGCCCAATGACGATAAGTTGTTACATGAGATCATCAACGACAAATTTAAGGAAGCTGAAATAGACTGTCCATTTACTATTAGTGGATGCTTGAATTTCACCTCGCTTTACGTAAGTCAAGATGTGAAAGGCAGTAATGATGAAGCCGAATCTATGTTGGAAGGAGATGTCGGTTTAAAATATTGCGGCAAGGTTGATGAATGCTCGTATGGATTTGACATTGGAGTTAGAACCTGCTCAGCCATAATTAAAGGTGGAAGTCCAATTCTAAGATATTCGAGCCTTTTCCTGGGATCTGAGAAATTTGGAACCCTGAAGATCGGCTATACAAAAACTGCAGCCAATTTGTTCAGTATTTGTTGTGGCGACTCTTTAGTTGGATATGGAGGAGCAGACAGCGGAAATCTAGGGTTGTTCTATAACGAGTCCGCTGGTTCAATTGTGGATACCGGATTCATGTTTAATGATGGCAGAGCGGCGAAAATAGTTTACTTGTCTCCAAATATTTCTGGATTTACGTTTGGCTTGTCCTTTACGCCTGACAGTCGTGATACCGCTTTATTCAAGACACTTCATCCAAAGCCTGGTAGCACTGAAATCAGCGATGAAAGAGCGAATTTTCCAGGCATGCGTACTGCCTATTCGAAAAACATAATTACCGCAGGAGTTGCGTATGAATTTGGGAAGTCTGATGGATTTAACGCCAAAATTGCCGCCGCCATGTGGATTGGAAAGGGGAAATCCGGCATTAGCGACGATAAAAAAGTAAGCAATGTCAGAGCCTACAACATTGGAGCCACAATCGGCTACGAGAAATTCAAGCTATCTTTGGGGTACACAGATTGCGGAAAATCTCTACGGTCTCAACGTTATGCGACGGCTGATATAACTACTTTTGATGAATCCAAGAAGTACACTTTTGGTGATCATGAAGTCGGTCTAAAACCAGGCGCCGATGCCGGAAAGATTTATTCCATCGGGGCAGCTTATGCGTTTGATAAACTTACGTTTTCAGCCGCATATTTTAAGTCCATCGTAAAATTCTCTGACACCGAAAAGTCTAATGCGGACATCGTCACACTGGCAACAGAGTACGAAGTCAATAAAACCATAAGTCTATACGCGGAGTATGATCACATCTCAACGAGCACATGTGCAAGAGCTCAAGCCTACGGAGCAGCTTGCAAGCTATCTACAACTGGAATAAACCAAGCGAATGTCTATGTGATTGGAACAAAAATCAATCTCTAGCTTTAAAAGAAAAGCCTCTGTAATTTAGAGGCTTTTTTCATATTTATGCACATTTAGCTTCTAAACCTTATCCAAAATTGTGCCATTGATGATCTGTTATTTTCGCAAAAACATCATCAGATTTTTTATATATATTTTTAAAAAAGCGCTTTTCTCTTGACTTTTTATTCCTTCTTGGTATATAATTGTTGCATGTTTTTATATACAGGAGGAAAAATGAAAAACATGATATGTAGCGTCTGTGCCATGACAATGATGTCATTTGCACTATCTGGAGTCTGTACTACACTCCGAGCATCAGACGGTAGTGAAGATCATAAGACAGATACAACGACGACGAAGCCAGCGGAGACTTCTGACGGGAAAGACATCACTGTTGGTGGCAATGCGGGTACGACAACTACAGCATCAACACAGCCGGAGGAGCGTTCTGCCCGGAAAGAGATCACTATTGGTGAATATACTTATCGTAACTATGCTAAGCCAGGAACGTTCCATATAACGTCTTGTGTTCCTGGCCAACGTTATATCCAGGGTAAGGACGGGGTGCTTACACTCCGAGCATCAGACGGTAGTGAAGATCATAAGACAGATACAACGACGACGAAGCCAGCGGAGACTTCTGACGGGAAAGACATCACTGTTGGTGGCAATGCGGGTACGACAACTACAGCATCA
>BNWJ01000070.1 GCA_025998735.1 Alphaproteobacteria bacterium | reverse complement strand
ACTCAGTGTGTTGTCGATTCCAGTTGCGATGTGTTTTCTGAAGTTGAAAAAATCAAACACGAGTGCATTGTGACGATAACCGGGACGATTCTTAAAAGAGAAGACGATACCATCAACAACGATAATCCAACTGGCCAGATAGAAGTTGGCATAGAGGAATTCACGGTCCTGTCGTTTGTTGAGAATCTGCCGATGTCCATAAGCAGTGTTTCGGACACCTCCGAGGAAAGCCGGCTAAAATACCGATTCCTTGACCTTCGAAAAGAAAAAATTCATAAGAATATAATTCTCCGCAGCAATATCATCGCCAGCATAAGGCAAAAGATGACAAAGTCCGGGTTTATGGAAATTAATACGCCGATTTTAACCGCCAGCTCTCCAGAAGGCGCGAGAGATTTTCTTGTTCCCAGCAGATTGCATCCGGGACAGTTTTATGCTCTGCCGCAGGCTCCCCAGCAGTTCAAGCAGCTGTTGATGGTGGCCGGTTTCGACAAATATTTCCAGATAGCTCCGTGTTTTCGTGATGAAGACAGCCGAGCCGACAGATGTCCCGGCGAATTTTATCAGCTTGATTTCGAGATGTCCTTTGTAACTCAGGAAGATGTGTTTGCCGCCATAGAGCCAGTCATATACGAGATATTTAAGGAATATTCCAACAAGAAAATCTCTGATTATCCGTTCAGAAGAATTCCCTATGAAGATGCCATGTTGCACTACGGTTGCGACAAGCCAGACCTGCGAAATCCGCTGTTGATAGAAGATGTGACCGACATATTTGCGGATTCCTCTTTTGCGGCGTTCGTGGAATCCATTCGTAAAGGATCCGTTGTGCGCGCAATCGCAGTTGCAGGAATCGAAAAACATCCGCGCAGCTTCTTCGATAAGCTAAATGATTGGGCCAAGGACAATGAAATGCCGGGACTTGGCTACGTTCTCTTTAATGACGAAGGATCCAGAGGGCCGATTGCGAAATTCCTCACGGCAGAGCAGCTGGGCAATCTGAAACAGCGAGTGAACTTGGACGGTACGAGATCGCTGCATAATGAGATATTTTTTGCAAGAGCTAGGAAGAACGCAGCGCAAGACCGCAGTGTACTCGATGTACATGAGGATCTGAGCAGCGGATCTGACGAAACCAATTGCGAAAAAGAGCCATTATGCAGCGGTCTCGGCAACGGTGCTGTATTTTTCGTCTGTGATCAGCAGAAAAAAGCCGAGAAAATATCCAGTCAACTGCGTCAGAAATTGGGAACCGATGTGGGATTGTGCTCCGATGGCTTTGAGTTCTGCTGGGTCGTTGATTTCCCAATGTACGAATTGAACGAAGACACCGGGACCATCGATTTCTCCCACAATCCTTTTTCCATGCCGCAGGGTGGAATGGATGCGCTGCAAAACATGGATCCGCTAAAAATCAAGGCATATCAGTATGATGTGGTATGCAACGGCATAGAATTATCCAGTGGAGCCATTCGGAATCACAAGCCGGATCTCATGCTGAAGGCGTTTGAAATCGCCGGCTATGATCCGGAAGTTACCAAAGAGAAATTCAAGGGGATGTTCAACGCGTTTCAATATGGAGCTCCACCACATGGTGGATGTGCTCCGGGAATCGATCGCATGATAATGTTGATTGCCGGCGAACCAAATCTCAGAGAGGTGATAGCTTTCCCTCTGAATCAGCAGGCTCAGGATCTAATGATGAATGCCCCATCAAATGTTTCGGAAAAACAATTGAAAGAGTTGCATATCAAGCTGGATCTGCCCAAAAAAACTGTTTCTAGCTAATTGGAGTAATAATGAAGAAGTATCTGAGACTTATCGCAGTTGCCATTAGCGCAGGAATGCTGAATTGTGCGCAGGCGTATACCATAAAAATAACCAGTAGATCAAAAGGCGTAGAACTTGAGTTGTTGCGCAAAGCCGTCGATGAGTGGATGGCGAAACACAATGGAGAGCACAAAGTGGAGATAATCACTCTTCCCCACGCCAGTAACGAGTGCTTCGCGCTGTATCAGCAGTGGTTTGGAGCCGAAAGTTTTGACGTGGACGTTCTGCAGATGGATGTAGCTTGGGTTGGTGTGTTTTCCGATTGTCTTGCAGCGCTGGATGAATATTGTGCTAAGTATCTGGATATGAACGACTATTTCGACATAATCAAAGAGAATATGTACAGCAGTGATGGCCATCTGGTGGCGCTTCCACTTTATACGGATTGCGGTTTGTTCTATTACCGGAAGGATCTTTTGGAAAAATATAACAGAAGTGTTCCAAAAACGCTGGAAGAACTCTACGATACTGCGTTGTACATACAGACCGAGGAACGCAAAGATGAAGCCAAGAAAAACAGGTTTTATGGATTCATATTCCAGGCGAAAGCATTTGAAATTCTAACCTGCAATTTCCTGGAAATGATAGATGCTTGCGGTGGTGCCATCGTGAAAAATGGCGTGGCCGAGATTAATTCTGACAATGGAATATATGCAATTGAATTCCTCATAAAGTGTCTGAAAAATATCACCAATCGCGGCGTACTAACCTATTCCGAAGAAGATGCTCGCGGCATTTTTCAATCGGGAAATGCCGTATTCATAAGAAATTGGCCATATGCCTACGCTCTCATGAACGATCCTTCAACTGCAGTTGCCGAAAAAATCGGAATGATGCCAATTCCGCCAAGTGCAAATGGTGGTAAGGAATCCGGCGCACTCGGGGGCTGGTTCATGACGGTGTCCAAGTTCTCCAAAAACAAAGCATTGGCAGCGGATTTGGCCATGTATGTTACCAGTAAAGCTCAGCAGAAACTTCGGGTGGCATCTTCATATCTGCCTACTTTCAAGAGTCTCTACAGCGACAAAGAAGTGTTAGAAGTCAATCCGTTTATAGCCAGTATGCGGGAGTCACTATTGAACGCTGTTGCAAGGCCTTCCAAAGCATTTGGGAAAAATTACTCGAAAGCCAGTTCGGAAATATTCAATACCATCAACACAATTCTGACAGACAGTCTTGATGAAAATCCGGAAGATTTCAACCCGCAGCGCCTGATGAAGCGACTGAACGATAAATTGAATGCTCTCCTGAAGAAAAAACAAAACGAGAAAAGTGTTGACGCTGCAAATGATGATGGTAAAGTTGGTTTTTTTAAGCGTATAGTGAACTACGTGTCTGGATTTTAGAATTGTTGTGTTTTTTGGGTAGTTGTTAATGAGATGTCGAAAACTGGAGACTTCCAAAGCTAAAGAGAAAAAAACTGATCTTTCCAATTGGTTTTTTCTTTCTCCGTGTCTGCTTGTGCTGATTTTGTGCGCCGGGTGGCCATTGCTCAGAAGCATATTCTTTAGTTTTACCAATGCTAGTATCTATAATTTAAATCATGCGGACTTCATTGGCATGGAGAATTTTGTATCTTTGGCTCGTGATCGAGATTGGTGGAAAGCCGTTCTCAATACTTTTCTGATAGCTGGCATTTCGGTTCCGCTGGAAACGATATTTGGCATGATAGTTGCCCTGATACTTCACAGTAATTTCAAGGGAAGAGGAATAATGAGAGCGGTAGTGCTGGTTCCATGGACCATTCCCACCATTGTTTCCGCTCGCATTTGGGGATGGATGCTGAACGATTCCTACGGAATTATCAATGAGCTTCTCATGAAAGCTTCCATAATTGATGCGCCAGTAGCATGGATGGCATCCAATTTCCTGAGTATTATATCCATGATAGTTGTAGAAGTCTGGAAGACGACTCCCTACATGGCGCTGCTGCTGCTGGCTGGATTGCAATCGATGCCGCAGGATTGCTTCGAAGCGGCAGAAGTGGATGGCGTTCCCTTTAGAAAAACGTTCGTCAGCATTATACTCCCCATGATGAAGCCAACCATAATCGTTGCTGTTATATTCAGAGCATTGGATGCCGTAAGAATTTTCGATTTGGTCTACATATTAAGTAGCGGAAACAACGCAAATGCCACCATGTCTGTGTTTGCTCGGCGACATCTTGCTGAATATCAGGATGTCGGATTTGGATCAGCGGCAGCAACTGCCTTGCTGTTTTTCATAGCATTTCTGAGTATATTATACATTTCTTTCAACAAGAAAAAGCTCAATAGTTTGGATTAATGCTGATGATTAAATTAGAAAATAGATGGAAGTACAAAAGATGGATAAAAAGCGCCATGTTTTTTGCCATGTGTCTTGTTGTTGCCGCCTGCTGTTTGTTTCCGTTTTATTGGGCGATTGTCTCGTCTCTGAGGGACGGTGCAAGTTTGTTCTCCACGGAATTTTTCCCATCGAAAATTACATTTGATAATTACAAGTACGTCTTTAGCGATGAGACATTTGGCTACTCTTTCTGGAATTCCGCAGTGATTGCAACTCTCACGTCTTTATTGACGCTATTCATCTGCCTTTTGGCTGCCTATCCATTGGCGCGCCATAGATTTCCCGGCAGAAAAAGGGTGCTGATGATTGCCCTCAGTGTAACAACGCTCCCACATGTGGCTGTTTTATCAGGAATGTATGAGCTCATAAATGTATTGAACATTTATAACGAAAAATCCGCCCTGATTATGGCTGACATGATTATTACAGTTCCGTTTACACTCTGGATAATGACGAACTTCATCAATAGTATTCCCAAAGAGATAGAAGAGGCCGCCATCATGGACGGCGCCAATAAATACACTATTCTAACCAAGGTTTTTCTGCCGATACTAGGACCAGCCATTGTGACTACCGGTTTATTGGCGTTCATCGCAGCCTGGAACGAGTTTCTGTTTGCACTCACATTCACAAATACCAATCAGGCAAGAACAGTTCCGGTTTCCCTGTCGCTGTTTAGTGGAGCCAGTCAGCATGAACTGCCATGGGGATTAATCATGGCAGCCAGTGTCCTTGTGACGCTTCCGCTGGTAATGCTGGTCGTAATCTTCCAGAGAAGAATCATATCTGGCCTGACCGCCGGCTCCATCAAGGGCTAAGCCAGCGTGACGCTGGATCCATTTGCTGGATAAGGCTGCAACGGAAAGCAGCCTGCGTTTCGAAAAACAGCAAGTTAATCAAAGAAACTAGTTTTTCTGCCGCTGCGTTGCTTCTGAATTAAATCTGCTTTGTATTTCTCAAAATCGTATCCGTGCAAGTAAAACAATCCGGCGATATAATTGGCTGATGGAGCAAAATCCAGAGATGAGAGCGGTGTTTTATCTTCGGCTAATAATTTTTCATCATCCATGATATGAGCAGTACGAAATGGAACAAGGCATTCTACAAATAAATTCAAGTCGCTCCCACGATGGACAAAAATATATCCATTGTAAAATGATATCCCTGCTATTCGAAACAATTCCTCCGGATTCGTCCATACGGAAAACGCCTTCTGTTTCATTTGTAATTTAACTGCATTTACATGAAACTCATCATCTATTTGCTTGTCGGCTATTGCTTTTTCAAGTGCTGCAATTCCTGATATTTCTGCTTCTTTAACATCCTCTTGCAATTTATTCTTAGTATATATGCTTTTTATGTCTTGCAACTTCTCGGCAAAATAATCTGCTTCATTTTTGTATTTTCTAGAGGAAATTCCTTGTTGTATCATAGTTTTCAATGCTGGAACTAACTGGCCCATATAATCACGTTGTACCCTATCAATTAACGGAAAGAATGTATTTCTCATAAAGTTGTTGGCAATATGTCTGTTGAATGATGTGCGTGGAGCATTTATTCCAAGCATATCATGAGCTGCATGACCAAATTCATGTCCCAACACATAAGTATCGTTCATAGTGCTCCTGATTGGTGCAAAGCCGCACCACAAAGGCATATCGAATAATTCAGGTAACGTAAAACTCACGTGTGTATCAGGGCATTTATCTCTGTAGTGTTTTCCATTGCTATCTTCGAACTCCAGAGTCAGATCGTTGCGATTGTATGTTTCTTTGAGATGGACTGTATCGCTTTCTGGTTCTACTTGACTAAAAAACACTTTGAATGCAGGATTAAGTGTTCTTCTGTATTCCAGTGCCACTAAAAATTCCACAATATCTTCTCGGTACGCCCTGACAGACAAGCCATTTTTTACGGTTTCGAATACATATTTTTTATATGCAGTTGCATTTTTTTAAAGGTTGATTCCTCCAAAAATTTTGCAAAGGCCTGAAGAAGTAAACTCGGATTTTCCAACATATCAAAATAAGGTCTTCTTTTACTTTCTTCTGCAAACACGCCATTTATTATGGAGCGAATCGTAATGCATCGAACTTTCTCGAAATCTAATTCAGCCAGTACAGCAGGTCTAGGCAACGATGCATTTGGAGGAAATTCTTCCGAAAATTTGATATTATTACTGATATACTCAGCATCCGATGAATAGCGACCCACTGATAACGCGGAGTATGACTCATTCATAAGAAGTGGAAGCGCACACAGGCATAGAAGTAATTTTCTTAGCATTTTTCTTTCCGTTTCTTAAATCGCTCACAATCTAAAAACCACATTTACATAGGGCACCTAACAGCGGTCGCATTGTACTACATCATCATTTAAAAAGACAAGGCTCGTTGTAGTGTTGAAATTATAAAAATCCTCCAACGGAGCAAGCCAACACAAACTGCCATGGAGATCAATTATAGCAGCTGGCGGTCCTGTAACGACTCCATCTGACTGAAATGATCTAATAGCTGCGATGGTCGACTGGAGCTGGTATTTTCCAAATTTTTCAAACATCACGCCGTCAAGCAATTTATTTGCATTACCCTCTATTGATTTAGCAAGTCTGTCAGCGATACCATTTTTATTTTCCTGCAAAATAGCCTTCGCGTCCGCCATATCGCAGTAAGATTTAGTCAGTTGCAGATGTTCAGAGTATACAACAGGGTAAGTATCGTCAGCTTGGCAA
>BNWJ01000069.1 GCA_025998735.1 Alphaproteobacteria bacterium | reverse complement strand
AAATATGTGGCGTTTAATATCGAAAATTAGACGAAAACTCTGCGCTCATACCATCGCTTTCTTGATCAACGGTGACATCGACTTCGACCAGATGATCGCTTCATAAAAAACATGCTCACTGCGTTCTCCATAATATTATCACATTATACGACAATGCCATCGTAGATCATAGATGAAGGTGGTATATTTGCAATGTTGAAATTGTTTTAGCATTTGGGAGTGAGTTTTGTGTACGATAGCGAAAAAGAAAACGGATCCAACGTCCCCCTGCTTTCGCAAGCACATCTTGCATACACTGAAGAAGGTAATAAAAAAGAAAACGGATCCAACGTCACGTTGGTTACGGGGGCCGGTGGTTTTATCGGACATCACATCGTGAAAATTTTTATTAAGCACGGCTGGAAAGTTTATGCGCTTGTGCATCGACACATTCCAGAAGAGTTTGATGATTTTTGTAATTTAACGATAATACGCGGAGACGTTATGTCGGATAATATCGCCGAGGAAATATTGGCCAAAATCGGTAGAAAACCTGATATTGTTGTTCACGCTGCTGGATTGGCATCTGACGTTGGTTCAGACGGAATCTACAGAAAACTAAACTTTGAATCCGTAAAAAAGATCTCACGTTTGTATGCGAAAAAATTTATTTTCATATCTTCCACCGATGTTTATGGCATAAAGGATTTTTCCGGAGAAGATGAGGATGCGCTTCCGTTTGAAACAAATTTCCTGAGTCCATATCCAAAATATAAAGTGGAAAGCGAAAAATGGATAACCGCAAACATTCCAGCAGACGAATATGTCATTTTGCGTCCGGCCGCCGTATATGGAGAAGGCGATAAAACGATAGAAAAACGAGTGCTGGATTTTTTGGCAACGTCTCCTTTTATCGTAAACTTCGGCAAGTGGAAAGGGCGAAATCGATGGCCAGACGCAAACGTAGAAACCGTCGCAAAAGTAGCTTACGCGACCGCAGTTTTCGACGATTTCAACGGAGAAGCCATTAATATAATAGACGAGAAAAAAATCACCATAGACGAATATTACAGATCAATTGCAAAGCGTCATTTTCCGCAGAAAAAATTCAAGTCAATTACGTTACCATTTTGGTTTGGAAAAATTATAGGCTGGATATCGACAACATTATCAAACATGCTGGGATGTACCAGCGCAATATTCGATCCATCGTTTTATGCGCTGCATCACGTATCCAGCAATCTTGATTTTAGTTGTGAAAAACAAAAAGCGGTTTTGGAAAAATATGAAAATTCGTAAAATGTCTTGGATTTTTATGTTAATGCCCATATATCTTATTTAAGATTAAAATGGAGACAACAAAAATGAATGAAGATAAAGTAATCGAATGGGCAGACATGACACCAGAAGAATATTATCTAGCTGCTTTCAAAAAACTTGAAGATAGCGGGAAAAACACCTGGAATTGGGCTGCATTTTTCGGAGGATTCTTGTGGTATGGCTACAGAAAAATGTTTATGAATTGTATGGTTTTTCTGTTTTGCGATGTAGTGAGTTTTTTCGTTTGTATGATGCTTGCCATTTTTCTGTTTCTCAGTCAATTTGGCGAAAGCGGACCGCCTTGGATCTTTTGTTCATATTTAGTTCTCGGCTGTGCCATATTTAGAGTGCATTTGGGATGGCTCAGCAATAAATTTTATTATGATCAAGTGAAGAAAAACATTGAAAGAAGCAAGGATCCGTCAATAAGTTCTATTATGTGGGAAATGAGTTCTAAGCCACCCTTTGATTTTGACTTAAATGAAGAGAACATAAGAGCCGAGCTAAGCAAAACACTTTGATTATTGAGATGGAGATAACCAAAATGAATGAAGATAAAACAATTGAATGGGCAGACATGACGCCAGAGGAATATATTATCTGGCTGCTTTCAAAAAGCTCGAAGATAGCGGAAAAAACACCTGGAATTGGGCGGCATTTTTAGGGGGAATTCTGTGGTGTAGCTATAGAAAAATGTTTGGTGAATGCGCATTTTTGCTGCTTTTCGAGATGGTACTTTCTGCGCTTTTTTTCCCATTTCTTCTTTTTGGCGCATTTGCCTATTTCGGAGAAAATTTTCCGCTTGAAATTTTTTATGTGGGAATAGCCATCGTTTTTATTCCTTTTAGAGTGTTCCTTGGTATATGCGGTACCGCAAATTATTATGATCAAATCAAAGAAAATATTATGAACTATTCGTCCGATGACGATCTAAATGAAGAAAATATAAGAGCCGAGCTAAGCAAAACACTGTTTTATGATGGAGACAACAAAAATGGATGAAGAAACTGCTGAGCAATACTATCTTGCTGCTTTCAAAAGACTTGAAGATAGCGGAAAAAACACATATATTTTATTTGCGATTTTTTCTTGCTGCTTCTCTTAATGATTTAATTTCTTTTAAATGTTCTTGCGGAAAGACAAGGCTATCAAAACCTCTTAGCGTCCCATTTTCAGAGAGTTTAAAATGAGTTAAGGCAAAACAACGTCCACCCATAGATTTGCTATCGGCAAATCTTCCGCAGCCATAATCTTCGCTGGTTCGATAGTTTTTGCTCATGAAGGGAACGAGAACATCTTCAAAAATACGATCTATATCCTCATTTGTTTTTACTTTACTAAGATCTGTATCTATCCAAACAATAATTCCCATTCCATAAGAACAAATTTCCTTAGCGTCATCGATTGTGCCAAAACACCATAAGACTGGCGACTTCTCCGTTGATTCATGATAGTCCTTCTCAAGAACTACAGCAACTTTGTACTTTTCGCCATTCTTTTTTGATTCCAGTGTGAATTCCTGAACGCTAACATCATTTGTAGCAGGCTTTTTTTCTGGAGTGGATTGCTTGCAACTGTTAGCATCAACATTGTTAGGCTTTGACTTTTTTCTTCGCAACCACTAACCAATAATGCTATTGCAAAGATGCTCAGTTTTTTTAACATATTACACCTATATCTTATCCACAATAGTATACCAAATTAAGTTGAAAATGAACTCACATACAGTGCAATCGATGCTTGATAGCGTTAACGCAAATGATACTGGCACTTGTTTTTTCAAAGATGAAACCGACCGCGCCGAATTGCTCTTCTTAGTAGTTGTATGATATCTTCGTATTTCGTGTATTGCTTTTTCTTGGTGCAATCAGGGAATTCATTAGCACGTGAAGATATCCACTTCGCTGCATCCAAGAAGAAGTTGCGTGACATTTCGAGTCCTTTTTTAGTGTCGAGATTTTTTACAATGCCTTTGCCAATAGCAACATCACAACAGACTGCATAATAGTTGAAAATTACGCTAGTTTCCAGTGACATGTACTCTAGTGCTTCTCGATTTTTAGTCAAATCGAAAAGATTCCACAAAAGATACAAATCAACGCAATCGCGCAATCGCGAAAGCTTTAGCAATGATTCATTTATGCAAGCATAATCATCAATATGCTTCACATGATCTTCCGCTTTTATCAGTATGAGATATATTTCGCCAATTGTTTTTGACAAACGTCCCTGGCAAAAAATACAACTGCTTGCATTGCAATCTGCAATTGATTCAATTTTTTTCCAATCACGCTCGTCTAAGCCCAAACTTTTGTAAGAATTCCTAGCGACGATATCAGCGATTGTCTTTTTCCATTTTCTATTAAATGCTGCGTAAGCAGTGGCAGCTATGTTTTCGATTTCACTACTTTCGAGTTCAACGCGCAAAATATCTCTAGGAATATCATTCTCTGGAAAACACATTTGCTACACCAGCCTGTCCCATATTATTTTCTTGTCCATAGTAAAATTTTAAATATGCAATCTTCAACAATTGCAAACAGTTAATCAAAGTTGCAGAATTGTCCATCAAAGCTCCCCATATCATCATAATCTCTTCTATGTTCTCTGCTTGATGATCGCCTTGGAGAATCGTTTCTCTGTTTTTTGTGTCTCTTAGTTTTCAAGTCCGCCATTCTGTCACGCAGCAAGTTAGCGATATTTTTGCTGAGATTCTCCGCATTGTCGTAGCAATCCATAATGGTATCGTAGGTAATATTACTCTTCAGTAACGCTTTTACCGCCTTAACATTTTTAGAGTTTATTGCACGATGCAATGGAGTCTCCTCATTCATATCTGTAGCATTTGGATCTGCTCCATAATATAGCAAAATCTCTATTGCCTGCTTGCTTCCATATTCCACAGCCATATGCAGCGGAGTATTGCCAGTTTTATCTTTTAGATTCAGATTTTTTCTATCGTTTGATAATGCCCCTATTTCATCTAGGTCATTGGTCAGCACGGCAACATGCAACGGAGAAAAGCCATTGTCGTTTTCAAGATTTGCTGATATATCACGAGAAATCCTCTCGTCGTATTTGGTAGCTACGGAAGTATCATTGAATCTCAAATTTTCTCGTTTAAGTGAAGTATCTATATCTTCTTTTATTGTACTTTGTATATTCATACACTTTGCGTACGAGTTAGAGAGATAATTAAATGTCCCATCGTCACTCTCACGCTTGGCAACCGTGGAAAAATTGCCACTTGTGAATCCAAATTTTTCCGGCCTAAGATTTTCTTTTTGCGTACCTTGCGCGTTCATACACTTTGCATACAAATTTTGGAGATATTTCAATATCCTTTCTATATCTTCTTTTTTCAGTATACCTTGTGCTTTCATATATCCTACGTGAAAAAAGGAGAGAGCGGTAGCTATATTGGAAATTATGAGTCTGGTCTCATGGTTGCCGGCATGAAAAGTAAACTGACTATAGCGCCCTTCATCATTTTTCAAATTTCCCTGCTGTTTGGTTCTGTAAATTTCTTCGTTTTGTCTGTCTTCCACAAGATATGTGTTGTAGCCATCTGTTATGGGCGCTAATCCAGTCATCGTCAACATCTCTTCACAATCTTCCCATATATTCTCGAGATTTGTGCCAACTAGAATAAGAGAGGAGTAGCATACGTAAATCGCCTTTGCTAGCTGTTCTTTGCTAAGTGTGTTTTTTATATCTACATTGCCATTTGAAAACACAAGATTGCCAAGTCCGGCATTAACAACTGGCTTAAATGGCTCTAATGGTATTTTTAAGGCCAGACTTCTTAAGTCATCTACACTAAATGTATCTAACCATTTAACAATTTCTTTCGTGGCTTTATCTATTTTTTCTTCAGCAAGCATGGGATAAAAAAATTTCAAAAGATCTGCGTTATCTGACACCAATACCGGATATGCTGATTTACAAGCACTTAGATCTAACGATCCCAGTACCATATAATGATATGCATGCGTACTCTCATGAAGAATTCTAAAGTCATCTCCTTCAAAAACACACTTTTTTAGGCGCAGAATTCTGTCTGCTTCCGAAAAGCTATTTCCTTCTTCGTCATCGACTACAACAGCAATATTATTAAAATCTTGCACGAATGCATGTTGCGTCGAGTTTAGTATGCCAACAGCCAACATCGACATAATCCTCTGAAAACCCGTATAGTTCTTCAATATCAGCAACAGCTGTTTTTCGAAACCAACACGATAGTTTTCCTCCAACTCGCTCAAATCAAAAAGGCAATCCTTTTCCCGTGTGCAAAGATCAATTATTTTTGACTCCTGAATTGACGTTAGCGAAAAACTATTGCGCGAAGCATTATTCGTGGCTTTAATTATAGATCTCAATTTTTCCGCTCTGGCGCGGATACATTTGTTTTTTTCTTTTAATACTTCTTTATATTTCTTATTGAAGACTCGCTTTATATTGGGCCATGACAGATCTATGCTGGGAATTCCTTTTTTTCCTTCTCCTACATTATATTCCTTAAACCCCAGCATTTTTCCGACACGACATAATTCTGCAGCTGGAACAACAATCTCCTTTCGAATGTCAGGAACCTGTTCATTTGGATAATTTTGTTTATAAAATTTATTTACCAATTTTTCGTATTTATTTACGGAAAAGGTTCTTCTGTGGATTGTCTTAACCGGAAGTAACTTAGCACAGAATTGAGGCCTTCCATTTTTCTGAAAACTACTTGCCTCTGCTCCAAAACCAGTCACGAAAAACGCAACCAATAAGCAGCCTAATATCAAAAAACGCCTCATTTTTCATTTCCCCACATATGGTACTTTATTGTCGCAGAAATATATTAACATTTCGTTAAAATACGATTTTATTTTTGGGGCAAATGGCGATAAAAACGGCAATTTTCTATTCACTCTTCTTCTTTAATCACGAGCTTTGAAATACCAATAGCTGCGAGTCCGGCTTCGATTATTGCGTCGATGTAATCCGGTGTGAAATACATCACAATGGCGGCAATAATTGCGATAGTTCCTTTGGTTTTTTCGCTCAAAATTAAGTCTTTTAGCATGATTTTCCTTCCTTTAACTATATGCACGATTGAGCCAGCCATTAATAGACCTGTTGCAAAAGCCTCTTGGAGTCACTGATTATCAGGACCAAAAATAGGCCTACGCAACAGGTCTAATAAACGTTTGTTGTGATGGACTGATATTTGCAATCAATCGATAATATCCGGCGGCCTCTGATTTCAGAGCGGCCAGCAGATTGGTGCTGTCAGCGTTGTTGATGGCTGCAAGCGTGATTTTCCCGACGATTCCATCTTCTGTTACTGAAATTCCAGTGGATCGCAGCGCTCTCTGGATTAGTTTGTTTGCCTGTAGAATTCCAACATTCACGGCCAGATCAAATGCCTTCAGCGCAACATTTTCGTTGTTGATTGATTCGTATTTTCCTTTCAACCAGAAGTCTACGAAATAAATCTGTCGAGCTTGGTCTTGAGTCAGTTTTTTTATGTCCAAATGCGGATAGCTGCGCTTGGAAATGCCGTACTTCGTCTCTCCGCCAGCGTCTGCTTGGTTGTTGGAGTATCCGCCTT
>BNWJ01000068.1 GCA_025998735.1 Alphaproteobacteria bacterium | reverse complement strand
GTAGGTTTCATTTCATATTTTTCCTTAAAAATCATGCTGCCTCCACATTTACTGGAATTCCATCAAATTCTATGGTTGTAATTTGCTCGCCTGGTTTCAGTCCCTCGACTCTGATTTTTTGCGTTATCCGCCGCATGAATTCAGCATTTTTGCTCGTATTTGAGACTAAAGTTTTCGTGCTAGTCTCTGTGGTAGTTGGAGCAATCCATGACACAACTCTAGTGAATCTTTCGGTAATTGGACTCAACCACTGCGTTTCAACCTCTGTCCAGTGATCGATGTTTAGCGTAACGTGCAGATCCGCCGGAATTGGATCAAATGCGCAATATGGATTGATTTTCATACTACCCGTTTGCAACTCCTGCGATATAATCGGCTCCAGCACATACGGCAGCAGGTACACTTTTTGATCTTTGGCGAGATCACGGACTTCTGAATGAACAGGCAAAGTCAGACATTTATCGACAATCGCTCCGGTTTGAGAAATTCCCTGATCTCGCATGTCGTCGTCGAAAAACGGATCGACAAAAATTCCCTTTTTCGTACTCGGATCACTGGCATTTGCGTCATTTTTCAGACGTTCTTGCGACATTAAATAATAGAGATTCAGAACCATTTTTTTTAGCGTTTCGATATCCTCCATCGGCGTAACCCGAACCGCAGTGTTTGTAACCTTTGGTTTTTGATTGTTTGTCCAATTTTGAAAAACCTGCGCCAGGATCAACTGCCCGTTCGGAGCCTTTGGAATTGACTGAGTCCAAGCGTGCGCAAGACCTTTTATACGCCGAACAATTCCCTTGTTGTCAATCGTGATTAAATCGTAACGCGGCATTTTCCATGAATAAGTCACCAAAACCATAGTGCCATCGACAGCTCCGGAAATATCAAAGCCTGTGTCTGTTATATTTGTTGGCTCAACTCTCGCTCGATGTCTGTAAGTGATTTCATAGGTACTTCCAGGCGCTGGCTCAGCCCCAGCCGGAGACCAATCGACCTGGCCAGATGTCAATTTGTAATCTGTGCTTTTTGTATAAACAGTACCGCCTTGTTTTATAAGGATAATTTCAAGCACCGAAGTCGAAGGAATCGGATCAAGCGCGCCACTATAACTTCCATGAGTCAGATTCACTGTTTTTTGAGCCGTCACATCCACCGAAGTTACAGACGCCAGAGGAAAATGATTCAGCTGAACGGTCATGACTCCCTGCGCATTCGGCTCAAAAACATATGGATCCGATTCTATTGTTTCGGTATCAATTTCGTTGTCGAATCTGACTCTTAGAGAATGCGCCAACTCAATTTCGTAGCCGTCGACATGGGCTTTTCCTTCATTAATTGTAAAAATCTGATCCGCGCCGGACGCTCCCAAACAAGTCACGCCCATGCCGCGAACTAAAAATGATCCATGGGATTCGCTGTCGTATCTGGCCAAAGCTGTACTGACGGAATCCATTTGTGGAGCCAATGCCTTTTGCACGAGCACGCCATGCTCGACACTATATATTGCAAAAAACTCTCCAAGATCAGATGCTTGAGGCGTTACACCTTCCGATTGGAACCCCCAAACAAGACTATATTTAAGTCGCGCAGCTCCAGTTTCCTGATAATTTCGTGTACCAACAGCTGGATCTCGAAGTTCTGGATCCTCCAATTCTGTGACGATTTTCTCTTTAAAATACACGCCGATTTTTACGGAAACGTCGACTGGAATTGTGAAATTTCCTTCGTTAACGTCGCGAATGGAACCATTTAAGTAAACCTGTCCAGCTTCGACGGTTACAGCTCCCGCTTGATTATCGACAACGCATGTGCAACCTCTGATTACATCGCCGTCTTTGAAAATCGCGTTGCCTATGTCTTTTAAAGCTTGCCTTGCACACTCCTGAATTTCGTTCAGCTCCGCTGATTGCAAACCTTTGCCCGCCAAAAACAATAACATCGTGTATTTTTTGCTGGAATCGAATCGATTGAAAAAATCCTTTAATGCCGGCATTATAAAACTCCACTCAAAATGTAACGACGAAGCAAAATTTTTCACGCGTTGCCGAAGTGCGAATCAGCGGCACCGAGTGCTCAAGTAACAGCAAAATCCCAGGGTCGACAATGTCTGCCGGAAGAAAATATTTCTGGCCTACAGGAAGGTCTGGATCCGTTTTCGTTCCCACAAACAACCCAAGTTCGCGAATCGTATGATCGCTGGCATCTTCAAAATCATATGTCGTTTCAATGAAAAGGTTATTGGTTGGCTCTTCGCTGGCAGAAAAACGTCCGGTCGGAGTTACCAACTCACCTTCGTCGTCACCAACACAAAATACAACTCCATCGACAATGCGTCGTCCAACTTCACTCTTTAGAGTTGTTTGCGTGGGGTCTTCTGGACTAAAATCATCGTGTCCAGCTTCAAGCTGGCCTTGACCCCAGGCTATGTGAATCACCTGATCTTTCACGCTCTGCGCAATTGCCGCTCGTCCTGATTGTGTTAATATCGCCATTCGAAAATCCCAAACATACCCACATTATGTATATTTGAGATTCGGAAATGTTTTGTTCGCGGAATTTTAAAAAAATTTTATGTTGCTCTGATTTTTGTATAATTTTGCGCATCCCATGGAACACAAAAATGGCGATGATCATGCCAAATATTGGCACCTGGATATGCGACCATCTCAGCGTGATCTCGAAGGAATGCGCCATCGACATTTGTTTCATAGTCATCAAACGCAACAACGTAATTTCTATTACGAACCGATGTCAGAACAAAATCGTCGCAAGCAATTGAAAGCAAAGACAATTTTTCTCGAAAAAATCTCTCTTCGACCAACACTTTTTCTATGGTATTTTTATTTTCCGAAAGCAAATTGAACGAAAGGACAAATGGCTCTTCGATAATTTTTTCATAGCCTCCAGATAAACACGAGTTTGTATCTCCGAAAACCGATTCCGAAAGCACCACCAACGCTTTTGCAAAAATATTCGGTAGCAGCAATTCTCCTGGAAAAATTTCAAATGACTGCGTGTTCCAAGCATATCTCACATGCACTAAAACACTCCCGCGATTGACAGCGTCTATTGGAGCATCGTCAAGATTTGCAAAATCCAATCTATAGGTATCGATATTTTTGGCAGCATTGAAATGCTCTCGGAGGTTGTGTTGCTCAAGTACAACCTCAGGCAGTCGTGCAATATCAAAATTTTGCCGGCCGAAAGATAGCTTCGGTTTGTCGCCCTGCAATCGAACTCCAGAGTCATCCGACAAAAAATCTCCGAATTTCGATCCGTCCAATACGAACCGGCGTACATCGTATAGCGAGTTATACATACGGCTAAGTCGAGATCGCAGAGGCGCTGCAAGCTCTGCAACTGAGACGATTGAGTCAACGCCAAAACTATTTGGGACTTCATTCAGGCCAATTTGAAATTCAGCAAAATGTGCCCCAGGCGACTCTTCCTCGATGAAAACGTCCGTAAATCCATACCATGATAGTGCGCTTCTCAATGACTTTGGCGTGCCTCTAATTCGGTGAAATTCCAGTCCTTTTAATACACGTTCTTGAAAATCATCGATATTTATCTGCGCCAGCGAGTATTCCCAATCTAGAACATCGCCAGCTCCGATTGCGTTAAATTTAAATCCAGCCAAAGCATCCGCATTTCCTTTGTAATCAATGGCTTCGGCAATGTTTCTTTCGGATTTTGTAGAATTTGGAGGTAATAAACTCATCTAATTAGCTCCACAACCCCAAGGCGAGCACACTCGATTTCTGTAACAAGAATATCGTCAGTAGGCGTTATCAATTCGACATCTTTCACGCCGTTCAAAAACAAATTCGATATAATCCAAGCCTGCGAAATGCTAACTCCGAGCCCAGCGGTTTTGCTAAAATTAGCGACAAACGATGCTTTTATGGTATCCAAAATATCCGGCGAAGCGCTGGACATCAAGGTGATTTTCGCTTTCACATTCACATCGATCATATTGCAGGCAACAACTTCGATGGTATCAGTCAGCATTCGAATGTCTTCGCGCATCATGTATGCCGTAACTTTTTCCAGAAGGTCGGCCGAGACAGCACCTCCGTTTTCCTTCGACAGAATCAAAATGCGCACACGCCCAGGCTGCGAAGAGTCGGCCTTGGCTTCTTTTACTCGCTGGTCGGAATTTATTGCATGATATTCGTATGCTTCTTTGCTGCCGGACGATGACCACCCCACAATTTTTAGTTGTGTACGATTTCGCAGATCCTCATCAGATTCGTTTTCTTTTCGCTCGACTCCATAAAACGCTGCAAGATTATCGAGGTCTGAACCAGTTGCAAAAGCCAGCAAATTTGCCTTGGCCGCTTGATTGATTCGGCTTCTCAATAACAACTCACGATAGGCTGCTACTTCCATCAATTTTATAACCGGATCGCTTTCAAGATATGCAGAAAATTCTTGATCCAAAGATATTAGCGTTTCTTTCATGCGCTGCAATATTTCGCTGAATGTCATTTCTTCTATAATTTGAGGTGCTTGCAATTCGCTTAGATTCATACTCATATCACAAGTCCTTCCAGAGTTATTTTCTGTTCGTTGAGTAAATAAACGCCGTTCAGAGACACTGAAATATGAGAGTCTTTGATTTCTGTAATCGTAATTTTTTCAAGCTTCAGTCTTGGCTCCCATTTTTGCAGAGCGTCGGCAATTGCAGCATAAATTTGCGGAAATAGCTCTTTGTTGATTGGCTTGTCGACCAGATCAAACAGTCGTGAACCGTATTCCCTTTTCATAACACGACTACCTATGGGTGTACTCAGAATATCAACGATGGATTGCTTCAAATGATCGAGATCGTTCAAATATTTTCCCGTTTCACGACTCATGCCTTTCATTTTTTTTACAGCCCTCCCATACATTTGCAGAACGGAGGTGTTGAACTCAAATTTGTAGAAGTCAATGAAATATTGCTGTTGGACATATCAATTGACGACGCTCCGCAAGATAGTTGAATCCCAGATGACGATAGTGTAATGCCTGAATTTCCAGATGAAATTTCGATTTGGTTATTGTCGATGGTAATCGAAGCATTGCCAGATTTTAATTGCATATTGCCATCATGCACATATATATATGTGTCGTTTGTTTTTAGCTCGATACCATTTTCAAATGACGCTTCAAATTTTCCATCGCCATCTGCTTTTACATCGGCTTTTGCATTAAACGAAATATCGTTTTCATTTTCCGGCACATCATACGCATTATAATGTATCGAACGCAGAACGACGCTCTGCGAAATTTCACCAAAAGGCGACAGCACAACAACCTGTTCGCCAACGGAAATTGGAATCCAGCAACTTGTATCTCCAGCAGTAGAAACAATTGGTAGCCAGTTAGTTTTGACTTTTCCAATTTCAACTTTAACTTGCGCACCATCGATTTCAGAAATTTTTCCAATCCGAATTAAATTTGCGACGCGTCGAAACAGATCGGAAAATGCAAAACTAGACTGCATGATGATCGTCTCCATTAATTACGATTGTATGCACTGGAATTTGAAGCTGTTCATTGTTCCATACGGATTCGCCAACATGCATTTCGTGGCTCCATTCAATTAGCCAACAAAGATAAGCATCAAAATCTGGATGGAATTCATCTTTTAAAATGGATGAAATTACTGCTGGAGAAATTTCCTGTCCAAACGAATTTAGATGAGCAACATTTGCAATTTTGCATGCTAGATTTTGCACGATAAATTCTGCATCATCGATAGTTGAATCAATCGCAACTCTAGCTTCCACATGAGCAACCAATGAAAGTTGTCCTGTCGCTGGATCGTGGCCAGCTGAATAATTTGTAATGCCAAGAAAAACGACCGGCGCGTCTAGCTCCTCGCGACCTTTTGCATAAGCGATGCATGTTTTTATTTCTGGAATTTTTTGCAATATTTCATTCTTAATGGCGTTCAAAATAAATTTCATAATGCACCTGTAGCGAAACAGAAAACGGATCCAACGTCACGTTGGCAGGGATGATCCCTGCACCCGTTTATTTTATCCATCGCTGCAAAATTAAGAGGATCCAACGTCACGTTGGTCATATTGCACCTGTAATAAATCGCAATTCATGCAAAAAGTGTTTTTCAAATATTGCCGAAGCTTCCGCATCGATCATTTTTTCGATTATTTGCGTGGCTTCGTTGTAAATCGGCAGCCACATTTCCTTGACTGGATATCTCTTCTTGGTTGTGCGCTTGAATGCGCTTCTGTAACCGGTTTTTGGCATGGTGGCGACAAAGGCCTTTTCAAATGAATGCTTTCCGGCAGCCACTCCACCAGATGTCTGTCGTAAATTTCCCAAATCACGAGCTCGGATGGAAACAACGTCTGCTAGAATTTTCGCCTGCAAATTTGCAGTACCAGCTTTGATAATTCGGATTCTGTCATTGATGATTTTCAGCTTCAACAATTTTTCTTTGGCAATTTGCCGAGCGCAGTTGCTTTTTATCCAAGCTGCCGTTTTGTTTAATGCGCGCATCGATGCGATCGCAACTTGCTCCGGAAGTGCATTTATGCTTTGCGTGATTTTTACGATTGATTCGGCAGCGCTAATTGAATATTGATTCATGATCCTCTCTCAATCAATACTGCCTGAAACTTGATGATAAAATTCGATGCATTCAACAAAGGCTCCTCGTGAATTTTATACTTTTTTGTGCCGACAAAAATTGTGTCTCCAATCTTCGGTTTTACATCGGAAGCTTTCACGGAAAATTCGGCAACCTGTCCTATGACTCGTGAGCTGCCGACTTCATAAATGCCTTCCGGTTCTTTGACCAACGCGACAATTGGAAATGAAGATGAAGCATTTGCCGATTCAAAAATTACTTCAACACCAAGATGTTCAAAGGCATCATCAAGCGCTCTTGTAATTGCTTCTTTCATCATAATTGCCACCTCATGCCGCGGTGAGTTTTACCAAAATTCCTGGACGCAAACACAGCGGAAGCGGATTACTTTGCGTGTGCAAGTCAGTTCCGCGATCAAATTTTCGTGGGCATTGCTTTGCATAAAGAGGCAACCCCAGCGTGTTCACAGTCTCGTTGAAATCCGCCGGAGCAAAATACGTAACAAAACTTTCGGTTGTGCCGATAGGGAAACAATGACCTTCGCCTTCGCCAATAAATCTACGAACGGTTCCATTGTGATCCGTTGCCTGTCCACGATATTCCTCGAAAGTAATTCCGCCAAAAGTGAAGCCTTTGCGCATGTCCTCTCGCAGAG
>BNWJ01000067.1 GCA_025998735.1 Alphaproteobacteria bacterium | reverse complement strand
TTTTCATTTCTTGCGCACTGATGCCGAGCGCGCCAAAAGCTTTTTGACCTTTTTGACCGAGTTTCTCTGCTGTTACAAGCGTTCGAAGTATTGCGTCGACGGCTGTTCCCGCTTTTTCTTCACTATTTCCCTGACCAATCACTGTTCCAACCAGCGCAGATGCCTGTTGCGCAGATAATCCGAATGACTTCACCGAACCTCCGGCGCGATTTAATGCCGGAATTATTTCTTTTGCCTTTGCGACCGTATTGTTACTGAGATGGTTGATTACATCTCCAAGTTGCGTTAAGTCCGTAATCGGAATCTGGAAAACGTTTGATAATTTAGCCATCGCATCGCCAGCTTCCGCGGTTGTCATATCAAACGCAGTGGACATTTTCGCTACCGATTCCGTAAAGCCGATAAGGTCTTTTGATGCAACGCCAAGTTGTCCACCAGACGCTGTAATCTGTGCCAGTCCTTCAGCCGAAAGTGGAATCGTTCTCGACATTTCTTTCAGGGAATTTCCCATTTTTAGAAGGCCGTCTGGCTCTGGAAAATCAACGACTTTCGCCACATCTGCCATGGCAGATTCGAAGTCAACCGCAGCTTTGATTGGAGCTCCAAGCGTAGCCGCCAACGCAACCGCGTCCATCATTTGACCGCGAAGATTAGCTCGCTGAGCCAAAACTGCATCGCGTTGTCCCATGATTTTATTCAACTCACCGTAGCGTGTTTTCAAATTCGCAATCGACGATCCAAGCTTGGATTGCTGAGAAACAAGCGTGCCAATATCGTTTCCGCTGGTTTTAATTTGCTCGGAAAGGTTGTGCAATGCATCGCGTTTTCCGATGTAGGCATCCTTTGCTTTTGCAGCGGCGTTTTTCGATTTTTCAAATTCACGAACCATTGCTGCCGATGGATTTTCGGTACTTTTGAGTGCTATGGCCAGCCGTTTAACTTCCGCTTCTGACTCTACCCACGCTCTTTTGGCCTCCAGAGTTTTACGTTGAAGATCTTGGAATTTACTTGCAACTCCAAGTGTTGATGAGTCGAGTTCTTTTATTATGCCACCAAGTTTAAAAAAATCGGTTTGGCTTGTAGAAATGGCTTCTTTAAAACCACTACTTAAAGCCGCTCCAATTACAACCGAAACTTGATGTTTGTTATCTGCCATTTATTTCCTTTAAGTCTTGCAACCAAAGCACAAATTCATCTAACCCCATGTCCAACCATTCGGAAATTCCACCATTCGCATGGGATGCCATCGCCAACACAGCGCGCCTCAATTCTGAGGCCGATCCGGCTGGACTAAAAAATTGCGCAACACGTCTTGAATTTTTGCATAATCTTGCAGATCAATTTCCTGTACTTCTTCTGGAGTGATAGATGCTAAATTTGCTATGAAATTCACTTCTTTTTCGGCATCGCTGCCGTTTCCTTTTTCAACCAGAAGGCGATCCCGAACTTTTGGTCTCCGCAACGAAATTTCATGTACCAAAACACCATCAATTTTGATTGGCTCGTTTAGTTTTATTTTTTCCATACTCTTTTTCCTCCTTTTAGATCCCAAGTATCGTGCGATGACTGCTCAATTGATCGACTCCATTAATTTTGCGAATCATGTTTACGGCATCGATTTCAACGAGATTATTGTCGGCAATGGACAACTTGTAGTAGGCACATGAAATCGAGCACTTGAGCGTCGCCTTATCCGCTGGTTTCCAACTGCCGAAGTCCATTTCCTTAATCATGCCCCGTAGATTGATGATTACAGAGTCTGCATTTCCAGTGCTTTGAATAACGCCGCGCAAAGTCAGAGACGTTTCACTTCCCTCGGTCAGACCAAACAGTTTAATGAGCTCGGAATCATATTCGGCGAAAGTTAAATCCGCCTCCAATTTTTCCATGCCAAGATCAATTTCAACTGGCGCGTCCATTCCACCAGCTCGAAATTCGTCGGTTTTTAAAGATAATTTTGGCAGAGAAATCTCTTCAACTTTTCCGGCATAGCCTCGCCCATCAACGAACACATTGAAATTTTTAAGTATTTTCGGTAACATGATGCCTCCTTTTAAACTGCAAGAAATGTACTATTAAGCCCTATATCCAAATATGACCGGAATGTCACTTTTTCTGCTGGATACGACGGCACGAACTCAAAATCGAAATAAATTTTTCCATCTGCGATATTGGTTGGCGTATTGAGCTCGTCATTTGCAAAACATTTTCCATCTATGATTGCACCCAGCGACTTCAAATTTGCAAGGTATGCGTTTACGCTCTCCACAACGTCCGTGACGTAATTTTTCACGATATTCCTGTCTACCGCCCACAGATGCGCTCTCAAAATGCTGTCGTCAATGATGTCGGCAGTGCGTCTTACTGAAAGAAACTGCCATTTGGAATCTGAAGAGCATGTGCGATTTCCCCACAAACGATACCCGTCCTGGTTGATAATTGTCGCAATGTTATTTTCGTTGAGGTAATTCGCTTTACACGCAAAATCACCGAGTGAAAAGTCGATGGATTTCGAAAGTCCAATGATGCCATTGATTTTTTTGTTTGAGGGAGAACACCAGAAGCCGGTTTCATTGTCGGTTTTTGCTATAATTCCAGCGACATATGAGCTTGCAGGAACGATTTCATTTTTGGTATTGATCACTTTTGGATAAACAACATATGCCCTCGAATGGCTTAAATTGTCTGCAAAATCAACTGCGTCGGCCTCGATATCTGGAGCGTCTGCAATGAAAATACCATGAAGACGCTCTGCCAGAGTTAAAAACTCAACCGCAACGCTTTCATTGTGACTAAATCCAGGAGCCAGAAGAATGCGCGGAGTCACTCCAAGAGTGCTTTGTGCTGCAAGCAGAGATTGCATTCCACTATAGGTTCCATCTGCATTTACAGCGCCAATTACATTTGCAATTGTGTCTGCTTCTGCTGTTTCTCCAGTACCTTCAGCGACTCGAATTACAACAATATTTGCTCCACCCTGTGCAAAAATACCATTGATTGCAGACGGCAAAGTCCCTAAATTTCCAAGCTTAGCCGCCTCCGTCAGGCTTCCGCTAATGAGAACTGGTTTATTCAACGGAAACGCCTCAGCGTCAGCATTTTCTGCCGTGCCCACTATTCCGATAACAGACGATGAGGTTCCGCGAATCGAACGTGGTCCACTATCGACTTCAACTACAGATACTCCATGTAAAAAATTCTCGGACATGTTTAGTTCTCCTCCGCTTTTAGTGTTGTTGATATTTCTACAAGCAATTGGTCGATTTGCTCTAGAGTTTCAGCATTTTCTATCAATAGTTTGTAATTGTCTTCCATTGCTTCCGCCCAAATGATTTTCTGATTTGCAACCTGTGCTTTAGCCAAAATCAGCTGTGCCATTTCCAAAATGGTTATGTTTCGAACTTCCGCTAGTGGCTGAATTAAAGAACCCAGTGGCGATTCGGCATTCTCAAGTACTGAAAGAGCAGCCTTTTCTTGCAGCTCATAGCATTTTTGCTTCGCTGGTGAATTTCCTACATATTTGCTTCTGGCGTTGTCGACAAGCATTGAAATTTCAGTCGTCGCCATTGCTTTTGTTTCAGACAAACGCGTTGCGGCTAGTTCATCTGTTGAAATTTCAGTGATTTTTCCAGAAACAAGCTTATATCGTTTTCCAAAATCGAAATCCGCTGGCGCCGCCTTCCAGCCTTCACCAGCAGGCTTGGACGCCAGCGTCGTAGCCTCAATTTGCCTTCCGTTTTCAAATCTTATGTATACTTTCATATTTTCCTCCTCAATTTAAGTGGCTGCATCAGTAGTTTTAAAAATCTCAAAAGCGTCTGAAAAACCAGGACATTGCCAAGCTTTCATTGTTTTGTCTACATCAATCTCCAGCCCATCCTTCAAAAAATCAGACCTAATTTTAACCAGTCGCCAATGCAGAAATTGCGCATGATATTTGTAAGATACGGAACTGGAATCGGTTGGAGCGGCAATGTAGTAGGACGAAGAATAGAGCATCACTACAACCGTAGAGTTTGCTGGTACTGTTATATTTACCGTGAGCGAAACACCTGATGATGAGCTAGTATACGAATACACCGTTGTCCAATCTATTATTTCCGTTGCTGCATTCGGAACACCAACAAACACGCTTGCGCCACCACCGGTTGCACTTCCATAGCTTGAGCAACCAAAAGTAAGTGGCGAAGTTATGTCTGATTCCGTCGTGTTTTTTACGAATAAGCACCCCACGGCTGCATATGGATACTGATATTGAGATGTCGAGTATGTGTATTTTGTGTAGTGCTTTCTTTTGATAAAATTCCCCTGCATTCCCTGCAAAAAACACAGTTTTGGTGCCAAGTAGAACCCCGTGTAGGTTGTGTTTGCAACATAATTGTGGCATCCGGTCAAAAATTCTAGCATCCAGTTGTTTGTTAAAGTAATTGTGGAGCCGTTGAAATAGTCGTCATAGCGCGACAAAATTCCGAAAATAAACGGCAGATCGCCAGGATTTAAAAATTTGTATTGCTCTAAATTGTTTGAAATTTCAGAACAAATTGTTGACTCATCTGGTACATCGTTCATCTCTGCAAAATCATTAACTAGAGAATTTATTTCGGCTTGTTTTTCTGCAAAAATCTGAGATACCGAGGCTAAACTACTTAATTTTGAGGCAGAAACAGCTGACAATCTGCTATCTTTAGCAATCAGAAATTCCGTTTGCTTTCCATTACCAAAATCATCAATTTCAGTGATTTTTTCGTTGCTACACTCTAAAATTTCAACAAGTTTCGATGCTCCTAAAGCCAAAATACCGTCAGTCGTTTCCAACTTCGACATTGCAGTGACTGCGTTTGCAAGTTGTTCTAACTCAATGTTTTCCACTGAAACATCAAGATTTTTTAGTCTCTGTTGCAGCAGTTCGATTGCTTTCTGCGATACTTTCATGGTTATCTCCACAAATCGTAAGTACTACTCAATCCCTTGCACTGCCAGGCTTTCAATGTTTTTTCAACATCAATTTCCAGGCCATTGACCAAAGTTCCAGACCTAAAACTATGCACGTACCAGTGCAAAAATTGCACGTAGTAACTGTAAGTACTTGTGTAATAATAGCTGGACGTGTATATGAGTATCGCAACAGTTGTGTTTGCTGGTACATTAAAACTGGCTGTTCCAGTAAAATTACTGGCAGATGCCGATGTTGTATAAATATTTTGCCAACTAATTTCTTCCATTTCTGAGTTTGGTGTTCCAACTAGAACTGCTCCACCATCCAGATAGCTACTTCCTCCAACTTGAATTGTCGTGGCAATTGCTAGATCCGTTGTGTTTTTAATAAAAAATACACCAAGTGCAGCGTATGGGTTTGTGTACATAGTCGTGGAACTCGCATATTTCAGATACATTTCTTTCTGAACAAAAATTCCATTTGTCCCCTGTAAAAAACACAGACTTGGCTCCTTGTAAAACCCTGCATATTCAGTCGTGTATCCATGAGCTCCGGCCAGAAGTTTCAGCATTTCATTAGCGGCGCTAGCTGTACCAAACGTTCCCAATTCCGTTGTAAAACTGCCGACGCCATAGCTGTAATCGTTGTGTCTCGACAAAATTCCAAAAACAAACGGCAATGCACCATCTTGAACGAACTTTATCCGATTTCCTTCTTTCGTTATTTCCTTCAAAATTGAGGATCCGGTCGGGACATCGTTCACGGTTGCAAATTGCTCGGTAAGTGCCGCAAGCTCTGGCTTTCTGGCCTCAACCAAATTGATTATGGACAGTAGATTCTCATTTGTAACTGTTGCAATTGCGTCACACGCCTCATCTTTCAAGCTTCCCAAGTCAGCGATAAATGTCTCATTATGAACCGACAGCGCCGTCAAATGCTCGTTGGTTTTTGCTAACATCTCCTCCAGTTTTTGGTCGGTCAAGTTGACTATGTCGATCATTTTTCCGTTGCTCGCTACAGCTTCGAACGCTTTTGCTAAATATGCGACTTGCTCTGGAGTTGCATCTTGCGAAAGCGATTGCAACCTGGAATGAATCGCGTTTAAAGTTTCTTCAGTAACACTCATTTTTTACCTCCCACCAGCGTGACGCTGGACCCATTTATTTTTTTCAAGTACATCTCGCATACCTTGCAATCTGGTGGCGAAGCCATTAGCGCCCGTGCGGCTCGCACTCCCATAAACCTAAAAATTTTTCGAACTTTTCCCGATCAAACGTATCGCTCATTCGCGTACAAATTGCATCGACTCTTTCCATGTCAGCATCAATGGCGATGTATGCTTCGCGCATTCGCACGACATCTTGCGACGCAATATTCAGCGGATGCGGTAGCGGATAATTTTTGTTGGTTGTGCGATTATCTATCATCGGCTACACCACAATTACCTTCAAATTTCGGACTTTCGGCCGATACAAAACATTCCCTTCCAAAACCAATTTCACTCGCGTAGTGGCTCCACTGAAATTTTCGGCCACATGATTGTGCTCTTCCCAAGAGTCGCCGACGGGAGTTCCTGTATTCAAATCAACTAGCGTCCAGGTTGTGTCCGTATTTTGCAAATACACTTTCACGCTGGAGTTTCCAGGTGTAAGACTTTCGTATGTAACAGAAATTTTTACGTTTGTTCCGGCAGTAATTGCGCGTGTAACATAGTCACCGGTTTCATCGATGGTGCCCAAAACCGTCTGCACGCCCTGGTATATAACCGGAGATTGCGTTTGCGTTCCTTTCAGTTTGGCTTTTACAGAAATTGTGCCATCGATTTTTTCCTTGAGTTGCACAGGCATATCTTCTGCAAGAGTGTTGATTTTTCCGTCTGAATCCGTATATATAAATTCGACATCGGTTCCGGATGAAACGCGTTCGATGTTCGCAAGTGTCAGCAAATCCGTATTTTCATGAGCTGTAATTGTTCCAAGATTTATCTGATTTTCAGTTTCCGTAAACTTGCAAGCCAACAACCTAAACGAGAGATCAAGCTCTTGGTGCGCTGTCCAAGTGCTTGCATTCGAAGAACTCAACAAAACCCCTACTTGATACGCCTGTTTTGCGATCCATGTATTGTGGATTGAGTCAAATTTTCCCAACTCAACCACAGCGACAGACGTTTCTGGATCGTCAGTGAGTATCACAATTGCATATTCAACGTTCGCCTCAAGCCAAATCGGGCAACGTGACGTTGCATCCCCAAATAAAACACGAGTGTGAGTTCCATTTACATTAATATCCGCTGGAAAAATATACCCTTGAGCAATGACGTTTTGGTTTGGAATTCCAACAGTTG
>BNWJ01000066.1 GCA_025998735.1 Alphaproteobacteria bacterium | reverse complement strand
ATGATAAAATCGTCAATGGGCATTGTTTCCTCCAGCTTTGTAATGTCAATTATATAAAAGCCGAAAACAGTGCCTAATTAAAGCTTAAAAAGCAAAACTTATCGCAAAAACCCGCTCACTGCGTTAAAAATGAAAAAACTGATATGTAGCGCCTGTGTAATAGCAATGATGTCGCTTACACCTTTCGAAGTTTATTCCATGTACGTGCGAACTACAAAGCCCCTGCCTGTAGCTTCAGATGTTGTTCATTCATTCATAACCAGTAATGGTACTGATGGACTTAAAAATTGCCCAGATGCAACTTCTATCTCTGCCCCTCTAGTAACTAAAATTGTAAAAACGCTAAAATACGCCGAAAAATATTTGTATACACCGCATCGTACTAGTGGCTTTCCAACTGAATATTCTGAATTAGACAAGAAATTAAGTGACTATGTGTTCCTTTCACAGGACGTACTCGGAGGTTATGCAAAAGTAAATATAATAAATATAGTGCTTAAGTATCTTAAAGAAGTGCAACCTCTGTTGGAATTTGTGGCCACACAAGCCAGTGCCGCAGCGGCAGTTATTGTGGGTAATGGTCGCAGTAGCAGCTCATCTTCAAGCAGCAGTGCCGCGGCGGTAGCCGCTACAAATCCTATGCAGCCTTCAGCACTCTCCACCAACGAAGAGCCATATGACGTAACTTTTAGATATGATGGACTACATGGCTCACCAGACGCTATCAAATTGATAGGAGGACTTGCAAACTGGAATGCTAAACAAACGCCTGTGCGTGAGATTAAAACGCTTTTGAAATGTGTTAAACTTCTCGGTGATTATTCGGGATACTTTGGTAACCCAGATATAGAATGTTACGGTGCATTGGGGCATGTTGGATCTTATGTCATTACACACCCAAACTGGGAGAATACGCCAACTGAGAAAGAAGAAGTGATTCATTGGCTTAAAATGGCAGAACCTGCTTTAGCAAAGTTAACTATTTTGCCACTGTGAACGCATCTTTTTTGAATTTGCTGTTATAATAAAGCAGCCGCTTTTGCCGATCCTCACAACCATCGGCGGAGCAGCTAAGCCTCCGCCGCGTAACCCACCGTCATATCACTAGTTGATATCTTCCTCAGCAAAGATTCGATTTTTTCTGCGGTTTCGAAGGAATCATCCACAAAAAACTGCAGATCCGGCACTGATTTCAGGCGCAGATTGGATCCCAGGTGATATCTCAGCCGAGGCGAATGTTTTTGCAAAAACGAAATGCAGTCTTCGTTGGTAAATTTATTGGAAATGGAAACGACGAAGATCTTGGCGTGTTTCAGACACGAACTGACGATGACATCCGTTATGGATATCAGGGCTGGCTCCACGGAGGTGAAATCATCGTCAAAAACATTGCATTTAAAAAGAAAGTCCGATAAAATCTTCTTTGTTTCAGTAGCAACTCTCTGCTGTCTAGAATTTTTTTTCTGCTGCATGATTTTTACAGTTGACGAGCAACTTCCTCCAGTTCGAAACACTCTATGATATCACCAAGATGTATGTCGTTGTAATTTTCAAGAGATATACCGCACTCGAACCCGGATCTTACCTCTTTTACATCGTCCTTCATTCTCTTGACGGATTTTATGTCGCCGGTATGCACAACGATTCCGTTTCTTATTAATCTTGCTTTGGCATTGCGTTTGATGAGTCCATCCTGCACCAGACAGCCAGCAATTCGACCGAGCTTAGATACGTCGAACGTGCGTCTTACTTCTGCTGATCCGAAAATATTTTCCTTGATATCCGGCGTCAACATTCCCGAAAGAAGCGCTTTAACGTCGTCAATGAGATCGTATATTATCGAATAGTACTTCACCTGCAATTTATCGCGGGATATTTGATCGCGCGCCTGCGTGTTCGCCCGCACATTGAAACCAAGCATCAGTGCGTTCGATGCCCTCGCAAGAGACACATCGCTTTCGGTTATTTCTCCAATGCCCGAATGAATGACCCTGACGGCCACTTCCTCCGTCGAAAGCTTCTGTATGCTCGAACAAATCGCCTCGGACGATCCCTGCACATCGGCCTTCACGATAACCGACAGCACTTTGAGTTTCTCGTCTGTCTCCAGTTTTGAGAACATCTGCTCCACACTGCCACGGGAGGAAACCACCCACGATTGCTCTCTCCTCTTTCTATCACGATACGTAGCGATTTCTCGAGCCTTATTCTCATCGCCAACAACGACAAAATCATCGCCGGGAATCGTGCTGCCGTTGAATCCAACGACCTCTCCCGGAGATCCCGGGGTCAATTCCTTCAGAATTTCGTTGCGGTAGTTTTTTATGGCTTTCACTCTTCCGAAAACACTTCCAGAGACAAAAATATCTCCTATTTTCAGAGTACCTTTTTCTATCAGAATTGTGGCGACTGGCCCTTGCCCTTTTTCCACTCTCGATTCTATGACCACGCCTTCTGCTGAACGGTTTGGATTCGCCTTGAGTTCCAACATTTCCGCCTGCAGCAGAATTATTTCTTCCAATTTTTCGAGATTAAATCCAGTTTTCGCAGAAATCTCCACGTCCATAACGTCACCGCCAAACGATTCTACCACAATCTCGTGATTCAGCAGATCTTTTCTCACATTATCAGGATTGGCACCGTGTTTATCCATTTTATTTATGGCAACGACAATTGGCACACCGGCAGCTCGGGCATGATTTATAGCTTCCGCCGTCTGATCTTTCACGCTGTCATCGGCAGCAACCACCAGCACCACGACGTCCGTGATATTAGCACCGCGGGATCTCATTTCCGTAAACGCAGCATGTCCTGGAGTATCAATGAATGTTATGCGACGACCGTCCTTTAGTGTGACCTGATAGGCTCCTATACATTGGGTTATGCCGCCAGCTTCCTTCAGAGCCACGTCCGTTTTTCTGAGCGCGTCCAGCAGAGACGTCTTGCCGTGATCAACGTGTCCCATAATCGTGACCACCGGAGGACGAAAGAGCAGATCGGAATCCGCGTCATCAAGCTTCATACCAATTTCTACGTCACTTTCGCTGACTCTTTTCATCTTGTGTCCGAAATCCATGATCAGTATTTCCGCCGTATCCGCGTCTATAATTTGATTGGCCGTAGCCATGACGCCGAGCTTCATGAGCGCCTTTACGACATCACCGGTTCTCACGGCCATTCGATTTGACAGCTCCTGAACACTGATGGTTTCCGGCAGAATTACCTCACGCACCACCTTCTGATCATCTGTACTTTTATTGGCGAACTTATTCTTCTGCTTCGCTCTCTTCATGGCCGAATATGAACGGACATGCCCCTCTTCGTCATTATTGAACGGATTGTAAATCGAAACGCGAGCGGAGGAAGATGTGTATTTCCCCTTCAATTCTTTGATGTCTTTCTTTACGACAAGCGTCTTTTGGGCAGCATTGGCTTTTATTATGGCATCTTCTTCTTCGACAAAATTCGCAGAAGAATGTTTACCACTTTTATATGGCGTAACACGCTTTCCGTAGGAAGGAACTTCCTTAATATCGCTTCTTACAGCAGATTTTCCAACACCGCCCTTATCTACAGGAATCTGCGGCTCGGGAACTGATTCCATTTTAGCTTTCTGCGCCTCAGCAGCGGCTGCGGCAGCATCTTCCGCTTCCTGCTGAATTCTTCGAGCTTTTTCTTCTTCTTCTCTTCGTTTCCGCTCTTCCTCTTGCTGAAGCAATTTTCTTTCCAGTTCCTGCTTTATGCGTAGCTCCGCCCGCTCTTTTTCTTCTTTTATGGCGTCTTGTACGACTTTTATGCGAGTTTCCATCTCCCGCCCTGTGAGATTTCCACTATTACGCGTGTCCGTCACAACGCCGGCAGGCCGACTTATTCCCGGAGTTCGTTTCTTCTTAACTTCGACTGTAACAACCTTGGATTTTCCGTGAGAAAAGCTTTGTCTGACCTTACCAGCTATGTTCTCGGACCCCTTATTGACATCTGTGGCGCGAGATAAACTCAAAGTGCCTTTTTTTTCCTCTGCCATATGAACTATTATCTCCTGCTCCTGCCAATTACCCTAATTAAACCAATGTTCTCTAGCTTTCATGATGATTTCACTGGCAGTGGCCGCATTAAGATCGGGCAAGATCTCTACCAATTCGTCAGCACTTAAATCAGCAAGATCATCTAACTTTACAATCTTAGAAGCCGCCAACTTCAGCAGCATCTTATCGGACAACAGACCGATTGCCTTTATTCTCTTATCAATTTTAAACTTCTTTATTTCATCGGAAATTTCTTTTTCTTTTACGGCCATATGCTTTTGAGCTCTGGAAATCAGCTCTTCGGCCAGCCCTTCATCAAATCCTTCAATGGAGGCAAGCTCTTCTTTTGGAGTATTTGCAAGCTCTTCAACTTCAAAAAATCCTTCTGTAACAAGCAGATACGCGATCACTTCATCGCAATCCAAAGCCTCCATAAACGCCCTCGACTGCAAATGATATTCCTGATTTCTCTTTTCCGTAGCTTCAGTTTCCGAAACGACGGTCACACCCCAGCCTATGAGCATGGACGCCAATCGAACGTTCTGTCCACGCCTTCCTATGGCCAGACTGAGCTGACTATCCGGAGCCAAGACCTCGAATTTCCTGTTTTCTTCGTCCATAACAACCCTGGAGACCTCAGCCGGAGCCAAAGCATTCACGGCAAACGTAGCTGGATCATCGGACCAGAGAATGATATCCACTTTTTCGCCCTGCAACTCCTGAATGATCGCCTGCACACGACTTCCGCGAATACCAACGCAAGCGCCGATCGGATCAACGCTTGTATCTGCGGTGTAAACGGCCATTTTCGCTCTACTGCCAGGATCTCTTGCTACAGCTTTTATTTCTATCACGCCGTCATAGATTTCCGGAACCTCCTGCTTGAACAATTGCGCAAGAAATTGCGGATGCGTTCTGGACAAGAATATCTGCGGGCCTCTAGGCTCCCGAGAAACGTCAACTATGTGCGCGCGAACTCTGTCTCCCACTCGGAAATTTTCCTTTGGAATGAGCTGATCTTTCTTTATGATGGCCTCGGTTCTTCCTATATCTAAAGTAACAGAGCTAAATTCAGCGCGTTTCACTACACCGCTGATTATCTCGCCAACTCTTCCAATGAACTCGTCGTATTGTTTTTCTCTTTCGGCCTCGTATATCTTTTGGGTGATGATCTGACGACCGACCTGCGCCGCAACCCTTCCAAAATTTATCGGAGGCAATGTGGTGGATAATATTGACTCCAACTCAGCATTTTCGTCGACTTTCTTGGCTTCATCCAGAGCGATTTCCGTGAATTCGTTCTCAATAGCTTCCTTCACGGTCAGACACTTCAGAATGGAAACCTCTCCGGTTTTACGATCTATACTGACTCTTATGTCGTGTTCATAGCCATACTTCGAACGCGCGGCCTTCTGAATTGCACCTTCCATGGCTTCCAAGATCTTTTCTTTTTCCAATCCCTTTTCACGAGCAACCGCATCAGAAATCTGCAGCAACTCCGGTCCATAAAAACGAGAATCAGTTCGTAACGACGTTGACATGTTCTAAATATCCTTTATCAAACCCATTCTAAAAAACCCTCTTGACCGTTGCTTTTTTTACATCCTGATAGGGAACAGCGATCTCTTCGGAGCTAGTATCGCACCATTCTTTCAAATAGACAACCGCATTACATGAATTTTGTTCAACTCTTAGTAATTTCCCCGTAATTTTTCTTCTGTTGTTCAGTGGAGAACGCAATTCCAAAATAATTTCACGATCTAAAAAGCGAGGGAAATCATCAATATTATTAATAGGACGATATTCTCCGGGAGAGCTAACGTTGATATTATACCTACCTTTTATAAAGTCCTCAACATCGAAAATTACAGATATGATGCGACTGGCCGTAACGCAATCATCAACCGATACGGGCGCGTTGTCCAGACGATCTATATCTATGTCGACGGAAATCACCTTACCCGACACGACTCTCATAACCACAAGCTCATATCCCCTATGAGCGAGCGGACCGCTAATGGCTTCAATTATTTTCTCGCTTAACGACAATTTAGCTCCATGATACTAATCATGCCCCAAAATACAGAAAAATGCTAATTCATGCAATGTATATCGTGGTCCATGAAGAAAGATCAATGAAGCGCTAAAATGAAGCGGCTCGAATCTAAAAAAGCCATCCCAAAATATAACGAATATCGACCTCATAATCGCTTGAATGGTACGACACCTATGGAGTATATTGACTCCACCTGTGGGAGAGGCATATTCCGCCTCATATGTATTGGACCTTTACAGGAGCCAGCTCAAGTAGATTTTTTTTAAAATGCGGAGGACAAATGACAGCGCTACATGCAATTATTTTGGGAATTATACAGGGAATCACCGAATTTCTCCCTGTGAGTTCGTCGGCTCATCTCATATTTGCGTCCAAAGTCATGGGATTGACAAAACAGTGCTATACATTTGATATGTGCCTGAATTTTGGATCGTTTCTGGCCATAATTGTATTTTTCAGAGAAGATATTTGGAAACTAATACGTGGACTTTTTAATTGCTCCAAGGAGGATCGCAACTTTTTCAGCATATGGTTTATTTCCAGCGTACCTGCAATAGTGATATTTTTTATTGTGGACTTGTTTCTCGATATCCAATTCAAATCTCCGATTCTATTGGCATCAACCTTGATATCATTTGGCATTATATTGTATCTCTGTGACTTGCGCGACGAAAATAAAAGCACAATATCCATGAAAAATGGAATACTCATTGGGTTAGTCCAAACTCTCTGTATAATTCCAGGGGTCAGTCGGCTTGGGGCGAGCATGTCGATATCCAGGTACTTGAATTATTCCAGAAGCGAGAGCTTTCGCTTTTCGATGCTGCTTTCCATTCCACTGGTTTCCGGAGCTCTACTCATAACGCTATTGAAAGTCGTTCGAGGAAAAATGATAATCGAAGACTGGAGTTTGTTATTTATCGGCTGCCTGTTTTCCTTCCTGTTTGGATTGCTTTCCTTGCGTGTTGTGACGAATTTTATAGAAAAACATACACTACTTGCAATTGTAATTTATCGAGTAATATTCGGAATATCCGTGTTGGCATTTAACACGTGACTCCGCCTTTGGACAGTATATACACAATTTAACTGAGAATGTGTCTTGAATGTGTATAGTCCTTCACAGAGAGATATTAGATATACCGATCAAATCCTTAACACCCCAGGAGTTCTGCGATGCTCTGATTTTTGAGTTGATCTATAGAAAAAATGCGCCGCAAGTCTCTCTCCACCAGGTACCATAATATCAGAAAATGATAAAATTTCCGTTAATGGT
>BNWJ01000065.1 GCA_025998735.1 Alphaproteobacteria bacterium | reverse complement strand
GGAATCGTCGGGAAAATCACGCTTGCAGCCATCAACAACGCTGACAGCACCAATCTGCTGGCCGCTCTGAAATCAGAGGCCGCCGGATATTATCGATTGATTGCAAATATCAGTCCATCACAACAAAGATTTATTAATGGCTGGTTACGGAGAGCGTATTCGTAAATATGAGGAAAAACATGCTAAAAGACTTAATTTTAAGCGAAAAAACGAAAGGAACTATCGCAATTGTTGCCGCTGTAGTAATGTATTTTACGCCAGATTACATCGATGCAATTATCGAAGCCGGACTTGCAGCTGTTGGAATTTCAAAGCTTGTGATTAAAGAAGAAGAGTGAATTTTTAAAAATACCTTTCACGCCGTCGAATATCAGCTCAAAACTATTTATTCAGACCATAACTACGACTTAATTCCGTGAAGCTTAAGGAGTGTGTTTAATGCTTTTTCGGTCGGATGATTGAACGGAGAGGTTATATATTTTGTATAAAATTCTTTCATAAACGTTCTTGCGTTTTGATCAGTTAGAGACACTAAACGCACTTCACTTTTTTGCTCATCGAGTGCATCAAAATCATACATGTGTGTCCAACGAAAAGCTTCTTGTTTTTCTAAAGATGAGTCCAAATCACTGAGCATATTGACATACAATACATCTCCTACTAGTTGAACGCCGATTATATTGTTTATTTCTTCAGGAAGATTCCACACATCAGTGACAGTCACTGCTAGTTTAAACGCCACATCATCAACGAATTTATCTTCATCTTTTTCTGCTTCATAGGATAAAGCAATATCACAAAACTCTTTCATAGAATCAACAAATGCCACCTTTTCTTCTTTTGATAGCTTGCCTAAGAAGGTTGCGATAGATGCTTTGATTTCGATGCGCATTTTATCAACGTCCGAAAACAATAAATCTTTTAGAAATGGATTATTCATGTACTCTTCATGATATTCACTATATCTACGATCAAAAACACTGCCTGCTAAACCACATATTCCATTAACCGCATGTTTTAGTTCATGTCTAAACAGAGCTGAAATATCTTTTTTGGAGGCTTTTTTATAACCCAAAATTGATATTTCTCCCTCAAATTTTGGTAATACTAATGTATTGATGTCAGAAGAAAAATTGACATCAAAGATCGGATATTCCGCTTTACCGGTTTCGCTAGCAGATGAAAAAATAAGTTTCTCTTTTTCGGAAGATTTGCTCTCATATTCATGGGCGGCTAAAAACAGTACTAAAGCCTGGCGGCCTGAATTTGAAGACAGAGAAATTCTAACATTTTCCATGAAATTCTTTTTGTATAATTCAACTTCTGCCGCGTTCGTTTTTACCAAGGTATCGAAATTTACAATCAATTCACTTGAGACAGGAATTTCGCTAGCTTTATCAGCGTCATCAAAAAGCTTTTCATATAAAGTAAGCAATTTGGGGTTGCTCTCTGAATGCAGCAGCCCTCTATAAAAACTTTCTCGTTCTTTTCCAAAAATTGCAAGATTCCCAAGTGCTTTTAAAATACTATTTGCGGTTATTATTCTTATGTTTTCAGACTTGAATCCATAAGCATTTTTTTGTTCTTGTGATAATTCTGCGAATAATTCAGGTGATATTTTTTCTGAAAAATTCAATACATTAGCTTCGTCGTGTTTGAGGAAAAAAGATGCGTACATCTTTCGGGCTTCATATGTTATTTGAGAAGAGGCAAGATGAATAGATAAATCATCTCTATATTTCGTCAATGATTCACGCAGAAGTGAACCAACTTCGTCAATAACCGATTGTCTTATCGTTTCATTTAAGGACAATAATGAATTAATATTAGAAATATATGATCTTATAATTCCTCCTATATAATCCCAATTAAGAGATGGATTATCATCTTTAACTAAAAGAAATTTATTGCAATACTCCTCTTTGTCTTTTTGGCTCGTTGCTGGATAGTTTTTCGAAAACAGTGCATGCAGTTCTTTAATAATATGTTTTTCAGTATCTTTACGATATGCAGAAAGTTCAGGAGTCATTTTTAATTTAATTCCTTTCAGCCCTCCATCCGACACATCAAATTCCGCATGTTTAAACTTTTCTGCAGCTTCTCTTCCTTCTCGAGATAGAAACTCAATCGAGTAGCATGTTGTTAAAGAAAGCATAAGAGCAGTAATAGACAATGTCTTTACAAATAGTTTTTTCACAAAAATCTCCGTCAAAAAGACCAAATAAACATAATGCGAGGAATATATCGCGCACAACATGCCGAATCGGCGATTGCCATGTCAAAAAGTATTGCGTTATAAAAACGTATATCTATTCAATACATCTTCGTGTTCTTCTATACTACTATTGCTAATTATAGACAAAGCATCATATACCCTAGTTAAAGCATCAAATACTTCTGTATTTTTAGAATATTTTACAAGCTCATCATATCGATAAAAATGAGGTGACAACTTGGAGGTGAACTGCGATGGGTCGCCACATCCATGGCCACATCTTATTGGCTCTCCTAATTCTCTAGATATTGCAAAATCGCTCAACAAATTTATGCACAGTACTTTTTTTCCATCCTTTTCCCATACTCCTAGTCCCATTATCTGAAGAACTTCCATTGTATTCTTAAATAGACGACCTGCCGCTACTTCTGGTGATGTTGGATAATCATCTATCTGTGCATCGGTTGATGCATTTGGATTTCCATTTCTGATTTCTTCTAGATATTTTGCAAAAATGTCCTCTGGTACCTTAATTGAGTTCTCTTCAAGACATCGACGATTATATGCAATGTTTTCCTCGTTCTTTGTAATGTTTATGAGCTTAGATAAACATCCATTGTGTTGTCTTTCGAGTTCCAGCGTGCGAAATTTCCGGATATGGAATGCCCACATTCATGTGATAACGTGTATCTTATATCTGCAGGATATAAGGATAGACCGTTAGGCAAATTTAATGTTTTCAAAGGATTTTCATCTAACGAGTACAGATGCAACTGCCTATTATTCAATTCGATTTTGTTGTCACAATCAGACGTTGCGTTCTCTGCGCGAATAAAGCTCAATTTCTCCTTCTGTGTGGTAGGAGACTTTTCACAAGTCAAGCGCTGTATTTTCGTAGAGAAAAATGGTTGAGGCATTTCTACTCTTGCAATCAGGGTGATAAAAGCATCCATGCATGCTTTGCTTTCTTTGCATCCTTTCAATGCATTACGCGACACTTCTTCTTTTAGACCTTCATCGTTTTTTAAATCTTTATCAAAGAAAACGCAATCATTATTTAGATAATTTTCTATACACTTAATTGCTTCACTTTCGTTTTTTGCCTTCAAAAGATTTAAAAAGCGCTCCTTTTCACTTGCAGAAAAACCCATTCCTCCAATTATAGACTTTGCATCCATATAGCGTATTTCATAATCATCGCCTAAACCAAGTCGACTTTTCAAATCGTCGGCAGCAGCCACTTCAGCACTATCTTCAGGTCTGCGAGATACTTTACGCACTTCATGGAAGACAACCTTTCTTCTATCACTTTTTTTGGCTGCCACAAAATTTTTTGCCGCGTCCTCATTGTGTTTTTTTGAATTTTTTATGTTTGCTTCAGCTTCCCTCAATTCTTTCGATTGTTCTTTTGCGCCTTCAAGCTCTTTCTCTGCATGTTTGCGTTTCGTCGTCAAATCGTCAAATTTTATCCACAATTCCTTTACTTCTACTGCTATCGTTTTTTTCTGTTCTTCCGATTGTGCATTTGCTTCTTGCAGTTTGCAATGCAAATTATACCATTTTATGCAAGCCTCTTCTTCTGCCTTCAATTTATTTAACGCCACCCATTCATTGGTTTTTGCCAACATATCTTCGAAGTCTTTTTTGCTTTTTCGACGGTTCTTTTTGTATCGCTATATTTTGCCAATAGATTACTGTAGGCTAGAAATTCGTTATATGCTTCTTCCGGCGACACTTCTATCGCTGGTACGACTGCTGTTCTCATTGTTGCAGTCGTTGTCTCTTCGCCTGAAAGCTTTATATAGGGAATATTTATACTACTATTTGCTGCACTTAAGTTAAAAACCGCAGTTACAATAGTTGTATACAGTACTTTTTTCATTTTAAGACCTCCGTTATAAAAAATAACAAAACTACCATAACGCAATAATTACAGAAATATATATAGCTGCCTTTGGGCAAAAAAACAAGTAAAAAATATTCGCAACACAGACTCTAATGACTTTGCCGTCAGCACCGATTGTGCTGATAATGGTTACTGTGTAACTCCATGAAGCCCCAGCAATGTTTTCCAAGCTCTTTCTGTCGGTTTACCAATTCCGTTATCATAGCAGTAACCTACAATTTTTTTGAACCACGCTTCAATATCAGCATCTGGAGCTAATCCATTTATCGTTAATTCAAGATCTGCTTCGAAGACTGCAGAAGTAGCGAATTTAGCGTGTGCCTCGTAAGGCCAACGGATAGCTTCCACTTTTTCAAGTGAACAATCCATATCGCTCAATGTATTGATGAAAAGAGTATTTTCAACAAGCTGTATGCCAATTAGATTATTGGTTTCTTCCGAGCAACAGTGCCACATTTCCCCAATTGCCCTCAATGCAAGTTTATGAGTTAACTCTTTCATGAATTCGTCTTTTTGTTGTAGGATATCCGCGGTTATCGGGCTAACTTTGACTCCAGAACCAGCATAATCAATAAGGAAATCCTGCATTGTTTTTCTAAACAGTTCTAGTAAACAATTATCTTTACCAAATTGGTTTAGCGCTGTGCTAATTTTTTGTCCAATGATTGATTTCAAATCTTCCAAACGATTAAACATAAGTTCCTTCAAAAAAGGATTTGCAAAATAGTTCTCTAGAAACGGCAAGCTGTAATTGCCTAAACCAAGCGATGTGTGTGTGCCGTGATTAAATTCGTGCATCAGCGCATTAAGTAAAGTAATTTTCATTGAACCGGACACTAGAGTAAGCGCAGGAACTAATCCTTGAATGTTAAACTGCATATCGCTACATCCAATGGTTAAAAATGGGTATTCCATTGTAGGCTCTTCTGTAGATTCGATGAAAATCCCACCTGACCACTGCTTTAACGACACAATTGGTTTCTTGATATAATCTGACATGTATCCAGAAGATTCCAACATGAGGGCTTTTTGTGGAGCTCGCGTCTTCATGCACTCATTTGCAGCCAAAAATAATATCAACGATTTTCTTCCGGCTTCAGAGTAACGTAAACTTGCATCCACCATGGTCATGAATTTTGCAATGTTCGCAGTTGTCGGCTGTTTTCTTCTATAAACATATGGTCCATCGACACAATCAACGTCAACAAAAATAGATCTTTCTACCAGATGTCTATATTCTTGCAAAATCAACGGATAACTGTTCTCTGGAGAAGTGGTAAGTAATCCTTTATAAAAAGCAATTTTAGCAGCGTCAATATGTTCCTCAAGGCCTTTGAGTATGCTTTCCGCCGTCAATTTGCGAACATTGAAAGAGCCATCTAACAATGGAGAAGACAATTCAAATGGTTCTGAAAACGCTTCCATGTTTTTTTCACTATGTTCGATTTGTAGGGATCTGATAGCGTGAATTTTATCACCCTCTTCTAGATCTATGACAGAACTGTCTCCCTGCGACTCATGATTTGTTGTCGGCACGATTTCCATTGAATACGAAGAATTCGCTAGCAACACAACTGCCAATATTCCGCGAGTCAAGCGATGTCTCATTATATTTTCCCCTTTTTTTATTTTGTCGACGACAATAAAGCACCAACACTCTTTAATGCTTGTCAATCAGCTCATTCGTTCTCAGCTTACCTTCGTACTCTTCAACGCAAGCTCTAATGGCTTTGCCGTTAGTACCGAGGGTATTGCAAAGCCATTTGGCACATGTGTTTACATTAACTGGCATGCGATCATATTAGAAGTTGTTAAGCATTCTTAACTTTTTTACTTGGAAACAACCAATTCCAACCACTCTTTATAGCACTCCAACATTTTTTTATGGTTAGTTTAGTCTCGTATTTCCATGCGCTACTATGGAGAATGGAAAACAACGCATCATATACTTTCGTTTTAGAGTATTTAAAATCTGTACTATCATCGATACCAGCGTGCCCCCATCTTATTGGTTCCCCTAGTTCCATAGATATGGCAAAATCACTCAACGGATTTATGCATAACACTTTTTTCCCGTCATTTTCAAATACTCCCAGTCCCATTATTTGAAAGACCTCCATTGTATTCTGAAATAGTTCTTTTGCCAAATCTGCCGTTAATGGTTCTGTCGTTTTTAATTCAAGTTCTTTGGCCCCTTTGGGATTTCTTTTTAAGCCATCTTGATTTTCTGGCCATAATTTTTTAAAATAATCGCTAGATTCGTCATAATTATATCTACGAGTTACAAGTTTAGCTACAATTGCCATTGTAGCCTCCTCGGAAGCGAACTCTGCAATATCGGCAGATATTGAATGTCCGCATTCATGAGATAATACTTCGCTCATATCTGAAGGATAACTGAACAAACCATTTGATAAGTTTTTTATTTTCGATAAGCCATCGTGTAACGATTGAAAATAGAGTCCTTTATTATTATATTCGATTTTATCGAGAGCCGATTTTGGGCTATCGCTGGTGCGAAATGACAAACGCCCCCATTTAGGAAGCATGGTATTCATGGTATTAATCCTTGTCGATAAAAACGTTTGAGGCATTTTCGTTCTTGCAATCAGAGTAATGAAAGCATTCTGATATATCGTGCTTTTTCTACACCCTTCCAATATATTGCGCATCACTTCTTCTTTAAGACCTTCACGAGTGAGAGAGCATTCCTTGTTTGGGTCATCTATACAACTAACGATGTAATCACATTCATCCAAATATTTTTCGATATACTCAATTACTTCTTTGTTGCCTTTTGCGGCGCTCAAAAAACCTAAAAGTTTATCTTTTTCATCTTTGGGCAGCTCCATTCCTTCGATTAGAAATGCAGGATCCATATAGCGTACTTCGTCTGTGTCCTCAAAGCCCAGTAGTTTTTTTAAATTGTCAACAACCGTCTTTTCACTGACATCTGGTTCGCGAGATACTTTGCATGCTTCATGAAAAACCGCCTTTTGCTTCAATAAATTGTAGGCTTCTTTCTTTTTTTCTGTCGCTTCTTTCAGTTGTTTAGCTGTTTCACCAAGCGCATCAAAAAACTTTGTTTGCTCATTTTTATCTTGATAAAAAGGACGTAACGCAGTGAGCATGTTTTTCATGAAGCAATCATCTGGTCGAAAGTGATGTCACCATTGATAAAGAAAGCGATTGTATGAGCGCAGAGTTTTCGTCTAATTTTCGATATTAAACGCCACATATTTT
>BNWJ01000064.1 GCA_025998735.1 Alphaproteobacteria bacterium | reverse complement strand
ATGAAAAACGAATCGAAAATCTTATCTTAATTTTGACAATTGCGCTCTATTGGGCCGTTTCCATCGGAACTACTCCCAAAAAACAGGAAACGTTCTCAGAGAAAAAACAATTCCGATCAAAAAAATCACACTTCAAACACGGTCTTCGATATATAACTAACACTTTGTTTTATCTGTCTTTTTCTCATACTTTGTGGATGTTCCTAAAACTCACGGGGTGATAAGCTTACTGTCCTTCTTCGCATCCGTGTATGCTTGGGACGTCGAGAAGATGGCTTCCAGGTCCCTTGCAACATGGCTGCAAGAGCCTTCTTACGACGATAATATGTTGCTCGCGAAATCCCCAGTGTTTTTTGCGCTACTTTCTCGCCACCACCTCTCTCTTTCAGTGTTTCCCAGTCTGCAATGAGAGCCCGGGTACGATCCATAATACGGATTCCCTCTGTATTAATTGCCCGATTCGGTCTAAGATCATTGCTGTGCAGATTGTGCATATCGGTCTCCTCAAGGTTAAATTTAAAACTTTACCTATTCTGGAGACCTTGCTCTTTCTTTGCAACTAGAAATATATAGCCGCCTGGTTTTTGAGCTGTATCATATGTGTTTGAACCTTTACACCTGGCTCCTCATTTGGTTAAATACATCAACAGCGTAGCACATCTTATTTTGAATAAAAAGACGAGAAGGGTGGTAAGCTTAATACCCGTCTTTGTTTTTTTTGTGGCGCAATCTATGGTTGAAGAGTACAATAATAGAACCATCAGCGCTTGTGTCTTTTTTTTTGAAAAATAGGCGCACAAAACACTACAAAGAACAGAAAAAACACCACCTTATGTTTAAAATTCTGCTTGCGAAAAAGTAAGAGAGGCGGTAAGGTAGACTCCCAAAATCATTAAACTCTGATTGGTCGGGGCGAGAGGATTCGAACCTCCGACATCTTGCTCCCAAAGCAAGCGCGCTACCGGACTGCGCCACACCCCGTCCGTACCCAATGCTTATCCTTATATACTAATAACAATAACATTTCAATATAAATATTGTAGTAGATGCTGATGATATGCATTATGTGCGTTATCAATTATTAACGTGTTAACCTATTGTTAACGATGATTAATATTTCGTTAACAATTTTTGTGCCCCTGGATAAAATGGTTAATTTTGTGTTGATGAAATGTGAAGAAAAACAGAGTGTTCCAAATAATGCTATTTATTAACAAACTATTAACAACTTTTGGGGGACTGCATATGAGTATTCATCCACAGGATATCCACCAGTGTACCTGTCCGAGAGTTTTTAGACAAATATAGTCGAGTAAATCAGGCAAAACTACTGAAATTCCAACACAACAGACGCATTTGACTCCCCCAAAAATATTTTTGCCTCAGGGACGGAAGTGTAAATAGCGTACTCACTTTTTATCATCTGTGGCAAAAACACCCACCTTTTCTTGATATCAACTGCATCTATATCTATTTTTCTAAAATTTCAAAGTTTTCCCCTAGCTCGCTCGACTATATTTGTCTGAAAACTCTCAGCAATTCACGCTAAAGCGTAAGGTTTATACCCGGCCCATGGAAAATAAAAAAGACGCATAATTCACAAAAAATGAACATTGTTGACATAGTGTGGGATTTTTCGAAATTCTTCCAGGAAATTCACTGTTGCAAACGTGCAGCAGTCCTGCTATTAACAGTGGTGTGCTTGGTCTTGTTAGCGGATGATATGAGAAAAAAGACAAAAAATTTTATGTGGATTTACGGGAAGCACGCTCTGAAGGCTGCTTTGGCGAATCCCGAGAGAGAATTTGATCGAGTTATTGTTCTGGAATCGTGCAGAAATTTTCTGAATGAGTGCGAATGTGCCGACAAATCCGTAAGATTCGAGGTCGTTAGCCGGGATTTCTTTGCAGCCACTTTTGGAAACGAGGCGACGCATCAGGGATGTGCGGCCTATGTCAAGAATCTGCCGGAATATTCGCTGGAAGAATCTGTGGAAGATGAATCCGATAATCGTCCATTGGTTTTTCTGGATCAGGTTGCGGATCCCCAGAATATTGGCAGCATTCTGAGGGCTTCCGCCGTTTTTGGAGCGCGCGCCGTCGTCGTTACGGAAAACGGCAGTCCGGATTTTACTCCCGCCATGGCGAAGGCGGCGTCTGGAGCGCTGGAAACTGTCCCGCTGATTCGCGTCGTAAATTTCGTCCACAGCATTAACTTCTTGAAAAAACACGGATTTTGGTGTCTGGGATTGGATGAAAGATCCGAAAAAAATCTGGATGAAATTCAGTTGAACGATAAGTTTATATTTGCTGTTGGAAGTGAAGGAGATGGTATGCGGAGATTGACCAAGGAATCCTGCGATTTTCTGGTAAAATTACCGGGAATTGGGCAATTCACTACGCTGAACGCCGCTCAGGCCACAACTGTGTCTCTCTACGAGAGTTTTCGCCAGAGAAGTAAAGGAGTATAGCAATGTCTTTGGGATTTGTTTTTCATCATGGATGGGGATACGACAATTCATATTGGGATAATCTATTTCCCTTGTTCAGCGATTTTCCTTGTCGGTTTCTATGTGCTGAGTATTACCAACGTGACGTCAGCGTGACGCTGTCAGAAAACGCCCGTGTTGCAGACACTGTCACGCTTGTTGGAATTGGGCATTCTATTGGTTTTGTGAAATTGCTGGAAAAAGAAAAGAATCTGAGGGCGATTATTGGCCTGCAGTCTTTTGTAAATTTCCTGTCCGATGATCCGCAACTGCATAAAAGACGATCCATGATTCTGGAAAAAATGATTGCGGCATTTGAGAAGTACCCAGTTGAGGTTTTAAGAGAGTTCCGCCAAGATTCGTCGGAAATCAGTGTGGGGCAATTGAACTACGATCTTCTTCTGGAGGATTTAAAAAGTCTTAGGCTGAAATATTCCGTTCCGGCTGGTCTGGAGCACATGGTTCTTGCCACCAGAGATGATCCGGTGCTCGATGCCTCCGTTGTCGAAGGCGATTTTCCTGATAAAGTGAAATTTCTGGAGTGTCCCGGCCATTGTCTGGGTTATAAAAATGCCAAAGCGGTCCATGAAGAAATCATGAAGTTTGTGGATGCACTACAGTGACCTTGTAAAATTGAGATTCGGTAAAGCCGCCGATACCTACGACTCGTCGGCGTCTACGCATGTCGAAATAGCGCGGCATTTGGTGTCCATGATCCAGCGTGCTGCGGGACTCGTTTACTCTTCTGGATTGCGTTCGGATGCTGCAGAATGTAATTGCAACGCTGAAGCCTTTTCAATAAGAGAAAACGCCTGTGCTGCAAGCATCGTCACGCTGGTTGATGTGGGGGCGGGAACTGGAATTCTATCGGAGGAGCTGCTCAAGGTGTTTCCTAGCGCTAAGTTGACTCTTGTGGATATTTCTTCTGAAATGCTAGCGCGTGCCGAGGAAAAATATCACGAACGTATGTCATATATAAATGCAAACGCCGAGGATTTATCCATTCGTGGCTTCGATATGTTGGTTTCTAGTATGGCAATGCAATGGTTTCGCGATATCGAGTCATTTCTTATCGAAAACATGAAATATACACGAACAATTGCCTTTGCTCTTCCTATTCTTGGAACATTTGACGAATGGTATGACCTACTGGAAGCTCATGGTATAGAATCGCATCGAATGCCATATAAATCCTTTGATAAAATGATGAGTCTATGTAATCTTGCGGATCATTTTATTGCGGAAGAAAAGACGTATCCGCTGACATTTAAATCAGCGTTGGATTTTGTGAAATATTTGAAACTCATAGGAGCAAGTGCGAGCCGCACGGGCGTTTACTCTTACAAAGAGTCTGCTTCAATATTGCAAGCACTTCACGCATTCACAGCAGTAGGTGCAGAAAGTGGATCCAACGTCACATGGGCGACTTCTTACAGGGTTTTTTTTGGCGTATTATATCAGGGCTAATTAACCATAGTAGATCGCTAAGTCGGTGCGTCCTGCAAGAACTGCCTGTTGTGCAGCTATCGCAGACTCTTTTTAGAAAAACCTATAAAACACTGATTTTCTAACCATTTGTTAACCGTTGAACTGCTAGGATCTCCCCATTAGTAATGTAGTGGAGTGCCTTGTCATGATGTGTTTTTGCAAAAACGAACAAAAGTCCCCAAACAATCGCCATGAAAAATCAGGATATTGTCGACATACTTACCAACAGGACGCATGTTTTTCCAAGCATCGATCCAAAACGCTTGCGCTGATTCTTCCGTTTATCGCAATGACGATGATGGAGCCGGATGGTGTATATGGTTGTTTGGTCATAGAGAGAAACACCCATATCCCCAATACGGGTACAGGTACATGCGCCCTAGTGAGTGGGCCTCATGATGGTCGTTTGGTCACAAGGAAAAACATCCGTATCCCCAGTACAAGTACAGGTGCCATCATGAAAGAGCCAGATGTTGCGTATGGGTGTTTGGTCATAGAGAAAAATACCCATATCCCAAGCACAAGTACAAGTACAGGTGCCGTAGTGAAAAGGCCTGATGTTGTACATGGTCGTTTGGTCACAAAGACCACACCCCATATCCCAAATACAGGTAAAGGTACAGGGGCCGGAGTGAAAGGGCCTGATGTTGTAGACGGCTGTTTGGTTATAGAGGAAAACATCTGTATCTCCAATACAGGTACAGGTGCCGTAGTGAGGGGAAGCATAAATACAAATATTGACAAAGATTTAGTTGTGACTAACAACTCTACCTTACATGTCGGTTGCGATCCGGAAAACTGTGCACTTTATGCACCTGTTAATCTAATAACTGCTGCCAATAAAACGGTGATGGTCTGCAACAATTCCACCATGCATGTTGGCGGTAATTTAACAGGCAATGGTGTGAGTGTATGTGGCGGTGACGATAACAATGTTTCTACTTTGGTGACACACGGAAATCTGACCAATAACACCGGTGATTTGCTAGTATCTGGCAATGATGGTGGTGCTACCGTGAATGTCGGCAACGATCTGATCAACACGGGCAATTTTTTGAAGATACAAGGCAACGGTAGCACAGTCAACTTGAGTGTCGGCAACGATCTGACCAACAGTGGCAATGATTTGCAGGCACTTGGCAACAGCGGCACAGTCAAGTTGACGGTCGGCAACGATCTGAATAACACTGGTCATGATTTGCAGGTACAAGGCAATGCTGGCTCAGTTCACTTGACGGTCGGCAAAGATCTGACCAACAGCGGTCATGATTTGCAGGTACATGCCGGTGGTGGCACAGCTAACGTGACGGTCGGCAAAGATCTGACCAACAGTGGTCATGATTTGCAGGTACATGCTGGTGGTGGTACAGTCAATTTGACGGTTGGCAACAATCTGACCAACAGTGGCAATGATTTGCGGATACATGGTAATAATGGCACAGTCACCTTAAATGTCGGCAAAAACCTGACTAACAATGACGGTAATTTGCAGGTGCATGCCGGCTCTGGCACTGTCACATTCAATGTTGGTGAAAATTTGACTAATAATGACTGCGATTTGCAGATATGTGGCGATAATGGCACGGTCACCTTGGCGATCGGCAACAATCTGACAGGCAACGCCCTGCCGATATATGCAAACGGTGGCACAATTAACTTGACGGTGGACAAAGATCTGACTAACCGTAATGGTGATTTGCAGATATATGGCGATGATGGCACAGTCAACTTGACAGTCGGCAACAATCTGACTAACACTCACGGTGATTTGCTGGTATATCCCAACAGTGGCATAGTCGACTTGACGGTCGGCAAAGATCTTAAAACCAGCGGTGATTTCAATGTGGAACGTGCTGCATCCGTGAATGTGGGGCGTGATCTGAAAAGCCGTGCTTTGAAGGTAAAGGGCGATAGGAATAACCACGACGATGGTGCAATCGTGAATGTAGGTCGTAATCTGAATAGCACTGGTGCTTTGACTATGTTGGGCAGTGGCAAGTTTGCTGCCTTGAATATTACTGGTAACATGAAAGTTGCAGTTAATGACCATAGTGCCCACAACTACTTCGGGGAATATGGCCTGTTATATATTGGCGACGGCAGCACAGACACATTGAATGCCAGAAACGTTCATGTTCTAAACAATATGGTATTAAAAGGAAGTGGCAGCACGCTCACCATAAAAGCAACAGATGACCTCACCGCCGATGGCAATCTAAATTATTATGGTAGTGGCAGCACAGATACGTTGAACGCCAAAAACATCCATGTCCTAAATAATATGCAATTACGAGGATGGGGTAGCGTACTAACCATGAAAGCAACAGATGACCTCACAGTTGATGGCGATCTAGATTATTATAGTGAAAGCACAGCAGATACGCTGAGCGCCAAAAACATCCATGTTCAAAATAATATGACATTACAAGGAAATGGCAGCACACTCATAATGAATGCGACAGATAACTTCACCGTTGACGGCAATTTGGGGGTGTATAGCCACGGCGGCAACACAACCCTGACGGCAAACACTCTGGATGCTAGCGCAGTTTCCTTAACAAAGGATGGCGGGGAATTAAACTTCGCCGTCAAAACGTTGGACGTAACCACTGGAAATACAACAATTACAGGCAACAATGTCCAATTTGAATTCGACACCATTAGACTCGGAGGAAGGAAAAAGTTGACACTTACATCTGGTACAAATTGTAGCTTCGATACTCTGGAAATGCTTGGCGTCAACGCAAAATATGACGGTACTCTTAATGCTGTTTGTAAAACATTGAGTTTTTATCTCCCCGCAGACATAGAGGCAGACTATACAGTGTTGGAAGTCGTTGGCTGTGCAAATATTAGCGGAAGCAGAGTGCATATTCATGCCAACGGCGGCCTATCCAAACTGAAACCTAATGGGTCCATTGTTCTCCTCAATGCAACCTCTTCCCTGATTAAAGCACTATCTGGACAAGTTGTAGTAGATGAAGGATATAAGTTTAAGGTATACACAAGTGGGAATCAATTGCTGGCGAAACTTCTCGCCTCATCTCCAAAAAAGTAAACAAAGGCTCTTTGGATTAGCTAAGGATCTGTGTGAAAATAACTTGAACTTTTGTCTTGCGGAAATGCTGTAATTCCATGCAACACACCTCGCTGAAAGTTCATTTTATTTTCGCACGAGACCTCAGGAATAACCTGGGCATGTTTTTTCTTTAACGCACGGAATCTCTGCGTGTTGTTTAAATAATTTGTTCGAGTTATTTGTTTACTGTTCCTTTCCGAATGAAACTTGGTATAAGATGAGAAGTTGGATTGGGCGAACAGAGAGAAAATGAGAGGAGTGAATCAGATCATAGACTCCAAATGAAAGAAGAGATTCTGAAGTTTGAAGCTTTTGGAATACAGTCGGAGATAGACCGGCCAGGCAGAGTCTA
>BNWJ01000063.1 GCA_025998735.1 Alphaproteobacteria bacterium | reverse complement strand
GCATGAAAAACGAATCGAAAATCTTATCTTAATTTTGACAATTGCGCTCTATTGGGCCGTTTCCATCGGAACTACTCCCAAAAAACAGGAAACGTTCTCAGAGAAAAAACAATTCCGATCAAAAAAAACACACTTCAAACACGGTCTTCGATATATAACTAACACTTTGTTTTATCTGTCTTTTTCTCATACTTTGTGGATGTTCCTAAAACTCACGGGGTGATAAGAGAACTCATTGGATCTTTGATCGAAAAATTTACTGGAGAATTAGAAATAAGCCAAAACTATCCTTTCAAGGAAGATTTCTTCAATGGATACGATAAAATAAATCCACCTTTAGCTGAAAAGATTCGCACAGAACTAGGAGGAGATAAATTCGATGAAAACTTGGGATGCATTGCTTCATCAATATTGCAAGCAAACGTAAGCAAACTAGGCGATCAAGCCAATATCAATCTTACATCTATAGAACATATTCTTAACACCCCAGGAGTTCTGCGATGCTCTGATTTTTGAGTTGATCTATAGAAAAATGCGCCGCAAATCTCTCTCCACCAGGTACCATAATATCAGAAAATGATAAAATTTCCGTTAATGGTTGAAAATTTTTGTGATTTTGGCGATTTTTAACGTTTTTGTGGGAAAATGGCATCTGGTGGAAGAGGTCCTGCGTGCATCGGGAAATCCCAAAACTCGAAAATTTCAGGGTTTCTACAAACTGCTGGGGTGGCAAGGAACATATTAGATCTTTGATCGAAAAATTTAGAGGAAACCTAAAAATAGATCCGACTGACTTCTTGTATGAAGATTTTTTCATTGGATACGACAAAATAAAAGATATAGATCCAGTGTTAGCAGAGAAGATTCGTGTGGAACTAGGAGAAGATAGATTCGATAGCGAATTGAAACGTATAAAAAAGTGACCATGAGAGCGTAAATAATTTTGTGGAATGGTGCCAAAATGCCAGGGCTATTTCCTAGCGATTTGTGTCATATTAGTTTTCAGAGAAAATCAACAACTGAGCTAATATCAGCTCCGAATTTCAACCCTCAAAAAGAAGCGTTCATGATGACGCAAAATCGCTAGGAAATAGTCCTGACCAAAATGCAGGCTGGAAGTATTGTGTTCGGTTGAAAGAAAATCGGATTTTAAGAGTCGCGGATTTGCAATCACAAGTACACATTTGAAACATGAAAAACGCATCGAAAATCTCATTTTGATTTTGACAATCGCGATATATTGGGCCGTTTCCGTCGGAACTACTCCGCGAAAACAGGAAAATTTCTCAAAAAAAAACTTCGAAGATCAAAAGTTTCATACTTCAAGCGAGGACTACGATATATAACTAACGCTTTGAGTTTCCTGTCTTTTTCTCATACTTTGTGGATGTTCATATGATGCGTCGGGTGTTAAGATTACAATCAGGAGGTAAACACACAAGCGTCGCTATTTTTCTATCATGCTTAACTAGCGTATTTTCTCTGGGCATATTATCATTGACGACGTTTCAGGTAACAAAATCGCTGGGGATTGTATTATGCGCTGGGATTCTATTGTCGTTTATATTTAATTATACGAAATGAAAGAATGGCATAACCAAAAAGAATGCGGTTCGGGAAAAATTCGCCTTCTAATTCTGTGGCATATCTACAAAATTCTCAACAAAAAATTTTTTAAAATAATTCTTTGGCCGATTGTGCTTTTTGTATATATTTTTGCAAAATCCCAAAGAAAATCATCCGAAAGATACATACAAAAATTGCATGATGAGCAGCAAAGACGTGGCCTAACCCCATCTAACATAACACCACTAAAACATTTTATGGCATTTGCGGAATCAGTTGTCGATAAAATCGAAGCATATTCACCACTTGAAAAATCCGTAACGTTTAAATACGACGAAGCAGATGATTCTCGATTGTTTTTGAAATTATTGGATGATGAAAAAGGCGTTTTTATAATTACATCCCACCTTGGAAGTACGGAAGTTTTGCAAGGAATTAAGTCGAAAAACCGATTGCCGCACACCAGAATTCACGCCTTCATGCAAACAGAGCAAAGTCCGATTTTTTTCGATTTCATAAAAAAAAAGATTTCTGAAGAAAAGAACTTTGTTCTGCATTCAATAGCTGATCTGGACATCTCAACATCAATCGAAATAAAAGAGAAACTGCAAAACGGAAGTCTTGTCATGATTACCGGAGATCGCACATCCGCAAAATATCCAAAACAATCGTTCAGTAAAAAATTCTTGGGAGAATATATGAATTTCCCTAAGGGCGTTTTTAAATTCGCTCAGCTTATGGAATCTCCAGTGTTTTTTATGATATGCGTAAAAAATTCTGAAAGCGAGTATCTGATATATCTCAAAGCTCATAGGCAAAATGACGATAAAAAAACAAACCTCGAAGAAATGAAAAATTCATACGTTTCATTTCTTGAGGAAAAAACATTGAGACATCCTGCCCAATGGTTTAATTTCTAACAATAGTTCTCTTATCATTTTCATTTTTTATCAATGTATTTCCGAACTTTGAAAGACAACATGGTGCAAAAATTAAATGCGAATAGGGCTAGTGCACATTTTGCTGTCATGGACGTTTTCCATCCATGTTTGAGCGGCGAGCACGACCCCCTGCTTATGCGTGATCACAAGAGAAACTTTCTGGCCATATTCGTATGGAGTTCGGCGCTTTCCCTTTGAAATACAATAGGTTTCTGGAGAGTGCAGACTGTAAAGTTTGTTTTTGGCCTCCTTTTTCTGCTCTACCACTCGCACATTTTCAGAGCACATCTCAGCAACTCGTTGAAAACACATCGAAATTTCGTGAGCGGAACAAGTGATTTTCACTTTCCCACCCTGAAACGACCGCTACTCCAGAGCTTTTGGTCGAACTTTTGCACTTGAGTTTTTAGTTAAATTTTAGAAAACGCCTCAAGCAGAGGGCTTCGATGGCATTTTGGAGACGATTCTCCAGTTCCGCTCGTTTGGAGCATAATCGGAGATTTGGAGAGGAAATTTCGTTGACGAGCCCAAAGTGTCACGCATTTTGCATTAATTTGAAACGCATTTAACGCCGCAAGAGCCTCAGGGACAGAGGACTTGATGGATGTATTGCCTTTGATTAAAATGTAAAATTCTCTAGTCATACAGACAACTTGGTGGAGTTGACGTACCCATTTACGAACTCATTCACCAGTTCCGCTCGCTGGCTTTCACTTAATATACAACGACTTATGAAAAACTCAAAAATGGGGTGACGTGCGCTATCTTGACGTACCTTTCTCACGAACTCCTGGAATCTCTTGTTCCGCTTCGCGATTTTTATCGTATTTTCAATGGATTACCAAATGTTTGCTTAAAAAATAGCGACTGCTAAGCGAGCGTCCAGCAGAAACGAACTCACTCTTTTTTGATTTATATGAATAACATACACAAACATAAACCTATTACAAAGAATCGCTATATGACTTCAAATAATCGTTCCTTATCGGTAATATTCTGTTGCTTTTTTTATTTTTTACTTATATAATTACCGATAGGGAATGGATAAAATGATAAGAACAGTAAAAGATCTAGGGATTATAATAAGAAACCGTAGAAAAGAAATGAAGCTTTCTCAGGTTGAGTTGGCCGGACTTTGTGGAGTCGGAAACCGATTTATTGTTGATCTGGAAGCGGGTAAACCGACAATACAATAGACCTGTTGCAAAAGCCTCTTGGAGTCACTGATTATCAGGACCAAAAATAGGCCTACGCAACAGGTCTAATTTGATAAAGCATTGTATGTTGCTAAAAATGTCGGATTGGAGATACAGGCCACCCAAAAAGGACAAAATGATAAGTGAAAGTTCTAATCGTAAAATACAGTAATCAATCAGTTGGTTATTTGCGTCAAGATAAGTCTGGACGAATGTCGTTTCAATATGATCAACAGTGGATTACAACAGGGTTCGCAGTTTCAATTTCTCTTCCGTTGCAAGAAGAAATATTTCCGGAAGAAAAATGTCGTCCTTTTTTCGAAGGGCTATTACCAGAAGGAATCATACGTGACGAGATTGCACGAAATCTCGGAATTTCTGCGAGAAGCGACTTTGCTCTATTGCGAGAAATAGGCGGAGATTGCGCCGGAGCACTCAGCATCGGATCATCCAAAGAAGAATTTTCCAAAGGATCCAAGGTGTTACTGGAAGGACAAATCTTAATTGAGGCTCTGAGTTCATTAAAGGGAAAACCTCTGTTGGCCGGAGAAAAAGATGTTCGACTTTCAATCGCAGGAGCTCAACGGAAATTGCCAGTTATATACGAGAATGGCGAGTTTTTCATTCCGCATGGAGATTTGCCAACGACTTTTATTATTAAGCCTGAAATTGCAGGTATTGAAGGCAGCGTAGATAACGAGTTGTATTGCCTAGCTCTCGCTAGAAAAATAAAACTTCCAATATCTGATTTCGATGGATTACAGCTTCCGGAATTAATTAAAACCGATGGAGACGTTGCGGCAGTGCGTAGAAAATATTTATTAATTAAGCGCTATGACCGCAAAAAAGAAAATGGGCAAATAGTCAGATTACATCAAGAAGATTTGTGTCAGGCTACTGGAATTCCCTCTGAAAACAAATACCAAAAAGATGGCGGACCAAGTTTTAAAGATCTTTTTTTCATAATAAGAAAACATAGCTCACGACCACCATCGGATGTTAGAAATGTTATTCGTATCGCTTTGTTCAATTATATAATAGGAAATGCCGATGCTCACGGAAAGAATTTTTCATTTTTGCTTAAAAAAGATAGTGTGACACTTGCTCCATTCTATGATTTATTATCTACAGAGGTTTATCCTAATCTTTCGTCAAAAATGGCAATGAAAATAGGTGGAAAATACAATCCGGAAGACGTTTTTCGAAGGCATTGGCATAAATTTGCAGAAGAAAATTCTATCGGCTCAAGATTAATGGATAAAGAAATAGATTATGTTTCTAAAATGGTTTGGAAATGGCACGGACGTGTTGCGCGGCAATTATTTTGGCATGAGCAACTTTATCCAAAAATCATTCATGACATTATAAAATTGATCGAGAAAAAGTTGGAATTATTGAAAAGAGAGTAGCGTTTCATTATTCCAACTTACTTCATCTCACAAACATCGCCTCCTGATCTTTCCACAGTATCGGGAATCTCTTGTTCGTAATATCTTGAACTGACAGATGATTTGGAGCGTAGCCGTCCATAATGAGCCTTTTGATTTTTGGGCTGAGCTTGTTTACCGCGAGTATGGAGCGCACATATCTCGGAGAAATTTTATTCGCTTCGCAGAATTCCTTGAGCGTTGCTTCAGGACATTTTTCCAGCTGGCTTTCAAGCCATTGGGCTTTGGTCAGCAACCTTGAAAATTGCGTGTTGACGTGTTGATCGCCAGGCTTTCTAACGATGGCTTGACGACCTTTACGAATGCTTACTTTTATTGGGATAAAAACTTCTTGGTTCATTTCAAGCCATCACCACTTTAATCTATGCCGCTAGCTCTATCAGAAAGCCATCAAAGTTCTCAAGATTCAGGTTGATTTTAATCCCATCATCTCTAACTTCTATGCTTCTTATCAGCATCTGTAGAATTTTTCGTTTTTCTGGCAGATATAAATAATTCCATGATTCGTTCAGATTTTTTAGGGCATTTAGAAAATCGACTTTTTCCACATCGTTTTGCTTTTCGGCAAGCTCGTTAATCTTCATAACAATTTCCGGCGATTTTACAATGCGCAAGACTTCTTCTATAACATTGCGTTCCAGGGGCTCCGCAGGAACGCTTTTGTAAAGCGCTTTGCAAGTTTTGTATTTTGTGTGCTTGTAGCAGGTGTAATAGTAATATACAACCTTGCCGTTTTTCTTAGAAGATGAGGCTCTCATCAGACAATCGCATGATGCGCACCTGACTAATCCAGACAACGGAGCCTGACTGAAATGTGTGTGAGCTTCTTTTTTACCATTCGCATGATGAGCAAATATTTCTTGAACCTTGTTCCATGTTTCTTCATCAATTATTGCTTCATGCTCGCCAGGATAAACGTTATCTTTGTGAGTCACACAACCTTTATAATATGGATTTTTCAAAATTCGCTGTGCAGACTTTGGCTCAAACATTTGTCCTCCAACAGTTTCTTCGGTTTTCAGTTTTTTGATTTTCGTTCTGTAGCCCAATTGATTCAGTAGATGAGACACTTTGCAATAGGATTCACTTATCAAAAACTGTTCGTATATGAACCTTACAATCTTCGCTTCTTTTTCGTTGATGATAAGCTTGCGATCCTTCACTTCGTATCCAAGAGGCACACATCCTCCCATCCATATGCCTTTTTTGAGAGAAGACGCAAACTTGTCGCGAATGCGTTCTCCGGTAAGTTCGCGTTCGTATTGGGCAAAGCTGAGCAGCATGTTGAGCATGAGCTTTCCGGAAGATGTTGATGTGTTAAACGACTGTGTTACAGACACAAAACTAACGTTATATTTATCAAATAGGTCGATGATTTTTGCAAAATCAAACAGTGATCGCGACAATCTGTCGATTTTGTAGACCACAACCATATCTATGAGGCCGTTTTTAATGTCTTCAAACAATTCCTGCAAGGCAGGCCTTTCCATATTACCGCCAGAGAATCCGCCATCGTCATAATGCTTGGATATGAGTTTCCAATTTTCATGCGTTTGGCTGGCAACGTAGTTTTCTGCTGACAAGCGCTGAGCATCAAGGCTATTGAACTCCTGTTCCAGACCATCTTCGCAGGATTTGCGTGTATATATTGCGCATCTAATTGGTGTTTTGTTCATGATTTATGCTCCTGCCACGCCGAAAAATTTAAGCCCATTCCACTTTGTGCCTGTGATTTTGGTTGCGATGGCTGACAATGATTTAAAAATCTCGCCAGCATAAGAAAAACCTCCATCCACAACCAAAATTTCGATGAAGTTACCTTTGTAGTCTTTTACTATTTTGGTTCCGATCATCGGGTTGAATTTTCCATTCTGCGAATTCTTCGGACTTTTGATTTTTTTAGCTGTAGCCTGAATTTTCTCTGCGGTAATTTCATCGACTCCACCATAGGCCAATTCTTGAATTCGATACGCCAACTTAGAAATCATGTATTCTCTGCTGGAAATTGCAGGTTGATGATCAAACATCTTGTCCCACAGGGCTTTCAACTCTATGGTCTTTTTATCCTGCAAACTCAGAACCTGTTTTATCACGCTCATATCTTTTTCATTGTTTTTAATTTTATCCATTTGCACTCTCCGTTTTGTCAATTATCACCATACACATTAACTCTCCGTTCGCGACTAAAGTCAAGCATTCTATCGTAGTTTTTCTCTCTATCTTGAGCGTTTTCCGCTTTTATATAACGAACGATGCCGTCATACACCAACTTTGCCAATTGGGCAGGTTTT
>BNWJ01000062.1 GCA_025998735.1 Alphaproteobacteria bacterium | reverse complement strand
TGCGCTAAATATTATGAGGATCAACAAAGAAAAAAATATCAGAAAAGCCTTATATTGCAATTCCATGAATTTCATGAGGTGCTTTGAAAGCTATCGGGAATCTTTAGGTCTCTAGGAAAAAGCCCTGTTGCCCGACACGGCTAGTTATTGTTATATTTTACAATTGCGGTATTATTGTTATACTTTACAATTTCAGTGTTAGTGCTGAACGTATTATGCTGGCGTACGAGCGCAATTGCTAGAGCCATATTTTCCATGGTTATTGCCGAAGCGCTCGCTTCTTCTGCTGATATATCAGGCCTTATGCTCAAATTAGCAGTCCATAATTATGCCCTGCGCTCTCATGGATCATTTAGCGGGCTCGAGCAAGCTTCTCCGAGCATTTAACACAACACATCCGCGGGCTGCTGCTTCAGTTAGATGCCGAGCATCCACCCACCCGAACCGGCCCATATCAATCCATGCTGTCGGAAGTGAAGCGCATGAAATATCTCCCGAAGTAGCCCACGGATCACATACAGGAGCTAGATACTGAGCATGCAATTCATTGGACATTTCTTTCATCTTTATCTATGCTTGCTTAAGATTTACATATGGGAAAATCCATATATTATCAGGATGGACGGGCCGCGTCTTCGGATCACTCAATGTAAGTTTTTTATACTAAGAGGATAACGACAAACAACGGAACCGTAATAGAAAGCAAGATCGCCCAAATGCTCCTGCGTCATTCGCGGTGCATAGTAAGAGAGAGATGCAGTATCACACCGATCCAACATCAGCCAAATTTTCTGCATAAAGGTATCATCATCAGAATCGTTCTCCACAAACCCATATTCCGTGCACCACTGATTTTTCCTCAAACCAAGGGCGACCTCGACATTCCAACAAGGCATCGCTGTTTTTAGAGCAGGTTCGAACTGTGGTGTATCATGATCAGTAATCAGCAAACTTCTTGGCCCAATAAGCTGCCCAACATGTATTTCAACACTCGACACAATTCTACTACGAATCGACACTCGGACATGTTCAGGCCGCCGCGCAACGCTTGGCACAACATAGAAACTCGCCGTACTCGGTCTCTTCTGCGTTTCCATATCAATATCGCGTTCCATCGCATTTAGGTTAAAAACCATAGCAATGATAGTTGTACATAACACTCTTTTCATCTTTAGATCTCCACTATTATAAAAAAGCAAATTATCGGATTACAATAACACGACAATTACGGAAATGTATATAATTATTTTCAGGAAAAAACAAGTAAAAAATAAAAACATTTGCGACATGGATGTTTTTCTTCTTCGTAACTCGCTGAAACGTTCGCCAAGATGTCGGAAATGTTGAAGCTTTGTTGAAGTCTCCTTAAAATCGCGCTAAAACGCAAGCACTCCAGCGCAGCGCCTAGTGCGTGTCGCACTGGCATTACCTAGAATATGCACATGGTGCAATCACCGCCAAGAATAACGAACATGGAGTGGCTGAATAAAAATATCGATCAATTAATAAACTCTTAATAATTATATGCTTTATTTACTATATATTCATTAGTAATCTGGTGTAGTTATGAAGTCTATAGCTGTATTGATTCCATGTTATAACGAAGAAAGTACCATAGCAGAAGTTGTACATTCGTTTAAAAAATACCTTCCAGACGCCGCCATCTACGTTTACGATAATTGCTCGAACGATAGAACTGCTAAGCTTGCGGAGGCTGCTGGAGCAATCGTTAGGAAAGTAATAGATAAGGGAAAGGGAAACGTCGTTAGAAAAATGTTTTCAGACGCAAATGCAGATATTTCTATAATGGTGGATGGAGACTCTACCTATGATGCGTCCGATGCTCCACAAATGGTCAGTATCATAGAGTCATCGCACGCCGATATGGTGGTAGCCGTCAGAAGAGAACTTTCGGACCAGGCATATCGGGGCGGTCATAAGATTGGCAATAAAATATTCAATTTTATATTGAAGGCGTTGTTTAAAAGCACATTTACTGATGTTTTCTCTGGATACAGGGCATTTTCCAAAAGATTCGTAAAGACATTTCCGGCAACAACGAATGGATTCGATGTAGAAATTGAATTATCAATACATGCATTGACATTATCCATTCCTTTTGCCGAAATCGAGTCGAAATATCAAGAGCGACCGGCCAATTCTCACAGCAAACTCAGTACATTTAAAGACGGATTCCAGATTCTCTCGAGAATTATACTCCTATTAAAAGAAACCAGGCCTTTGTTTTTCTTGGGAATTATTTCGTTGATATTCTTCTTGCTTTCGATAATTATGTCATATCCGATAATCTTGACGTTTCTCGATACTGGACTTGTGCCTCGAATTCCAACGACTGTTCTCTGCACAGGACTGATAATAATCTCGTTTTTCAGCATGATCTGCGGCGTGATACTGGATAGCATTAGTCAAGCACGCATGGAAGCAAAAAAAATGCATTACCTGCTATTTTAAGACAAAATATTCGTCTTATACAAGCTGCCGTTGTTAAGGATTCAGTTTTGATTCTTCCACCATTTGCTTGTGGCCTGATTGGGAATGCGTAATTTTATTTTTTCGCCGATAATCGGAGTCAGAAGTAAAAAATTTTCTCCTGTAATCATATGAGACAATTCTATAAGCGGTTCGTCCCAGGCATGAAGAGCAAGGCAGACTTTACAAATATGTACCGGCATTAGCATTTTCGCACGAAGATCCCTGGATGCCCTAATGACTTCGTCTGTTGCCATGTGTATGTACTTCCAATTTTTGTCGTGTTGCCCACTATCCAGAAGAGCCAGATCGATGTGGCCGAACCTATTTCCGATATCTGCGTAGTGACTGCCGTAGCCGCTGTCTCCGCCAATGTATATGCTGAATGTCTTGGTTTTTACCAGAAATGACGCCCAAAGCGACTTGTTGCGTACAAGTCCACGTCCGGAAAAATGATGCGTCGGAAGGCAGTGGATTGAAAAATCTTCATCAGAAGAAATATTTTCGTTCCAATCCATTTCGATGATCTGTTCTTTGCTAAATCCCCAGTATTCCAGATGGGCACCGACTCCCAGTCCGCAGACGACCTTTTTGACCTTGGATTTCAACTTTAGAACTGTCTCATAATCGAGATGATCCCAATGATCGTGGGTAATGACGAGATAATCTATCTCCGGCATGTCTTCCGCCTGGTATAAATCGGTTCCTTCAAACGATTCGGGGAAAAACAAAACCGGCGACGATACTTCGCTGAAAAGCGGATCGACCAAAATTCGCTTGCCGCTGAGAAGAATAAAGCACGACGAGTGCCCAAACCACACCAATACGTCCTCTCGCGGATCAAGATTTTTGAGATCAGTCTTTATAGACGGCAATTTATTTCTCGGATATCGCTTGCTTTTGTTTTGGAAAAGAAACTCAAACGCTGTGCCAATGCGATTTTTTAATATGTCAGTGCGATTGGTCATCGTAGATATTTCCCGTTGATTCCAGAATCTGCCGTTTTTGTAATTAGGGGACCTTTCGATTCGCGCAAGCCGCTCTCCATCAGGCAGCTTGCCAAACATCGGAAGTTGTAGATACAGAACAACAAAAGTACTCAGCACCGAAGCAAAAACAAAGCTCCAGAACGTGATTTTTTTTAGAATTTTGAAAGTCATAGGTATAGCCTCCGTTTTTCTATGTCTAGCAAATTGTTTATCAAAAGTCAAGAGAATATATGTTTCTAAAATGTTGCTTTTTTACAACATAGAGAGTTTTTGGTGTTTTTTCATAAAAAAATTACATAAAATTAATCATTTCTTAACGATTTTTATCATATGCTGCAAAGCATGTATAAGCATATTTGTTGTTGGGACAATATGAGAAACTTTTAGTTATCATCTTTGTGCCGCAAAAGGTATGCTTTACGTTTCCGCAAGTTGGTTTTTTTTGTCTTTTTGGTATTCATATATTTTTGCGCAAGATTTTTGAAACATATGGAGGTACCTAATGACTTATTCAAAAATAACTTTAAATTCACTTCTGTTAGCTACTGCTTTTTGTTCTAGATGTTACTGCAGCGATGATCCATTCAATATCGTTTTTCAGGAAAACTCATCGAGTGAGCAAACGTCGGAGATTTTTTCTCCAAGAACAGAAAGAGGTCGGAGCCAGTCTTTGTCTGAAACACGCAGGAGTTCATCCTGCGAGCCCCAAATAGAAACCACAACAAACCAAGTCAATAATAATCGGCAGAGCTTGAGTCTTTTTTCCGAAAGCAAAACCGTACCAAGCTTACCAGTAAGCTATCCTGTTCCTAAAAAAACGCAAGAAAGCGATAATTGCTCTCTTGAATCACTCGAGATTTTTTCACCAAAAAGAACTTATTTAAGCCATGAAAGTATTCCAGTTGGAAATAACAACCGCGCTTCAGCGAATGATCCTCGTATGCCTGATGGCACCCCATGTTTTCTGACATTAATAGGTAAAGAAGGTTCTGCTTTTGCGGAACGTGTTAACAACTATTCACGACCACATACGCCAACTGCCAATTTGTACGGAGGTAGTACACCTTTTCCGCCACGAGAAACGCGGCGAGGCCCGAGTCCAGGCCTGAGTCTAAGCTCAAATTCGAGCAACAAAAGCAGCGCGCTTTGCCCGGAAATTGTCCGCTCCAATACGTCGCGTGGGTCGCTGACTAGGAAACCATCCGTGTCTTGTGGTCCATGTACAAGCAACTCATCTTTTCCGCTAGCTACTCCATGCTCAATCAATAGCCGCGAAGTCTTCGACCCTTTCACTATATATAGTGAAAGCCGTGTTTTCCTATCGCCTTTAAACTCCACTGTGTCGGCTTCATACTCGCCGTCACTTTCTCGTACCAGCACTATGGACCAATTGGAATTTGCCAGTCGCAGTAACTCCAACCAAGCTCGATTGTGTTCTCCAATGGTTATGGACGACCAAAATGTCACTTTTCAAGCAGAAGATTTGCCAATGAAGTCTATGCAGCAAAAATCTCTGAAACGGTCGCAGTCATGCCGTTCTTTCATTTCCAATACGCATCCCGAAAAAGATAACAACTCGCTTGCGGCATCACGCCTGAAAAACACTGCCGTCGGACGCGAGCAGTCGGAAAACCACGGCGAAAGTATGACGCCACGTTCTACAGATTATGATAATTACAAATTTGTCTTGTCAATTGATGGTGGTGGAGTTCGAGGAATAATGCCGGCCATAATCTTGCGAAACGTATGCGGAAAACTTGGAGATGATTTTAAATTTGATATGATAGCTGGAACTTCAGTCGGAGCCCTGGTGGCATCATCTTTTGCGTTAGGAAAAATCGACCATTTTATCAACGATTACAATACCCTTTCCAAGAAAATTTTCACAAGCAATTGGAGTTATTGGAATCCCCTTAACTGGTTCGGTATCATTAGAGGTCTTCGAGGGCCAGCGTATAGAGTCGATAGTAAGGAACGAGCCATAAGGGATTTTATAGGTACAGAAGATGAGAACACTTACAGCCTTGACAAGATCGGAACAAGATTGCTTGTGCCATTCTATTTGCAACAAAACAGCTGCGTTGCATTTTACAAGAATTATGATGAAATATCCAATAAAAACGTCCACAAATATAGTCTGGTAGACTCTCTGATGGCCACAACCGCTGCTCCTACTTTTTTCAACCCACACATATTCCAGGGACTGGATGGTTGCAGATATGAAGGAATAGATGGAGGCGCCTTTGCCATCAATCCTGCGTTGGTCGTATATCAAGAATCCAGATTACTATTTCCACAGAGCCGTATAGTTCTGCTTTCACTTGGAACAGGAGATCACAACTATATAGATAACGATTTCGAATCGACAGACAGAGGCAATTTGTTTTGGGCTAAGAAATATCCTACTGTAACGAATTGTGCTATGACCACATATACGCACCAATTCCTGACAGAACGATCATCCGCTGATAAATTGGACTATTTTCGAGTCAACCCGCATTTGGTGCAGCATCTTTGCAACTCGATGGATAACACATCCCCAGCGCATATTGAGACGCTTAAAACATATACCAACAAAACCATCGCAGAGAGCAGTAGTGATTTCTATAAATTCGTGGAACGAGCGAAAAATATAAAAAAACTTTAGTCCTCCATTGTCAAGCTTGTCATCTATTTATATAGGAAATAAAGGAGAATAGAGAAGTACATGTTCCATCTCATTCAGGGATCTTTACAGTATGCTTAGGGCTTTTTCCTGAGCGCTATTTTTTGCGGATTTTCAACAAAAAGGTTGATTTTCGATATTTAGAGAATCATGCTGATTTTTGAGCAATATCCTTCTCTCTAGGAAAAAGCCATGGTTAAATTATGTATATTGCGCGTTTTTGATTGGCTTCTTGCTCTTTTTGATGTACAATTATGGTGTGTTTTTTTATAATAGGAGAGGAAATGAAGAGCATAATATTTAGCGCTATTACGTTTGTAGTTTTTACCATGTTTTCTGAATCTAACGCAATGGAAATAGACTCATCTTTCATAAAGGCAAATGCTAAAAATGGTGTATTTACTCTGAAAACTGATAAACCAGTTGTTCTTAAAGGAGTAATAAATCTGCCTGATGTCGCTTTATGCATTGAGGCGCAAAAGTTTATTTGCGAACAAGATTTAATTGTGAAAAAATTGGATTTGAACATTTCTTATTTTTTTGTTAATCTCCGTCGAGTGAGTGCCGTAGGTGGTGGTATAACATGCAAAGTAGGTGCGTATTTTGCTAATGGCAATGTTATATCCGCCACAGACAATGTGTTGATTAATATCGGCAATCCTGAAATATCGTATCCCACTGGTAAAATCAAAGGCTATCAAGGGATTGCGCTCGGTGGCAAAATTGCTGAAGCCATCATCCCTGATCCTGAATTGCGCAAGAAATCATTAGGCCGTGCGACGTTTAAACGTGGAGATTTTGTTAACTTTGGCGTTGGGATTGTAGAAAGTATAAATGGCAATGTTTCAATATATTCTTCTGAAATAGGTGACATTTACAGCGCTAAAATTGACGGAAGCTCAGACCTAAGAGGAAAAATCATCGCTTATGCTGATAGGAGCGGTAACCGTTCTACTAATTCTGGGGAAATGGCGTTGCCACCATATGACCCATTAAAAATACTAGAGGATTAGTGCTAAAACAAACCGTGCTGCTTCATATGTACAGAGGCCATCACAATATAAACATCGGTAGGTCTTTGTAGCAAGTGAGATGGTTTCGCTACTCGATGCACTTCGTTTCTGAATGGGCGACTCTACCTGTGATGGAGATCAGCCGTCTCATATGTCATATCCAGCACACTGTAACAAAAATCGCGGTAGACGGGGTACGGCTTTGGCGGCCGTCCCCACCCCGCACGGAACCGTGCTGGCGGATTTCCCGCACACGGCTCTTGATATTAGCTTTGGATTTTGCTCCTATGTGCCAGCTTATC
>BNWJ01000061.1 GCA_025998735.1 Alphaproteobacteria bacterium | reverse complement strand
AGGCAATTTCGTTGATATTCCGGGTATGTGGCGATATTCAATGTGCCCTCTAGCAGGGGTCGTCTATGAGGTGGCCATTCACCCGTAATTGTTCGGTAACGGTTCCATTTGCGTCCGTATACCGCCCTTTGCCATGCTTCGTACCGGCTACCCAATTTCCTTCATAGCGATCGCCACCGGTATATATATATACGCCTTTGCCATACTTGTTGCCATCCTTCCACTCTCCTTCGTAGAAGCCACCCTCGTCCCATGTGCATCTTCCTTTTCCTTCTTCCTTGCCATTTACCCATTCTCCTTCATAACGTCCCCCATCGCGCCATGGCAGTGTTCCCGCCCCTTCTCGCCAGTCCTTTACCCAATCTCCTTCGTAGTGATTTCCATTGGAGTATTGCATCGTCCCTTTGCCATGTCTGTTATCAAGCACCCTATTCCCGTCATAGCGTCCCCCCGCTGCTGTAGTGTAATTTTCCTGATCCGGCTCGACCATCCATCTACATAATCTAATTCATAGCGGTTCCCATCGGCAGCTATATACATGCCCCTGCCATCTCTATCGCCATCCTTCCAGCCCCCTTCATATTTGTCTCCGTTGGGGTATGTGACGGTCCCTTTTCCATGCGGAACCGGTTTTCCGTCCACATCAGGTTTGGTTTCACCAATATATACAGCGCCATCTTCTAATGTTATTTGCGATTGTGGATGAGCGGGAATTGTGATTGATGTCGGGTCTCCTTTTTTGAAAAGTGGAGGATTCTCTGTTCTATCTGTCACGTCTGGGATTCCTAAACCTGCTTCTACCGCTCCCTCTACAATTCCAAAACTTGCTACTGACACCACGACAGCGCAAGCGGCTATTAATTTATTTACTTCCATTATCGAACTCCTCATTAGTAAAAAAACAAGCATATCATGTTTTAAAATATAAAGTCAAGCAAAAATGTTGCAACAAATGTCTTGGTGGATGATTTTTATTACCTACAGTTACTGTCCATTCGCCTAGTGGGGAAGGAGAGAACTACATTGCCGGATTAACAAGGGCGTATTGTTGATAACTTTCTGGCATTCGCACAATCCATTTTCTCAGATCGATGATGCATAATGCGAAAAAAAATAATAATGCATTGGCTTTTTCTATGCTATTCTATCGCTGCTCATTTAGCATTTGTTAGGAATATTTTATGGTGTCTAAAAATCCCTGGGGGGCATCGTCCGACGATGAGGATCCGTGGAAAAAAAACAGTTCAAATGACGGTTTTCCGTTTGATGTAATCGATAGTATAAAGAAAAAAATCGGAAAAATGAACGGCAACGGTGGTGGGAGAGGAAAGAAGTCTCGTTCCTTTGGCATTATAGTCGGAGTCATTGCAGTTCTATACCTTGCTTCTGGTTTTTATCAAGTACAACACAACGAAAGAGGTGTTGTACTTCGATTTGGTCGATGTGTGAGGACTGTCGGCCCTGGATTGCAGTATATTATGCCGTATCCATTTGAGCATGTAATACGCCAGGATGTTACGAGCGTAAATCAAATAGATCTCGGATCCCAGCAGGAAGATAATCTCATGCTGACTGGAGACTCGAATTTGGCCAACATCAGCTTCAGCGTATTGTGGAAGATAAAAGAAGGCGGCGTCGAGGAATATCTGTTCAATGCGAAATCTCCAGATGTCACAGTTAGAGCCGTTGCCGAAAGCGTCATGAGAGAGGTCGTAGGACAGGCGCAATTTTCCTTCGTGCAAACTGAAGGCCGTGCTGAAATACAGAAGCGTGTCCGAGAAAGTCTGCAGGCTCTAATGGACGAATACAAAATCGGTGTGGAAATTCTCCGGGTGGAACTGCAACGAGTTGAGCCTCCAGCATCGGTCATAGACTCATTCCGTGATGTGGAAAGAGCTCAGGCGGAGCAGCAGAGCGAAAAAAACAAAGCCGACGCCTATGATCGCGATACCCGTGCTCGTACCCGAGGTCTTGTGGCGCAAAAGCTAAACAGCGGAGAGGCAAAGAAAAGGGAAATCATAGAAATAGCACGCGGGGAAGTTGAGCGATTCAAGTCAGCGTACTCACAATATAAATTGGCGCCAGAAATCGTTTCCAAGAGGTTATACATTGACACCATGCGTGATGTCTATAAGTCAGTGAATAAAGTCATTATAGATGATGACGTAAAAGCTGTGTCCTATCTTCCGCTAACGGAAATAAATAAAAACATAGTAAAAGGTAAGGAGGAGACAAAAATATGAGTAGCAAAAACACATCTTTTATCTTCTTGTTTATTCTTGTGCTTTTTGTTTTTATTGATGGTTTGTTTACTGTCAATCAGATACAGCAGGTGGTCGTTACGAGACTGGGAGAGCCTGTCCGTGTCATAAAAGAGCCAGGTTTGCATTTCAAAATCCCAATGCTAGAGAAGGTTATTTTCTTCGATAATCGTCTCATGAGCATAGAGTTGCAGGCTCTAGAAGTGACTCTCGGAGACAAGAAGAGGATAGTCGTGGACGCCTTTGGAAGATACAAAATTACGGATCCATTGAAGTTTTATCAGACGGTTTACAACGAAAGTGGCGTGGTTGTTCGACTAAATCCCGTTGTTTTGGGAAGTTTAAGCAGCGTTTTGGGCGGTCTAGGGTTGCCTTCTTTGCTCTCGGATACTAGAATCTCCGCAATGAATAAAATCAGGGATGAAGTGAATAAAGCAGCTAAAGGATTCGGCATAGATGTTGTGGATGTGCGCATCAAGAAGACAGATCTTCCTCCACAGAATAGCGAAGCCATCTGTAAGAGAATGATGAGCGAGAGAGAAAGAATGGCGCGAGAGGCAAGGGCTAAGGGCGTAGAAGAGGCTCAGATCATAAAGTCGAACGCCGACAAGGATAATGCCATTGCCGTATCCGAAGCTAATACTAAGGTGCAGGTTTTGATATCAGAAGGTGAATTGGAAGCCAATAAAATTTATGTGGAAGCGTTTTCCCAAGATAAAGAGTTTTTTGAGTTCTTTCAATCGCTGGAGGCCTATCGTTCGTCTTTTGCGGAGAATAATACGACCTTCGTTTTATCGCAGAAAAGCGCGTTTTTTAGGGCAATGGGTGGAAAATAATTACGATGCGCCGTATATTTGTGTTGTTGTTGCTGCTTGAATCCAGCTTGTGTTGTGCTGTCAACGGCGGTGGGGCTTCTTTTTCAATTAGGAACGGTATTAAGGCTGTTACCGGCTCTGTCGTGAAAATAATCGTCGTGTATAGGGATGGTGGAGATAATGGTGATCTCATCGATTCCAACCGATTATTTCCCTATGCGGGCAATGAGCTCAAAGGAGAGCAGCCGGACGGTACTGGGTTCATTGTTGATGAAAGCGGCTATGTCGTAACCAATTGCCATGTTCTCGGATCTCGCCAGAAAATACAGGACAATTCCATCGAAAAAATCCGTGTAATCGTTCCAAATGGCGATGAATACGACGCAAAAATAGCCGGTGTTGATTACAGAACAGATATCGTTCTTTTGAAAATTGAGCCAAAATCCAAGCTTCCATGCGTAAAATTCGCCGATTCAGATGCAATTGAAGTGGGAGATGGAGTGTTTGCCGTTGGAAATCCATATGTATATGACAATACGGTGACATTTGGGATAATATCCCACAAGGAACGTGATTTATCCGGACAAATCGCAGAGTTGGGGAGTGGGGGAGACCTCGTGCCCTACATGCAGGTGGATGCCGTCATAAATCAGGGGAATTCCGGAGGACCGCTATGTACCTGCGATGGAAGAGTTGTCGGTATGATAACCATCATATTCTATGATGGCGCTCGCAACACGGGCATTAGTTTTGCAATTCCATCGAAAATCATTCAGCAAGATGTGGAGCAATTGCGCAAAAACGGCAAGATGAAGCGCAGTTGGCTTGGAATTAGTGTGACTCCATTCAATCGAAGTGTTTCAGATGCTCTCGGTCTTGGAGAACGCTTCGGATGTGTCATTCAGAAAGTTGACAATGCATCTCCTGCTATAGCGGCTGGTATGCAGTCCGGAGACATTTTGCTTTCCGTAAACGATAATCATATTTCTGAAAATTCCAATTTGGAATATATGTTGAGCAATCTTCCAATTGATAAGGTTGTGCCAATCCAGATCGTAAGAGACGGCGTGGAAATGAAACTCAGCATAAAAGTGGGATCCAGAAACGACGAAGATAAAGCCGAACCTGCAGAAGATGACATGTCCGTCAAAAAAAGTGTTCCTTGCGAAGAATTGGATAGCATTACGCTGGGAGTATCAAATTTAACTCCGGAAATCAGAAAATACTTTAATATTCCAGCTGATTTGAACGGAGTTCTAGTGGCCAGGTCGGACGATTCCAAAAACGAGATCTCTGTGGGAAGTGTCATCATCAAGGTTAATCATCAGCTTATTGGCAACACTGTCGAATTGAGATCAGAATTGCAGAAAAGCATAAATGCCGGAGCAAAAACCGTGGCTTTCTATGTCTGCGATGGACAATCGAGAAGGTTTTATATACCGGTAAAATTGAAGAACTCCACGAAAGCCGTTGTAAAAAAAGATATTTCCGCCTCAAGAAAAAGCAGGTGATATTTAGGTGTCGTTTCCGTATTCGCGACTGATCTTTGTGGCTGGACCAACGGCATCAGGCAAGAGTTTTTTGGCCATTGAAATAGCCGATTTTCTAAGGAAAAATTATGGGCTTGGTTCAGAAATAATCAATTCCGATGGAATACAGCTGTATGATGAATTGAAGATTCTCACGGCTTTTCCATCAGACGACTATCTTGCGCGCGCCAAACATAATATGTTTGGGGTTTTATCTCCTCATGACTCCAGCAGCGTGGCTTTGTGGTTGGAAATGGCCACAAAAGAAATAAAACGCGTACATTCCGAGAAAAACGTAGCTATTATATGCGGAGGAACCGGATTCTACATGAAGGCGCTTTTGGATGGCATTGCTGATATTCCGGAAATTCCCACAGAAATCCGAAATAATGTGCGCAACAGATTTCTCGAGGTGGGACGAGACCAATTCTTTGATGAATTTAAGAAAATGGACACCGAATCGCTTGTAAACAAAGGAGATACCCAAAGATTGCTACGAGCCTACGAAATCGTTCTATTTACAGGGAAACCGTTGTCACATTGGTGGCCAGCACAGGGCAGGCGGTCCTCCTTGCAGGACGATTCAGTGGCCATTGTTTTAAATCCAGAGCGAGAGAAATTGAAACAGGTCTGCCATAACAGAATTTGTTCCATGATCAAAAACGGAGCAATTGGAGAAGTTGAGGATTTTGTCAAAAGATACGGAAATTACAGTGGTTCCTTGGCTAACGCCGTGGGATATAGGGAAATATCAGCGCTTCTCCGGCATGAGATATCCCTACCGGATTGCATAGAAAAAATGCACATGAGAACCAGACAATATGCCAAACGCCAATCAACTTGGTTTAGAAATCAAATGAAAGGTGCGTCTTTCTTCAATGATTTTGGATATGCGTCAAAATTTCTGGATTTACAATATATTTTTTAAAAAAATGCTTGCAAAAATTGTGTAATGTGTATATAATACACAATGCAATTTGATTTTAATTGGCAAGGAAAAGAGAAAAACATGAGGAAAATTTTACTGAGCGGTCTTTTGTTGTTTTCGGTTGTCACCTGCTCCTATTGGAACTTGTGCTTTTCTTTATAAAACTAAGGATCGTTTAAAAAATGTCTGTGACAAGAAGGTTGAGTCAATTGCACAAAAATCTGTTAGTGAGGCAAATATGATCTATGAGGTGGCTAAACCGTTGGTAACTGCTGCCATAGCTTGTGTGCTGGTTATATGTGAAACCCTTATTAGAACAGTATGCTTGTGGCCAATCTTGAAGCTAATTGTTCGTAAAACTCATAACAATAATGCAGAGTCCATGGTTTAGGGTATCAGATGCTATCCTGTGAGCTTGCGAGTGATGGCCTTAAGATGGTCGCATGTTCTTTGTTGTAAGGTGACACTTACTGAGACTGCGCTACATTTCTGAATGGGCATTGGACCTTAGCCTTGCTAATTTCGTAAACAACTGGAAATATTTATATATATTAATTAAATTTTAATATTTTTAATGTTATATTTTAACCATGACCTGTTTTGGCATAAAGAGACTGCTGCATAATGAGCTATTTTTTGCAAGAGCTAGGAAGAACGCAGCGCAGGACCGCAGTGTACTAGATGTACATGAGGATCCGAGCAGCGGATCTGACGAAGCCAATTGCGAAAAATAGCCATTATGCAGCAGTCTCGTAAATTTTTAATTGCGCAGGCGGCATTATGTTAAGATATAATAGACCTGTTGCGTAGGCCTATTTTTGATCCTGATAATCAGTGACTCCAAGAGGCTTTTGCAACAGGTCTAATATGGATGGAGAGCATGTTATGAAAAGAGTACTTATATTTTCCTTGTTGTTTCTTGCGTCTTGTGGAGTAGACCACAATAATGATGATCCGTTTGAAGATTTTAACAGGGGATCGCTTGAGCTGAATGTAGCAATGGATAAAAACGTTTTGCGTCCTGTGGCGGTGACATACGAAGAATGTGCCCACGACGAAGTGCAAGATTGTATTTCAAATGTGCTGTTCAATCTAAAGGAGCCGTTTTATTTGGTAAACCATGCAATATCATGTGATGCAGAAGATGCAGCCACTTCTTTGTTTCGGTTTTTCATAAACTCCACAATTGGAGTTTTGGGGATGCTGGATGTTGCAGAGGCCATGGGACTTCCGAGAAAAAAAACATCCCACAAGGATACGCTAAAGAACATGGAGGTCCCAACTGGCGATTACTTGGTTTTGCCGATATTTGGTTTTTCCTCTACAAGAGATGCCATTGCCGAACCTGTGTCGTGGTTTATGGATCCGGTAAGTTATTTCATTGGATTTCCATATATGCTTGCCAAAGCCGTTCTTTTTGAAATTAGCGATAGAGCTGATAATTTAGAAGTCATTGATTCAATGATGGAAGATAAAACCGATCTATACTCCACAACAAAAAGTATGTATTTCCAAAAATATGGCATTAGAAAACCAGACGAAGACGAGTTCTCAGATTCACCAACTCCTGATAGCTAGTACATAGTCAATGTTATAATTGCTGGTTGAGTTGTTTTTACTGTTAGCACTGGATTCCTACGGCCCTTCGGGGCCACGACACGAGTGTCTCTGAATGACAAAAAACGCTGAAATTACCGTCATCTAGAGCAACGAAGTGGCGTAGGGATCCAGTGGAACAAAATCAACATTCTCAGTTAAATTTATGTATACAATACATAAATTTAGGAATTAGATGAAGCAGAAGCATCTTGCCACCCCAGCAGTTTGTAGAAACCCTGAAATTATCGAGTTTTTAGATTCCCAGATGCACGCAGGACCCCTTCTATCAGGCACCATTTTCCCACAAAAGCGTTAAAAATCGCTAAAATTACAAAAAATTTCAACCATTAACGGAAATTTTATCTTTTCCTGATATTATGGTACCTGGTGGAGAGGGACTCGCGGCGCATTTCTCCTATAAACCAACTCAAAAAGCAGAGCATTGCAAAACTCCTGGGGTGTTAA
>BNWJ01000060.1 GCA_025998735.1 Alphaproteobacteria bacterium | reverse complement strand
GTCGATTTTTCAAGCGCCCCCTGGAGGAGATGATTCTTCTTTTGCTGCTGTACTACAGGCACTACATCACGCAAGAATTTGTCGGGATGCTATTCGGCCTTCACAAATCGAATGTATGCAGGATAATAGACCTGTTGCAAAAGCCTCTTGGAGTCACTGATTATCAGGACCAAAAATAGGCCTACGCAACAGGTCTATTCACGTGATCCACGGCACATGAGCCCATAACTCGACAAAGAAAGTAGATGAGACGATCATAGAGAAGATGGTTGCTAATCCTTTTGTCAAAAAGGGATCTTTTGGATCTGTCTTGTTTTTCTCTGTATACTTTTCCTTTGCTTCTTCAGCCAGGCCAATGGAGGCTCCCAAGTAAAGCGCGATGGCCAAAATAAGCAACAATCGTTCCAATCTCTCTCAAATGTGTTTCTGTCACTAAAAAACCACGGCCTTAGGATTAGCTCATCTTATTTTGAAGGAGGCGGTGGTAAGGTTTTTTATATTTTTCTATTATTTTTATAGTATTAACGTTTTAGTAATGCGAATAGTATTTACTGGACTTGTGGATAGTTTTTGTTAAAGGTATTGATATGTTTCGTATAATTAGAAACGTAAAAGGCGCAACTGCCATTGAGTACGCTCTGATCGCGAGTCTAATAGCGGTTGTGGCAATAACAGGTATGAGAAGCATAGGACAGAAGATGCAGGCAAAACTTGATGATATAGCTGGTAATCTTGGTGATAGCGGCGCTCCCTCTGGCAACAGCCCTTGATGGTTCGTCTATAGATTTGCGTATAATATTTTATGATTTGATTGCGGTCTTTTGTACTGTGGCATCTAATATTTCGTCCCAACAAAATACAATCCATAGGCTGGAGCTGTAGCTCCAGCTTTCGTGCGATCTTTTGCAAGAAATACATCCAGGAAATCCTTCTCCGACCATTTTCCACATCCCACAAACTTTAACGATCCTACAATGTTTCTGACCTGATGATATAAAAACGATTTTGCTGCGATTCTCACGTTTATGATATCTGCTTCTCTTTCCACAGAAATGCTATTTATTGTTTTTATTGAGGATTTAGACTGACATCCCGCCGCTCGAAAAGCTGAAAAATCATGTTTTCCAACCAGATTTTGGGCAGCGGCATGCATTTTCTGTTCATCGAGTAATGATGTAACGCACCAGACTCTGTTGGCATCTATGCATGCCTTTGCTTTTCTGTTCAAGATTTTATACAGATAGCTTCTTTCGACGGCACTGAAACGTGCGTCAAAATCTTCGGTCACTTTTTCCACAGATAAAACACAAATCGGCACTTCCACAAGATAGGCGTTCATGCACCTTTGTAGACGGAAACAATCGACATCTCCATCAAAATCAAAATGAGCAACCTGACAGAGCGCATGTACGCCAGCATCTGTGCGTCCAGATCCAAATATGATAGTTTCTTTTTTTAGAAATGGCCGCATAGATTCTTCGATGCGTTGCTGAATCGTATCAAGTCCCGCTTGGCGCTGCCATCCGTAAAATGGTGTTCCGTCATATTCTATGGTTATCTTATATCTGCTCATGGAAGCATCTGTATCATATTACACAACTACTTTTTCCGCAAAAATCTTCCATGAATTCTAGGGAATTTACATTGTAGCATTCTATGGCAGAAGATATGCGTTTTACCAATCCAGTTAGGACTTTTCCTGGTCCGATTTCCACCGCTTTTGATATGGAATTTTCAGCGGCGAATTGTATGCTTTCTCTCCATCTTACGCGGGAGACAAGCTGCTGCAGAAGCAATTGCTTAAAATTATCAGTTTCTGCTTTGGCGGTCACATTCGAAATAATTGGCTTTGCTGGTGCGTTAAAAGTAACAGAATCCATTGTAGTTTTTAGAACTACGACAGTCGATTTCATTAGTTCGCAGTGAAATGGTCCGCTGACCTCGAGAAGAATCGCTTTTTTTGCGCCGGCATCCATGAATTTTGCGATCGCTTTTTCTACAGCTGTTTTGTGTCCGCTTATTACCACTTGTCCATTGGAGTTATCATTGGCTATCTGAAGAACAGCGTTTTCTTCATTCGTTGCGGCCAATACTTTTTCAATGGCATCTATGTCCAATCCGATAATTGCCGCCATTGCTCCGTCGTTTTTGCAGGCTGCAGCCATTGCGAGTCCTCGAGCTCGAAGTAGCTTTGCCGTATCCGAAAGCGAGATGGCTCCAGCAGCGCAAAGAGCGGTATATTCTCCGAGAGAATGTCCCGCAAGAAAACGAGCTTTGTCCGAGATATCCACGGAAAAGTCCTTTTTCATTACGTTTACGAAAGCCATACTGGCAGCCATGAGTGCTGGCTGCGCATTTTCCGTTAGTTTTAGATCGTCATCGGATCCCGCAAAAATTAAATCTGATAAATTGAACGAAATTGCATCGTTTATTTCGTGAAACACGTCACGCGCAGACTGAAATACATCGTACAAGTCTTTTCCCATACCTATTTTTTGAGATCCCTGTCCGGGAAACATAAAAAGCATATTTTCTATCCACCAAATTACTTCAAAGATGCACCACTTAACACCACTGCATAAGCTCATGTTGTTTTTAAGATATTCCATCGGAGTCAGATCGTTTTAAGACCGCAACGATTCAGTTTCTCGATTAATAATTGCTGGATCTCAATTCGAAATACGCCTGTGGATGACTACATACCGGACATAATCTCGGGGCGCTATCGCTTTCGATCAGATGTCCGCAATTGCTGCATTCCCAAATCACCTTTCCTTCTTTCCTGAAGACATTATTGCCCTCAATGTTTTTCAGAAGTTTTTTATATCTTTCTTCGTGACTCTTCTCTATTTCTGCAACGGCTCTAAATAAAAGGGCAATGTCAGAGAAACCGTCCTCCTCTGCTTCTTTTGCAAATTGAGCATACATTTCTGTCCACTCGTAATTTTCTCCCTCTGCCGCAGCCTTCAGATTGTCCAATGTACTCGGAATTGCCCCGTCATTTAGCAATTTAAACCAAATTTTCGCATGTTCCGTTTCATTACTTGCAGTTTCTTCGAATATCTTGGCGATTTGGACGTACCCCTCTTTTCTCGCTTTGGAAGCGAAATAAGTGTACTTATTTCTCGCCTTAGATTCCCCGGAAAAAGCTTCCATCAAATTCCTTTCTGTTTTACTACCTTTTAATTCCATAATTTATTCTCCAATTAGCTATGCGCCATTGTAGCATTACTTTATTCTTTTGTTTAGTCTTCGCATAATTTCTTCAGGCACTTTTGTCCTCAAATGAGCGAGAGTTTTCACATAAATATAGCACCACAAAGAAGCTCATTTATCAGCCTCAAAACTCGTTTTTAGCTTCATTAATTCGCATTTTTGTAATAGACTGATTTATCAGCAAAAACGTGAAAAACGCAGCTATGCTTTATTTTACAAAAATGCTTCGATTATATCAGAAAGGCGCATCGATGGGTTATCGTTTCAATAAGAAAGATATCGTTTGTATTATTTCGTGCATTGTGGTTTTTATCTTTGCGTTTTCCCTTAGAATTGATCTCATTAATCAAAAAAAGGGATTGCACGATGACGAGATTTCGTCTGTTTTTTTATCCAATTGCAATGACTGGAGTTACATAAACGACTCGCATAAAAACAATGAGGATATAACGCTTTCTGGAGAGCGCATAAAAAACAGGACTTTCTGGAACAAGTCCTCTGTTGCAGACGCTTTTTCTGATGTAAAAAAACTTTATATCAGTAACGGAGATATGCCACATACAAATTTATACTACTCATGTCTTCGACTTTGGTTTGCGGGAATTGTTACCTCAGATACAAAAAAAATCATCGAACACGGATGTTTCTTAAATTTAATTTTCTTTGCTTTATCTTTTTTATTATTATATAAGCTTTTGAAAAAATTATTTGATGATAATCTGTTGATAGTATTCTCTCTTCTCTTGGCGTTTACAAACACGGGAGCACTCTCGAATTCCATATTTCTGAGACCATATGCATCACAGGAAACATTACTCATATTATTTACTTATATCTTTGTGAAATCTTATGAATCCGTAGAAAATAGAAAGGTGATCTCATTGCTAGATTTCCTCGCAATTGTCGCGATAACCGGTTTCACTTTATTATCAGGATATTTCGTTGCCATATACGTTTTTATGTTTTTTTTCCATACTGGTTCTTCTGTGTTATGAAAAAAAACAAATGAGAAACTTGAAAATTTTCTGCTTTTCTTTTGTGGGATCGATATTTTTTGCGAAAATACTATATTTCGGGTTTTTCCACGTACTTTCATCAATGCGCATGCACGAAATGCTAGCGAAATTTGGGGATAATTTCCTGGATAATCTAATCACATCAATTCCCATTTTTTTCGAAAAAATACACACGCATTTGTTTTATAATCCGGTTGTGGATTTCGTTCTGTTGCTAATTCTTATCATCCACAGAAGGCAAAGTACAAATGAACTACCGCTATTGATTTTTTGCTGTTGCGCCCTGTGGTGTGGAATAAATATGGTCCTGGCTCCATTTAAGGAATTGCGCTATATCATGGCCTGCTTTCCGGTTTTCGTTCTGGTAATACCTTTTGTAATTTCGTTTTTGGGAAAAAGAGTAAAAATCGTGGCGGTTACGGTAATTTCCGTGATATATGCATACAACGCCGTAACATGCACAGAAAGAGTGGAAAACCTATTTCCAGATCAGGAGAAAAACTCAGAATTTTTACGGAATAACGCCAAAACAGATGTACTTGTGCTTGGCGAAAAAGACTGGGTAGTGATGCGCATGGCCCATCTAATGCCGGACAATCAAAACTACATTTTCCCGCATTCCATAGAGTCATCGAAAAAAATATTGAACAACACAAATAAAATCATCGTGTTGTTCTATAAAGGATTTACGGAAAAAGTCGTGAACGATATACCGCCGGACTTCAAAATACTATCCGAAGACAGTTGTTGCGGTGTTACTGGATATCACTTGGTAAAACAGGGGAATTAGCTTTTTTAAATTCTCCTGCAAGGTAGAACGCGGTGCCTCGACACATCACGCAATTACCGTTCTTGTTGTGGACCATTTCTTTCTGATTCGTCCACTTCTAGCAGATAATCACAAAGGCTGCCTCTTCTTTTCTCAGTAACCCAATCACCATTTATCGGACCGCTGCTGAATACGCATTCGTTTGTGCTTTTCAACATGATTGAAAGCCTTCCAATAACGGCACGTATGCCAGTCCAGAAGATTGCCATTCTGAAATCATAATCATCCTTAAGGGCGTTTTGGAGTTTCCGCGTGTCAATACGGAAAAGCACAGGGCGGTCATTAGCCAACGTATTGTCTCCTAAAACTGATGTTTTTAATTTTTCCTCGATGGACGCTATAGTATAACGAGTGCGCTCGTCATGGGAAACTGACAAACCAGATTTCAGATATGGTGTAAGTCCATCTGCAAACTTAGGACATACATCCAAGAACTTGCCTTCTAGCTCTTTGTAGGCGGCTTCTATTTTCTTTTCACGGATGGCTTCTATTCCACAAGCATCGCCAAGAGTAAGCAACAACGCACCAAACATACAGATTCTCTTCATCATATTTCTCTCCATTTCTATAATCTCTTAGGAAAGATAGCATTTTCTTTATGCTTTGTCTATGCAAAATTCATGAAAAATTTACTTTTTAATTTTGGCGATTTTAACGGGCTTTTATGCTTTTGGATTCGTTTACTGCTTTGTAATCTTCAGAATGGTATGCGATATGTCTGTAATTTCCATAGGAATTGCTATCGACGAATATCAAAACTAGAAAAGACACTAAAAATTTACCAAAGTATATTATGGTTTTTTGTGTAGTGTAAGTTTGAGATTTTCGACATGAATGGGCTTGATGGATTAATAAAAATCACATGTATTGTATTTGTTGCATTGATGCTTGTATCGTGCAGTGTTGAAGAGGACAGTCAGGAAGAAAAAACTCGGTCTGAAATTATAAGCGCCGTCAGAATTCATGAAGAAAAGATACGAAATCATTTTCTTGGCAGCAGCAATACAGTTGATATTTCCACATTAATCGCAGAAACCACAAGCATCTCTTCAAGTTTAAAAAAAGCCGGAATGTATAAGGAGGCCAGGAAATTTGATTCCTATATTGACGTTCTTACGTTTGGAAATAACACCATTGACGAATCCATTAGCGACGTCATGAAATTGATAAGGTCACCGTCATTATCATCATTATTGCGCAAACAACAATGTCCAACGTTGTCTGAGTCGATTGCCAGTATATTTCAATGCAACACGTGATTTTAAAATCGCAAAAAAGAGATTCTATAAGCGTGAATCAATAAAAGGACTGATGCTCAGGGCGACCTGGAATGATGATGTACTGCTTAAGATTCTCACACAAAAATTTTCATAGGGCAGCCCGGGTTAAATCTTTGATAAGAATTGCATGATACAATGTAAATGTATTAATATGGTGAAGTTTTTCTGTGGAGAGCGCATGTTATATTCGAATATGGAAATTACACACGTAAATGATAACAGGGCACCGATGATGGTGTATATAAAGCGGGCGGGGATCTACTTGCTCATACTAGCAATACTTTATGCCATGTTTTTATTGTAGAAGCTGCTTGTAAACTCTGCTTTTTCAGTATTACTGAAATAGGGGGACGGTAGTGGCGAATTTTATACTTGGGGTCGTCTTAATCCTACCGAAAGTGAGCAAGTAAAGGCTGATGATGAAAAATAAAGTAGGAATAGTTGGAATTACAGGACGAATGGGGACTCTGCTGGAGGAATTGCTGCGAGATTCGGCTGATTTTAGCTTGGCTGGTGGAATATCGAGCAAAAGTACGAAAGCAGATTTTGAGAAAGTCATCGGAAATAGCGATGTGCTTATAGATTTTTCCAGTTCGTTTGCCACAATGGCGGCTCTGGAAGTCGCTTCTCGATGTGGTACTCCTTCTGTAATTGGTACGACCGCACTTTCTCCGGAAGATTTCGAGAAAATCAAAGTGTATTCCCAGAGTATTCCCATAATGTACTGCACAAATTTTAGTTTGGGTATTCAGCTCATGGCTACTCTGCTTCAGAAGTGCGCAGCTGTGCTTCCGGAGTTCGATTTTAGTATAATAGACGTGCATCACAAGAAGAAAAAAGATTCTCCGTCTGGGACGGCATTGTTTCTGGCAGAACAAGTCGGAAAAGAAGCGCAAATAGTCGGCATAAGGTCCGGAAATGTCTGCGGCGATCATATCTGTGATTTTTGCGGTGATGACGAAATGCTCAGCATATCTCACCGAGTGTTTAACAGAGCCGCATTTGCCAAAGGGGCCTTGAAATGCGCATCTTGGCTGCTGAATCAAAAGCCGGCCTTGTATAGCACGAAAGATTATCTGGACAAAAAGATGCACGCGTGGGATCAATGAATCTTGGCTTTTTGCGCATAATGGACAAACTGAAAACTCACCTCTCTCTTCGACATAATCCTTAACACCCCAGGAGTTCTGCGATGCTCTTATTTTTGAGTTGATCTATAGAAAAAATGCGCCGCAAGTCTCTCTCCACCAGGTACCATAATATCAGAAAATGATAAAATTTCCGTTAATGGT
>BNWJ01000059.1 GCA_025998735.1 Alphaproteobacteria bacterium | reverse complement strand
TCCTCCTCTGTGGTCACCTCTATGCCTGTATCCGCCATGGGCTCCGCTCTCATGACCGCCGCTGCCACCGGCCGCTGCTGGTGGACGTCGACCCCCTCCGCCGATTTTGCCGAGTGGCAGTTCTTGCAAACGGGCTAATTCGTCCTGCTCACCCTCAGTTAGAGGAGTCAGTTTTGCTTTCAAAGCAGCAAGTCGCTGCTGACGTAAATCCTTCAATTCGAACCAATCCCCCTTATTTATAAACGTCCCCCCCTCATTCTCCAGTTTTTGTTCTAGAGTGCCAAGCCTCTCGATCACATGGCATTGTGGTGACGACGCCTTAGCTCTCGCCCTTTGCCGTTCAGGCTCACTCATAGCCCCAACATCTCCGTTCAGTACAACGGACACCATTGCCATTGCACAAGCTCCATATATCAGTTTTTTCATTTCATTCTCCTTATAAAAAAACATAACTAGATGGTACAACAAAAAGAGATAATGGTCAAGAAAAAAACAAGAAAAAATTCGACGTTTTTTCTATGCTCACCCGATGTGCCACTGTACTTTTTCATGATAAGAAATTGTTACTGAATAACGTGGACAGATGATGTCGTGGATGAAACTACGGCACTTCATCTGTATGCAAGCGGTGTGTCCAGTTTATTTGGTAACAATTCCTAATGTGCGTCACAGGAATAAAAAAGATTCTCCTGCCGTCATGAGTACTCCACATAATGCACCGACAATCGCCATTGATACACACGTGTTGAGAGTCACGGGCAGCCTTAAGCTATAAATCCACTAAGAGTCGAAAGGGTTATAGACAAAATCATTCCGGGCATCTATACATAATTTAGGTGAATATGTGGATTTTTGTTCTCCTAGGCCACAACGTCGCGTCATGCGCCCCCCCCCCCCCTGCATGACAAAAAACGCTCCTGTGCCAAGACGAAAGCACGATGAAGATGGAGAAGATAGCCGTCTGGTAAGGACTGTCCAAGCAGACTTATCAAACCGCCTTGCGATGCTGACTAGCGAAATCTTCTGGTACTGAGCGGCAATGGAAAAGGCATTTTGAAAATGTCAGGTGAGTTGTAGAGAGATCTGTGCCGCTTCGTTTGGAGCGGCATCTTCTCTACAAAGTTGTCTTGAGTCGTATAACTGCGAGTTTGGCGGACACCAATCCGAAGAGAAATATCGCCGATGCATGAGGCAAGAAATATCCCCAGTCGCTTCCCTTCAGCAGAATGTTTCTGGTCAGAAAAGTGTAATGAGACAGAGGCATTATGTGAGCGAAAACCCTCAAGAAAATCGGCATGTTATCTATGGGAGCCAAGCCGCCGGCGAGCATTATGGATAAAAACAAGAAGATCATCATACCCAGCATTGCCTGCTGCTGAGTATCGCAAAATGTGGAAAGCAAAATCGCAAATGCCGCCATCGATGTCGCAAATATAAAAAATGCCAGAAGAAATTGCAGAATACTTCCTCGGAATGGTATGCCAAAAACCAGCATTCCAACGGATAATACTGTTATCAAATTTATGAATCCAACGAATATGTATGGAATCGTTTTGCCGAGAATGATGTGCGATTTTTCTATAGGAGCGGAAATCAGCATTTCCATGGTTCCGAATTCCTTTTCTCGCGTCATGGAAATACTAATCGTGCTCATAATGGTCATGGTTGCCATAATCACGATGAGAAACGGCAGCATGAAAAATCTGGAATCCATTTCCGGATTAAACAAAATTCGGCTTTTAAAATTGATGGCAGGATTGGGATTTTTCGGCAATAATCTGCTTTCATTTATGACGGACGCAACAATGGCGTTCAGATAAGCTTCTATTGCTTGGGCTTTGAGAATATTTGAGGCGTCGATTAGGATCTGCAATTGTGGATTTCCATTGCCGACAGATTTGGTAAAACCACCTGGAGGAGCGATGATGGCCACATCGGCTTTTCCCTTTTGAACTGCGTCGAAGGCGCTTAAGCCGTTGCACTCCACGTCACGTTGAAACCATGTCGACGCCATCGCTTTGTCGGAAATGTTCTTCATTAGATAGTCGTTTGCGGAACAATCCACCGCCAATCGGATATTTTGCGCCTCGTTATTCATGGCGAAACTCACCAATATCATCTGTAATATTGGCATCAGGAAAATTAAAACAACCATGCGCGGATTGCGGAGCATTTGCTTTATTTCTTTTTTCAAAAAACCAAATAATTTTTTCATTCCAACGTATCCTTAAATTTTTTTATCGCTGCGGTTATTATCACGATTCCCAGAATAATTAATGCCGCAAATGGCACTACCAGATCCGCAAACTCAGACGCTTTCAGAAATTCGCAGCGGGTAATTTCGATATACCATCTCGCGGGAAAAATCATGGTAATATATTGTAGGGGCCTTGGCATATATTCGATGGGAAACACAAATCCAGATAGCAACATCGTCGGCAAAAGTCCGATGATCAACGCCATTTGCACTGCCATTTGCTGTTGCGTGGCGGTAATCGATATGAACAATCCAATGGCAAGGTAATCCAAAATGAAAATCGCCGTTCCGAGCAGCAATATCCAATGATGACCGAAAAACGGAATTTCGTACAAAAATCTCGCCGCAGCATACACGATTCCAAATCCGATCCATCCCAACAATGCGTATGGCAGTATTTTTCCGACGATTATTTCCACGGATTTAACCGGCGTGGACAGCAAAAGCTCCATGGATCCCTGCTCCCGCTCTTTGCAAATCGTCAGCGACGTAAGAAGTATCGAAACCAGCGCAATTATTACCGCCGACAATCCGGGAATAGTAAACCATTTGGAATCTAATTCAGGATTAAAAACCAGCATGACGTTGGATCCGGTGGTTGCACCACTTGCATTTACCTTTGCTGAAGATGCTTCGACATTGCAAGTATATCTCGCATACGTTTTAGAAGCTCGCGAAGCAGAAAACGGATACAGCTTCAAGCTGGCTAGCACGCCAATTCTCGTGATGTATCCTCTCACAGCGTTGAGCGATGTATTATCGGCCCCGTCCACAATTATTTGGACGTCTGCTTGTCCAGACGATACTCTCTTATCGAAATCCGGAGGAATTATCAGCGCAATCTTTGCTTTTTCGTTGTGTATTTCGGCGATGGCATCTTCTGGAGATTCCGTAAAGTACGTTTTGAAATATCCGGAGCTGCTGAACGTCTCGATTAACTGGCGCGACTCCTGGGATTTATCGTGATCAACGACCACCATCGAAATATCCTTCAGATTAAATTCGAATGCGTTTCCAAATATGATAACGATCAAAAAAGGCAGCAGCAGCGCGAGTATTAGCGTAAACGGATCTCGAAGAATGTGCTTGCCTTCTTTTTGGAAAATGGATTTGCATCTAGCGAGATTCATCAGCGATCTCCTTCGACTAATTTTATGAACACATCTTCCAGCGAAGGTGAAATTTTTTGAAAAGTGCAATATTTCTTCATATTATCTAGAGTTTGGTCTTCATCCAACATTTCGGAAATTATCGCGTGGTAATGTAATCCGTAGGGAGCGAACATCTCGAAAAAATCTTGGGAATTATCGACGAGATATTTGCGTGATTCTGCATCATGAGCCGTAAGCAGATACATCGGTTTATTGTAAGTCGTTTTTTTCAGATTACCCGGAGTATCGAGCGCAATCAGTTCGCCGGATCTCATGAGCGCAATTCTGTGACAATTTTCCGCTTCATCCATGTAGTGAGTCGTAACAAAAATCGTCTTTCCGGATTCGGATAATTTCTTTATTAAATTCCAGAATTTGTCTCGCATTGCCGGAGCAACTCCCGCCGTCGGCTCGTCCAAAAATATAATCTTCGGATCGTGCAAAATCGACGTCACCAGCGCGATCTCCTGCTTAATTCCTCCGGAAAGATTGCCGACAATTTGATTCGTGTCATTTTTAAAATCGATAAACTTCAGCAATTGGGATTTTTTATCCTCGTAAGTACTGGAATCCATATCTCTCAGACAAGCCGAGAATTCGAGATTTTCTTCGATTGTCAGATCATCGTAGAGCGTGAATTTTTGCGACATGTATCCGACTTTCCGCTTGATGATGTTTTCCAAGCCAGCCGTGAATTTTGTACCGTCAATAATTACATTTCCGGAAGTTGCGGGAAGTAGGCCACACAGCACTCGAATGGTCGTGGTTTTCCCGGCGCCATTGGATCCCAAAAATCCAAATATTTCTCCCTTATCGACGGAGAAACTCACATTTTTTACCGCATAAAAATTACCAAATATGACATTGAGATTTTCGACTACTGCAATCTTATTCATGTTTCTTCACTCGTTTTATGAAAAACTGATCGAAATTCTCCACCTGATCCATGTCCAGAAGCTGCCGTGGTTCTCCTTCAGCAATGACAACGCCGTTTTCCAGCAGATGAACGCAGCCGCAGCGCTCCGCCTCATCCATATAGGCGGTCGTCATAACTACAAGTCCGTTATTTGATACGGCATCATTTAAAATATTCCAAAATTCGCGGCGACTTATGGGATCGACTCCGTTGGTCGGCTCGTCCAGTAGAATTATTTTCGGAGATCGCAGCAGTGCGCACATGAGTCCGAGTTTTTTGTACATTCCACCAGAGAGTTTTCCAGCAGGTTTGTCTTTGAATTTTTCCAATCGTGTAATGCCGTATAGGCGCTCCGATAACTCCTTGTAATCTTTTTCATCGACGCCATACATACTCGCGAAAAATTTCATATGTTCTTCCACCGACAGATCCGCGTACAGACTTTGCTGCTGCGGCATGTAGGCGATGTCCTTGCGAATTTCGGAAAATGGAACTTGTTTTTCATCTGAAAAATACGAAATATCGCCGCAATCTTTTTTCAAAAGTCCGATCATAAGACGCAACAACGTGGTTTTTCCAGCTCCGGAAGGTCCAATGATGCCGTGCAACGTGTTATCCTGAAAAGTTAGCGATATGTCATTCAGTGCCTGCGTCGTTCCAAAAGATTTGCACAGATGTGTAACTTCAATCATTTCGACCAACGTGACATTGGATCCGATAATGATGAAATGCGCATACTGCAAGCACTACCAGATAGAGGAGGAGGACGCAACGGGTCTAACGTTGTTTCAATCGTCATGCCTGGTTTCAACACTTGATCATCATTTTTGAACTTGACCTTTATGCCATATACCAGACGAGTTCTTTCTTTTTTGGTCTGCACATTCTTAGGCGTGAATTCCGCCTCGGCGTTTATTTTTATTATGGTTCCGGCGAAAGTTTTTCCCGGAGATTCCGAAAGCTGACATTTCACAACATCTCCGACTTTTAGCTGATGAACCATATCGTGTTCCACATAAAAATACGCCCAGATATCGTTTGTGTTGGCGATGGATAGAATATTCATCCCAGGCGCAACGAATTCCCCATCTTCTTTGAACTTCGTCATGATTGTTCCATCGATTGGTGACTTTATTTCGCACCATTTTATTTGCAGATCGTTGTCTCTTTTGGCGCGTTCAATGCGTTCGTGCTGTTCGGCCGGTATACATCCATTTTTCATGAGCTTCAGCGAACGATCGTAGTCGCTGTTCAGTTGTCTTGATGCAATCTGACAGGTTTCATCGTCCAACTTTACCAAAATCTCGTCTTTCTTTACGACATCGCCTTCTTCAAATTTTATAGAAACGATATCGGACGCGATTCTCGATGATAGAACGACTTTGGTAACCTCAAGAGTTCCGGCGTATGTAAACTTTTCATTTTCGCCGAAAAATTTGTCATATATTCCTCGCAATTGCAAATTGAGATCTTTTACTGGGGCAAAAAACGCAACGGCACCAAAAATACTAACTCCAATCACAAGTAACGCAACTTTTTTCATCTCAATAATCCTTTCAGTATGATTCGTAGTCTCTCGGCGGTGATATTAATATCATTCGATGTTTGTGCTTTGTTTTGGAGTACTGTGTCATTATTAGACCTGTTGCAAAAGCCTCTTGGAGTCACTGATTATCAGGACCAAAAATAGGCCTACGCAACAGGTCTATTCATCAGCATGATTATGTTAATGCATAATCTGTTAAAAAACAAGGAACTCGCCAAAAATATTCTTTGTAAAATTATGTTGCCTGAGATTGCAGATGAAATAATCGATCATAAAAAACGAAACTCCATAATCTTTTACTTTATATATTTTTTGCTTGATTTTCGATAAAGGGTATGATATATTTTTCATGTGTTTTATTGGTTGATGGCAAGAGAAAAGGGCCATTGTTCGTGGTTGTGATATTGCAACTAAAATGCTATACACTATCTTGCGTCGAATATGGAGTCGGATATGACGAAAATGCCAAGCTCGAGAATCAAAAGGATTTTATTGAATCCATTGGTGCAGTTGCTGCTGGTCCTTTTATTTGTATCCTGCTGCTACAGTGTATTAAGCACCGATGTCATCAGTTTTTTTTTGACCATCAGTGTTAACCTGAAAGAATTGCTCATCTTTGTTTTACCGTTTCTCCTGTTTAGTTTCGTTTCGGTAGCACTTTCTGCCATTCCCCGCGAGGGAATGTTTTTCGTGCTGGGTCTAATGCTCATGGTTTGCGTATCGAATTTTTGCAATGTTCTAGTATCCGGAACGGTTGGATTTCTCTTGTTATCCGGATTTCAAACCAGCGCTATTGCAGAAACGACGCGAGTGTTTTCTCCGTTTTTTTCACTGGATTTGCCACATATATTAGGCACAACACATGCGTTGATTCTGGGGGTATGCGTGGGGCTATTCAACTCATTTCGTCCAAATAAATACATATCACTGATCATAAATACCATTCATAGCTGGGTGATGAAATTCATGAAGCAGTTTTTCGTGCCGCTGCTGCCGGTATTTGTCGGTGGGTTTCTTCTGAAATTATTCGCCGAAGGAAAAATGACCGGATTTGTTTCCCAGAATGCCGGTGTCTGTCTGATGATGTGTGGTTTTCTAGTCGCATATCTCAGCATTTGGCTTATGGTAGCCGCCGGATTTAGATTCTCTAGAACTACGGAAATTCTCAGGAATGCAGCTCCCGCCATTGTGACGGCATTTAGTACAATGTCCAGCGCTGCTGCTCTTCCAATGTCACTTAGTGCCGCAGGAAAAAACACGAAGGACAAAGTGCTTTCAGATGCAGTTATGCCTCTGACGTTAAATTTCCACATGGTTGGCGATACAATTATCGTTCCAATTATTGCAATGTTAGTCATGGTGTCCATGAATCATCCGCTTCCAACGTTTTCTGGCTTTGTGATGTTTGGCGTGTTTTTCGTGCTGAATAAATTTGCTGGTGGTGGAGTGCCAAGCGGAACCATTATGGTCACAGTGCCAGTTCTACAGAAATATTTCGGCTTCGATGATTCCATGATAGCGTTCATAATCGCTTTTTACGGAGTTGTCGATCCGATAGCAACTGCGGGAAATGTTGCTGCCAATAATTTCTTCGTTGTTATCTTCCAAAAACTGAGAGCGGCATTAAAAAATATCACCACCTAATGCATTGGGACAAAAAGCGAGTATTATTTTATGATGTTACGCAGTGAGCATGTTTTTCATGAAGCAATCATCTGGTCGAAAGTGATGTCACCATTGATAAAGAAAGCGATTGTATGAGCGCAGAGTTTTCGTCTAATTTTCGATATTAAACGCCACATATTTTT
>BNWJ01000058.1 GCA_025998735.1 Alphaproteobacteria bacterium | reverse complement strand
CAGTTAGAGCTCGAAACGCAGTGGTTACAGTCGGTAAAACAGTTCCAGCAGCCAAAAGTTTCGTTTGGAGTATAGCAAATGCAACTTGAATTCCCTTAATCACAACGCTGGCGCTCAAAATTCCGCCTTTCACAAAAGTCCAGGCATAGCCCAAAGCAATTGCAGCGACTTTGCATGAAATCAAAACGCCGACTGTGCCAGTAATTGCCGACATAACTTCTGGATGAGCTTTGGCGAAGTCAGAAACAGTAGAGCCAATGGCTCTCAAGCCGTCTACCAGTTTATTTATCGACGGCAGCAGCGTTGATCCAAGATCCATTGCAATTTCACTGATGGAATTTTTTAGCAACTGTAGGTTGTTCGCAGTCGTTGCTGCTCGTGCCTGAAATTCCTTTTCCATAGAGCCGCCGTAGGCTTTTGGATCGGAAATAAACGCCACTGCTTTCTTGTACTCACCTAAATTATTAACAAGTTTTCCTACCTCTCCTTGAAAATTTTTTCCAAAAATATCCACCAAAATTCCGGTGCGTTCCTGTGGCTTGATTTTTTCCACAGCCTCCAAAAACTGCATCAATGCACCTTGCGCATCTTCGGCAATCGCTTTTTTCATTTCTTGCGCACTGATGCCGAGCGCGCCAAAAGCTTTTTGACCTTTTTGACCGAGTTTCTCTGCTGTTACAAGCGTTCGAAGTATTGCGTCGACGGCCGTTCCCGCTTTTTCTTCACTATTACCCTGGCCAATCACTGTTCCAACCAACGCCGATGCCTGCTGCGCAGATAATCCGAATGACTTCACCGAACCTCCGGCACGATTTAATGCCGGAATTATTTCTTTTGCCTTCGCGACCGTATTGTTACTGAGGTGGTTGATTACATCTCCAAGTTGCGTTAAGTCCGTAATCTGAATCTGGAAAACGTTTGATAATTTAGCCATCGCATCGCCAGCTTCCGCGGTTGTCATATCAAACGCAGTGGACATTTTTGCTACCGATTCCGTAAAGCCGATAAGGTCTTGTGATGCAACTCCAAGTTGTCCGCCTGACGCTGTAATCTGCGCCAGTCCTTCGGCCGAAAGCGGAATCGTTCGCGACATTTCTTTCAAGGAATTTCCCATTTTCAGAAGGCCGTCTGGCTCTGGAAAATCAACGACTTTCGCTACGTCAGCCATGGCAGATTCGAAGTCGACAGCCGCTTTGATCGGAGCTCCAAGCGTGGCCGCCAACGCAACCGCGTCCATCATTTGACCACGAAGGTTCGCTCGCTGAGCCAAAACTGCATCGCGTTGCCCCATGATTTTATTCAACTCACCGTAGCGTGTTTTCAAGTTCGCAATTGACGATCCAAGCTTGGATTGCTGAGAAACAAGCGTGCCGATATCGCTTCCGCTGGTTTTAATTTGCTCGGAAAGGTTGTGCAGCGCATCACGTTTTCCGATGTAGGCATCCTTTGCTTTTGCAGCAGCGTTTTTCGATTTTTCAAATTCACGAACCATTGCAGCCGATGGATTTTCGGTACTTTTGAGTGCTACAGCTAGCCGTTTAACTTCCGCTTCTGACTCTACCCAAACACGTTTCGCTTCCAGAGTTTTACGTTGAAGATCTTGGAATTTGCTTGCAACTCCAAGTGTTGATGAGTCGAGTTCTTTTATTATGCCACCAAGTTTAAAAAAATCGGTTTGGCTTGTGGAAATGGCTTCTTTAAAGCCGCTACTCAATGCCGCTCCAATTACAACTGATACTTGGTGTTTTACGTCACTCATTTATTCAACTCCTGCAAAATAAAATGAATCCAACGTCACGTTGGCGCTTGCAATGCCTCAATCCACAACAAAAACTCATCTAAATCCATGTCCAACCATTCGGAAATTCCACCGTTCGCATGCGATGCCATTGCCAACACAGCGCGCCTCAATTCTGAGGCTGATCCGGCAACAAAAAACTTCTGAGAACATTCTGGATTTTCGCGTAATCTTGCAAATCAATTTCTTGCACATCTTCAGGAGTGATCGACGCTAAATTTGCGATGAAATTCACTTCTTTTTCGGCATCGATGCCATTGCCTTTTTCAACCAGAAGGCGATCTCTGACTTTTGGTCTTCGCAACGAAATTTCATGCACCAAAACACCGTCAATTTTGATTGGATTTTCTAATTTTACTTTTTCCATTTTCAATTCCTTCTTCTAGATTCCGAGTATTGTTCGATGGCTGCTCAATTGATCGACTCCATTGATTTTGCGAATCATGTTTACGGCATCGATTTCAACGAGATTATTTTCTGCGATAGACAACTTGTAATAGGCACAGGAAATCGAGCATTTCAGTGTTGCCTTATCCGCTGGCTTCCAGCTGCCGAAGTCCATTTCCTTAATGATGCCTCGCAAATTGATGATTACAGAGTCTGCATTTCCAGTACTTTGAATAACGCCGCGCAAAGTCAAAGCCACTTCATTGCCTTCGGTCAAGCCAAATAATTTGATGAGTTCGGAATCGTATTCTGCAAAAGTCAGATCGGCTTCCAGTTTTTCCATACCAAGATCAATTTCAACTGGCGCGTCCATTCCGCCCGCTCGAAATTCGTCGGTTTTCAGAGATAATTTCGGCAGTGAAACCTCTTCAACTTTTCCGGCATAGCCTCGTCCATCAACGAACACATTGAAATTTTTAAGTATTTTCGGTAACATAATGCCTCCTTTTAAACTGCCAAAAACGTGCTATTTAACCCAATATCGAGATAAGACCGGAATGTCACTTTTTCCGCTGGATACGATGGAACAAACTCAAAATCGAAATAAATTTTTCCGTCCGCAATGTTCGATGGAGTGTTAAGCTCATCATTTGCAAAACATTTTCCATCTATGATTGCACCCAGTGATTTCAAATTTGCAAGGTATGCGTTTACGCTCTCCACAACGTCGGTGACGTAATTTTTTACAATGTTTCGATCCACTGCCCACAGATGTGCTCTCAAAATGCTGTCGTCGATGATATCGGCGGTGCGTCTTACTGAAAGAAACTGCCATTTGGAATCTGATGAACATGTGCGATTTCCCCACAAGCGATACCCGTCTTGGTTGATGATTGTTGCAATGTTATTTTCGTTGAGATAGTTCGCTTTGCACGCAAAATCGCCAAGAGAAAAGTCGATGGATTTCGAAAGTCCAATGATGCCATTGATTTTTTTGTTTGAGGGAGAACACCAGAAACCGGTTTCATTGTCGGTTTTTGCTATAATTCCAGCAACATATGGGCTTGCAGGAACTGTTTCATTTTTAGTGTTGATCACCTTCGGATACACGACATACGCCCTCGAATGGCTTAAATTGTCCGCAAAATCAACTGCGTCGGCCTCGATATCTGGAGCATCTGCAATGAAAATACCATGAAGACGCTCCGCCAGAGTCAAAAACTCAACTGCAACACTATCGTTGTGAGAAAATCCAGGAGCCAAAAGAATGCGCGGAGTAACTCCTAGAGTACTTTGAGCCGCAAGCAGAGATTGCATTCCGCTATATGTTCCATCTGCATTTACACTGCCAATTACATTTGCAATCGTGTCTGCATCTGCCGTTTCTCCGGTGCCTTCAGCAACTCGAATTACAACAATATTTGCTCCGCCCTGAGCAAAAATACCATCGATTGCAGACGGCAAAGTCCCTGAAATTCCAAGCTTTGCGGCCTCCGTTAGGCTTCCACTAATGAGAACTGGTTTGTTCAACGGAAACGCCTCAGCGTCAGCGTTTTCTGCCGTTCCAACAATTCCAATGACTGACGATGACGTTCCGCGAATCGAACGTGGTCCACTATCGACTTCAACTACAGATACTCCATGTAAAAAATTCTCAGGCATGTTTAATTTTCCTCCGCTTTTAGTGTTGTTGATATTTCCAATAGCAATTGGTCAATTTGCTCTAGAGTTTCAGCACTTTCTATCAATTTCTTATAATTATCTTCAATCGCTTCCGCCCAAATGATTTTCTGATTTGCAACCTGTGCTTTAGCCAAAATCAGCTGTGCCATTTCCGAAATGGTTATGTTTCGAACTTCCGCTAGTGGCTGAATTAAAGAACCCAATGGCGATTCAGCGTCCTCAAGTACTGAAAGAGCAGCCTTTTCTTGCAGCTCATAGCATTTTTGCTTCGCTGGTGAATTTCCTACATATTTGCTTCTGGCGTTGTCAACAAGCATTGATATTTCAGTCGCAACCATCGCTTTTGTTTCAGCCAAACGCATTGCTGCCAGCTCATCGACTGAAATCTCCTCGATTTTTCCAGAAGCAAGCCTATATTGTTTCGAGAAATCGAAGTTTGCTGGAGCAACTTTCCAGCCGTCCTCCGATGGTTTGGATATCAGTGTCGCAACCTCCAGTTGTTTTCCGTTTTCAAATCTTATGTACGCTTTCAAAATTCCCTCCATAAATTAAATGCTTGCAGTAGGCTTAAAAAGTTCAAAAGGAGTTGAGAAACCAGGGCATTGCCAAGCCTTCAACGTTTTATCAAAATCAATCTCCAATCCCTCTTTCAAAAACTCAGACCTAATTTTAATCAGTCGCCAATGCAAAAATTGCGCATGATATCCGTAATAAGTAGGACTAGACGCGCCATTGCTTGGTCTAGTGTAGAAATAGGACGAAGAATAGAGCATCACCACAACCGTAGAGTTTGCCGGTACTGTTATGTTTACCGTGATCGAAACACCTGATGATGAGCTCGTATACGAATACGCCGTTGTCCAAGTTATTGTTTCCGTTGCTTTATTTGGAACACCAACATACACATTTGCACCGCCTGTGCTTGCGTAGCTTGAGCAACCAAAAGTAAGCGCTGAGGTTATGTCTAATTCGGTTGTGTTTTTTTCGAATAAGCAACCCGCAGCTGCATATGGATAAGCGTATTGAGATGTCGTGTACGTATACTTTGTGTAAAACTTTCTCTTGATGAAATTTCCGTGTGCCCCCTGTAAAAAGCGAAGTTTTGGCTCAAGATAGAAGGCTGCTGAGTTGGTTGCTGTGTAATCATGGCATCCGGTTAAAATTTCAAGCAGCAAATCACAGCTATAACTGTCAGAAAAGCCACTAAAATAGTCGTCGTAGCGCGACAAAACTCCAAAAATGAAAGGCAGCTCGTCGGAATTCAGAAATTTATATCTATCTAAATTGTTTGAAATTTCAGGACAAATCGTTGATTCATCTGGTACATCATTCATTTCTGCAAAATCATCGACTAGAAAATTTATCTCATCTTGTTTTTCAGCAAAAACATGAGATACCGAATCTAAACTACTCAATTTTGAAGCAGAAACCGCTGACAATCTACTATCTTTAGCAGTTAGGAATTCAGTTTGTCTTTCCTCACCGAAGTTGTTAATTTCAGTGAGTTTCTCGCTGCTATACTCTGAAAGTTCAGCAAGCTTCGCCGCCCCCAAAGCCAAAATATCGTCCGTCGTTTCCAATTTTGACATTGCAGCGACCGCGTTTGCAAGCTGTTCTAACTCGATGTTTTCTATTGAAACATCAAGATTTTTCAGTCTCTGTTGAAGCAGTTCGATTGCTTTTTGCGATACTTTCATGGTTATCTCCACAAATCATACGTGCTGCTTAATCCCTTGCACTGCCAGGCCTTCAGCGTTTTTTCGACGTCGATTTCCAGGCCATCGACCAAAGTTTCTGCTCTGAAACTGTGCACATACCAATGTAAAAATTGCACGTAGTAGCTGTAAGTGTTCGTGTAATAATAGCTAGACGTGTATAGAATTATCGCGACAGTTGTGTTTGCAGGCACGTTAAAGCTGGCTGTCCCGGAAAAACCACTGGAAGTTGCAGACGTTACGTAAATATTTTGCCAAGCAATTTCTTCGTTTTCTGCATTTGGTGTTCCCACGAGAACCGCTCCACCAGCGCCATAGCTGCTTCCACCGATATTGATGGTTGTAGCAATTGCTAAATTTGTTGTATTTTTGACGAAAAATACACCAAGGGCAGAATACGGATATTCGTACATGCTTGAAGAAGCGTAGTATTTCAGATACATTTCTTTTTGAATAAAATTTCCTTTCGACCCCTGCAAAAAGCACAAACTCGGCTCCTTATAAAATCCGGCATATTCCGTTGTGTATTCGTGGGTTCCAGCCAGAAGTTTCAGCATTTCATCGGCTGCGCTGGCTGTACCAAGCGTTCCCAATTCCGTTGTAAAACTGCCGACTCCCCAGTTAGCGTCGTTGTATCTCGACAAAATTCCGAAAACAAACGGCAACGCACCATCTTGCACAAATTTTATTCTATTCCCTTCCTTTGTTATTTCCTTCAAAATTGAGGATCCAGCAGGGACATCGTTCACGGTTGCAAATTGTTCAGTAAGCACTGCAAGCTCTGGTTTTCTAGCTTCCACCAAATTAATTATCGACATTAGATTTTCGTCTGTAACGGTTGCAATTGCCTCGCATGCCTCATCTTTCAGGTCTCCCAAGTCAGCGATAAAAGTCTCATTGTGAATCGACAATGCCGTCAAATGCTCGTTGGTTTTTGCTAACATCTCCCCCAGTTTTTGGTCGGTTAAGTTAACAATATCGATCATTTTTCCGTTGCTTGCCACAGCTTCGAACGCTTTTGCTAAATACGCGACCTGCTCTGGAGTTGCTTCTTGAGACAGCGATTGCAATCTAGAGTGGATAGCATTTAAAGTTTCTTCAGTAACGCTCATTTTTCTTTACTCCCAATTTTTTACTCCCACCAGCGTGACACTGGACTCATTTATTTTTTTGCAAGCACATCTCGAACACCTTGCAACCTGGAGGCGAAGCCATTAGCGCCCGTGCGGCTCGCACTCCCATAAACCTAAAAATTTTTCGAATTTTTCACGATCAAATGTATCGCTCATTCGCGTACAAATTGCATCGACTCTTTCCATGTCAGCATCAATGGCGATGTATGCTTCGCGCATTCGCACGACATCTTGCGACGCAATATTCAGCGGATGTGGCAGTGGATAATTTTTGTATGTCGTTCTATCGTCAATCACCTAGGTACCTCATACTATAATTACTTTCAAATTTCGGACTTTTGGCCGATACAAAACATTTCCCGACAACACTAACTTCACTCGCGTTGTGGCTCCACTGAAATTTTCGGCCACGTGATTGTGCTCTTCCCATGAATCGCCAACCGGAGTTCCAGAATGCAACGGAATCAACGTCCAGGTTGTGTCTGGATTTTGCACATACACTTTTACGCTGGAATTTCCAGGTGTAAGGCATTCATATGTAATCGAAACTTTTACATTAGTTCCGGCAGTAATTGCGCGTGTAACATAGTCACCGGTTTCATCGATGGTGCCCAAAACAGTCTGCACGCCCTGGTATATAACCGGAGATTGCGTTTGTGTTCCCTTCAGTTTGGCTTTTACAGAAATTGTACCATCGATTTTTTCCTTGAGTTGCACTGGCATGTCTTCCGCAAGAGTGTTGATTTTTCCGTCTGAATCCGTGTATATGAATTCAACGTCAGTTTCGGATGAAACACGTTCGATATTCGCAAGAGTAAGCAAATCCGTATTTTCATGAGCTGTAATTGTTCCAAGATTTATCTGATTTTCAGTTTCCGTAAACTTGCAAGCCAACAACCTAAACGAGAGATCCAACTCCTGATGCGCTGTCCAAGTGCTTGCATTCGAAGAACTCAGCAAAACCCCGACTTGATACGCCTGTTTTGCAATCCACGTATTATGAATTGAGTCGAATTTTCCCAATTCAACCACAGCGACAGACGTTTCTGGATCATCGGTGAGAATTACTATTGCATATTCAACGTTCGCTTCCAGCCAAATCGGGCAACGTGACGTTGCATCCCCAAATAAAACACGAGTGTGAGTTCCATTTACATTAATATCCGCTGGAAAAATATACCCTTGAGCAATGACGTTTTGGTTTGGAATTCCAACAGTTG
>BNWJ01000057.1 GCA_025998735.1 Alphaproteobacteria bacterium | reverse complement strand
CCCCATACCATTGTTGGCAACGATTCCGCGCTTTTGGAGGCGGATGTGAGAACAAAAAAGATTTTCTGAACATAAATCCAGAGGCCAGAAATTTTTGTTGTCCATATTTCGAGGGATGTTTGACAGGCGTTCGTGCCCTGAATTTTGAGTAGTCGATGGCACTTTTGGAATTTATCTTGCATTTTAGATAATTGGTTCCATCGGGTTCCGGTTCGGTTCCAAAATCGACCTCTAACCTATTGATTCTATTGAATGGAACCAAAGAACCAATTGAACCCATGAAAAACAGTATATATGTTTTTTTTATTTTTTTGAGAATAGAAAAAAATAAAATTCTGTCAAACGAAATTTTCCAAAAGAACGCATATATAAAAGAAACCAAAGGATAATATACTATTATACCTTTAGGTATACTCTTCTCCAATTTACACGATACACAATATGTATCTCTTTGTAAACAGATTATTTTAAAATTCACGATAATATTTTTCTTCATAATAATTATGCCTCAAAAATTTTGCTGTTAATTACGTACATTCTTTGGCGTTTCCCGTTGATATATGGCAGCGCAGTCGCACGATCCTTATTGCTGCCAGATTCCATAATCCCAAGATCAACCAGCAATTTTGTAACAGCTCTTAATGGAATGCCTTTGGCGATGATGTTTTTGAAATACTCCGGAAACACATAGTACACTTCCTCTAAAATGCCATCTGCTTCCGTTCGGGATTCAACAAAGCCGGCTCGTTCACCGAAAAAGGTGTTATCGAAAGTTTTGTGATTTACAATCCTCTGAAAGCGAACTTGAGCGTATGTTTCCAAGTAACTTCTAATTTGTGCCAGCCATTGTTTTTCTTCTTGGTTTCCAAAGCCTCCCTTGTCTCGGATCCAGTCGTTGAAACACCGCAAAGCCGCATTCATAGCTTCGCCAACTGGCCATCCGGTAATGCCGTATTTTGTAGCCAATTCTCCAGCGAATCCGAATGTAAAAAATATGTCGAAAACTCTAAAGTCTTGTCCTTCTGCGCCTACTGGCAGATGCTCTTCTTTGGCTTTTTCGAGTTCGATATCAAATTGCCTTTTTATTGCATTTTCTTCCATGAGTAACTCAATGAAAGTGTGCATTGGAGATCCGTAATAGCGTCCAGTTGACTCTTTTAGATGATTGGTTAGCGCATTGTAATTTGGAAAACCATTGAGCCTTTCAAGCAGTCCCTTACTTTCCGGAGTTGGTCTAGCCGGAATTGTAAGCAAGCGAATGCCTTGCCCAGCATGCATTTTCTTGTTGGATTCTGCCATGTGTGTGGCCAAATCTTTTTCGCCTGAAGAAAGCAAACCAAGTCGCCAAATTTGCGTTTTACGCGCTGCGCCATTTATATTTGCTCTGGTTTTTCCCATGCCGTTGGCTAGCATGTAGATTGCATCTCCAATTTTTTTTGAGTCCATCAATCCGATTTCGTCCAGAATTAGCAACATATCGTTGTGGGTTACTGCAACTCCTTCTAGTCCGTTGTCGGTCGCTTTCCATGGTTTGATGTATTTGTGACTTCCGAAAACTGATGCCGCCACATACAACGTTGTAGTTTTCCCTTCGGAGCTGTTTCCAACGAAATTGATTCCAAAGTTTTCCCTATCGCATGACTTCAACAAAATGCTGGCAAAGGCTGAACTAATTGCAAGCACAAGTCTCGAATTGCCTTCGCACGGTTTTGCAACATGTTGCGTCCATTCCTCCATGGTGCCGCTTGTTTCTACGTAAGATGGATCTGCGTCCGATTGATGTATGACTAATTCTTTCGGTGGTTTTCCGATGAAGCCGTTTTCGGTAATGAATCCGTTTTCATACCATCCACTGACCTTGATAAATTTCGCAAATACTGCCGGATCGCAATTATTGATATAGTCGTTTAGCCTTAATTTTGCCCTGCCGTTAGTAGATATTTTCAGTCCATTTTTTAGAAGAACCTCTCTCATTTTATCTCCGTCTTTGGACAACCAGCAGTTGAGAACGCGAAGGCGGCGCAGTTGCCCACGACGTGTTTTGAACTCAAGTAATTTCCCAGCGTTTTCTCCGTCTGAATCTTCCGTTTGAGCGATGACTTTTACGTAACCAGAAACAAAAACATATACCTTGCGACGCTTATCATAATAAGACAACTCATCTTCAGTAAGCCGAAAGCCATCGACCATGCTTTCGCAAATAGAGTTTTTCTCTTGGCTTTTTGCGAAAATCTCTCGAACTTTTTCTGCACCTTCAAGAATAAACAAGTCATTGAAATCTGTTGGTTTTTCGGACTCGTTTTTAAACTCCGGAATTACGATGCTTGCTTTGATATTAACCGCGGCTTCTTTTGCTTTTGTTACACCAACATTTCCAGATTCAATATTGTATTTGTCGTTGTCGGCGGCGATTGTAATTTTTGCGTCCGGATATTTTTTTCTTATGGTTTTTGCTACCTCCACCAAATTGTTGGAATCGAACGCAACTACAACAGATTTTTCGGTGCATTCATGTATGCTCGCTCCGGTTGCATAGCCTTCGCAAATTATGACTTCGGAATCAATGTTACCAATCACAAAAAAACAACCCTTTTTGCGTCCTCCAGCGTGGAATTTTTTCAATCCATTGGGATAGATTTTTTGAAGAGAAACCAAGTTATCGTTCTCATCGAAAATCGGAATCAGAAGCGTTTCGTTTTGCGTTTTTAATCCATATGGTTTTGCTCGCTTTTTTTCTAAATATGGATGTGTTTCGCATTCTACAGCTTCATTCCAAATTTGTTGTGCAGCGACGGCAGCTTTGGCTTGTTCGAACTTCTTATCTTCGTTCATTTTTTTCTGGATCGAACGAATTTCATTTTTGCATTTTTCGCGATCGTAATTTTCTTCGAACGCTTCCCAATGTTCGCCACAAGAAAAATCACCGAACGAATATCCGCCAACGAATTTTATCGCCCAGTATCTGAACTTTTTTCCCCATCTCGTGAATTTATCTGACGTTACATCTTCTTTTGGAAACGGAAGGCCATGAAATTGCAAAGCTGAATATAAAACTGAATTCATTGTGCATCTCCCCAGCATACATTTCTAAAACCGCACATTTTGCATTTGAAATGAGACGAATCATTCGAAAGACGCGATAGTAATTCGTTGCTCTCGGTTGCTTTGATAATCTGCACGGCTCGGTCTGAATACTTCTGAGCAGTTTCCGCATCGAACTGGATAAATTCATGATAAACCTCCGAAGTGTCCTTATTTAATGCCGTGAATAAACATGGATTTTCATCGAGATTGAGATAAGCCATATATAATTGTACCTGCACATAATATGTTGGTTTTGATACAAGCACTCCGCGTTTTGCGGTGTCGTTCCAGCTTTTATTGTTCATGGTTTTGCATTCCCACAACCAGGCTGAGCCTGGACGCGATTGTTTCGCTGCGCTAGCAAATTCTTTCGATTTCAACTCTGGCGGAAAACCAAAAATTATGCCATCGCAATGGCCAGCGATTTTTCCATCGGCTATCGAAAAACCAAACTGCCTCCCATTTTCGTTTCTGACACGCAGATCAAATCCAGCGAAAATCATCCATTTGAAGATTAAACTTTCGAGATAATTTCCGATGTCGAAGGTTCGCAAATTCTGCGCAGAAAAATTTGCGTCGTGCTTCATATATTGCAACTGGACTTTTCTCACGCATTCATCACCTAGCATCGAAGCTCCGAGATAATTTCGTTTCTCTTTTAGCTTATGTTCCTCGATAAGTTTTGCATCGAGGAGATCATTAATTTGTTTCATTGTTGCCTCCGTTTTGATTGAGAAAATACTTTAGAAAATACAGTTGTCCTTTGCCTGTGACCCTTGAAGTTTTAGAGATTGTGGTTATTCCGGAATGGTGCACAATTGCAGTTTCTGTCAGTGTGAACAGTCCAAGCTCCATCGCTTTTTGAGTTGGAGAATTAAAATCTGCTCCGTCTTTTTTGATCAAAAAGCCTTGCTGGCGAAGCTGTTCAAACAAACGTTTTTCTCCTGTCTCAATGCCGTTCGTTTTTAGAATTTTTGCTAGGTCTCGAATTAGGATTGTGTCTTGCGTCACAGATATAGCATCGGCAAGTACTGCTTTTGGTTTGTACTCTTCGATCTGAACTTTCAATTGTTCTTTTTGAAACTGAAGTCGTTCCTTTTCTGCTCGTTCCCTTTTAATTGCATTGAGCATCTCAATCAAAGCGTCGGGATTGTTCAAAAGTTCTTCAGCCTTAACCGATGTAACATATGCGCTATGTTTTCGGATTGACGGTAAAACGTCTTCAAAAATCCACCGCTCAAAACGAGCGGCTTTTTCTTTGATTTCTGGATTACGACTTTGATCCGCGGCTTTGATGATTAAGCGGTAAATATCACTTTCAGGAATTACGTTTGTTTCTTGGATTCCACCAGACGAAGGTATCCCCAACTTACGGATACCCTTGCAGTGGTCAATGACTGCCTGACTTGGTTTTGCATAATCCAGTGCGCGAGCGACATCTACGCCAACCGCATAAGATTTCCTCTCAATTTCTGTTGCACGAATATTTCCGAATTCTGCATTGTTGAATATTTCTAAATTGTCCATTATTGCTCTCCCTTTTTGGTTTTAAATATTTTAAGTTCGCCTCTATCGTTAATCGTTTTCATCTTCGACCTCCGATTCTGATAGAACCCCACACATTTCAAGGAAATCTCCGATTGTAAGATCTCCTATGCGTTTATCGTTTTCTTGCTTCATACTCACGAAATTGAATAGAGCAAGGGCTTGGCGCTTTAAAAGCGCAGCATCTGTAGTCATTTTTTTTGTCCTTTCTAGTTAAGTATTTCTGTTTGCTTTACATATTCTTTTTTTCAATAATTCCATTCTCACGGCATTTGGTGTAACGTTTGCACAATCGCACGCGCGCTCGAAATAGCGACCTCCTTGACAAATCCAATTGAAGGCGTCTTTTCTTTCGCGTTCTCTCACGTTACTGTCGATCACATCTGCGATTGCTCTTTTTAACACCGCTTGCCACATTTTTACTTCTCCATCACACATCAGCTCATATGCCCCAAGGAATGTAATTGGAATTATTTTTATAATTTTTGTACATTTGGTGATCCGGAGTAATAATCGATACAACTTTGTTCTTGTCTTTATGTGTACCGCTTTTGTCGCTTTCAATGCCGATTTTGATTACAACCTCCAGTCCATCCAATTCACCAAATGAATTTATTCTTCGGGCTGCCATTGCGTTTTCAGACATATCTTTCGGATTGACGTTTTTGCCTGATTCAAGAATCGCACGGATTCGCGCTTTTCCCATGTTGATCCAAGCATCGCTGCCATTGATTCCTATCTTGTCGAAGATTCCTTTTTTGGCATATTGACCTTCGAGAATTATGAATTCGCAATCCAAATATGCGGAATCGCTGTTTTTACTTCTGGTTAAAAACTGGTCAGAAAAATCGCTTCCTGGTTTTACGACCAATATTGCTTTTGCAATCGTCCCTGCTGGAATCAATCCAAATTCCGTCTATAATTCTGCTGTATTAAAGTCCATTTTTGTTCTCCTCTTTTATTTCTTTTTTATTTGTATCTGTGGTCATTCTTCTGACTAAATCTGCAACTTGCTCGTCGGATGCTCCATAAGCTTTTCCGATAGCCTCCCACAATTCATCTACTGTCATTGTTTCGCGTTCCATTTCATCAACCTCCTTTCTTTGATTTAATTTTCGCCAATAACTTTCCGAGATGTGCTTCCTCAATTTCATTTAAATTTCCACTTCTGTCTTTTGCTGGATATTTATTTTCATTCAATGTGTGACATACAAATTTACGTTCTTGCTTTCCAAATTCATCTTTCATAGGAACCATAGATATGACTTCGTCTAGAACTCCTGGGATTTCACTTGTGGTTTTCGATCCTTCGATTTGCGGAACCCATGTGGTTTGGTTGAAGTTATCGGTTCTCTGTTCCAAAAGTCCGACGATAATCACATCTTTGTTTGGAATGTGCTGAAACTGGTTTAGCCAAATACTCATTTCTGAAGCTAGCAAACCATATGCCGCTCTTGTATCTGGCTTGCCAGACTTTTCGGAAACTGCTTCAGGTTGAGACTTGCACCACGTCAAACACAATTTTGATGCGATGGTAATGCTATCAATAAAAATGCATTTGTACTTAGAAAAATCACACTCCTGATACTTTGTTTTTGCCATTTCAAAGTGCCTCTGTCCGTAGGCGGAATTTGCCTTCAACGCTGGATTCGCTCCTCCAATTAGACACGCAATATCACGTGCTTCTTCCCAAGTTCGTACAGCGATCGAGTCTCCACCCCAAGCTTGTACCGCAAGCAACCCAGCCTCAAAATCCAAACAAATCGTCGGTTCATCGATGGTTTTGAGAAGAGACGTTTTGCCAATCCCAGACTGTCCGAAGATTGCTATTTTCGCTCCGGTCTGCTCCCTCAGTCTTTCTTCTGCTGTTATGATTTTCATGTTTTCTATTCCCCAGTCGTGATCTGAAATTTCGTTTTTCCTGGAGTAATTGTCCGCGCCTCCTTGAACAACTCCTGATACTCATAAGGCAGCGCAGAATATTTCCGCTCCTCTATTGAATACGTGATTTTCACAAATGATTTTCTTTGCTCGTTTGGAATGCGTTTTACTAGTTCCTCCATTTTTTCGTTATCCCAAGTAACCTTTTTCGGAACCTCTGCAACTATTTGAAAGGCACCATCGAAAAATCTCGTTGTACCCGTGTCTTTATTTTCTTTTTGCAAACTGTTTTTTACAGATTCCGCAAAACGTAAATTCAAACCGTCATCGAGTTTTTCTTTCAACTCTTTTGCATGACTTGTTAGTTTCGCAATTTGGTCATGTAGATCCATGAGATCGTACACGTCCAACGCGCTAATTTCCTTTGCGCTTAAAGTTTCCAGTACTGCTAAATTTTTCATATTTACTCCACTATAAAATAATGCCAAAAATTGATCTTCAGAATTGTTACGCTGGTTCGCCAAAAGAGAAATGCGTTTCAAGTCTCGATACAAAACGCCGCGCGATTTACCAACGATTTTTGATGTCTCCGTGATGGAATGATTGGTCAGTAATTTGCAGAGCATTTTGTATTGGCTCGGCAAATGATCCATCAACCAATTAAGGTCGGCGCAATGGCTTCTCGTCGCGTTTTCATCAAAGTTATCGTTCTCGGCGTATTCATTGAAACCGACAAATGGCCCGCGTTTCGCACATGAAAAAGATCGCAACAAATTCGCCGCACATCGTGCCAACACTTTTCTGATGTAATGCTCAAATTCTCCAAGCTTTTCGTCAAAATTATGCAGACACTTTATGGCTTCGCACATCAGCTCCTGCTCTATGTCTTCGATTTCCATGGAGCGAAGTATGTTTGTGCGTTTCAGATTTCTTGCGAAAATCCGCACGTTCGAAACTACTCTTTCGTCTATGCCGTCATATCGATTCATTCGATTCAATCCTAAAACCGATACCAGTATCAGATAGATGCAGATGAAGCTCCATGACATTCGAAAACTTTTACGTGACATTCGCGAGGAAATGCCCATTGAAAAATAAGGATTTTTATGTGGTGAGGGTGACACTCAAAAACTTTTACGTGACATCCACCTCACAATCACCTTAAAATTAAGGTAGTTTTTCCTCCCAAAACATAGCCATCTGAAATTGTACGTTGGATGATTTCGTCGCATACACGTTCACCATGCTTCTCGACGATGTTTTTCCTTATACGACGGATGATTTGTCTGACCTGGTCTTCGCTGAATGTTTTCCCTTCTTTTTTTTCTAGTTCATCAGCTATGGAATTATTATCAAATAATATGGACAAGTGACATCACATGAGTTATATTTGTATCTATGAAAGATATAGATATATTAGCGTTAACGACACGAATAGAAGGGATGTTACCCACACTTAATGAGTACCA
>BNWJ01000056.1 GCA_025998735.1 Alphaproteobacteria bacterium | reverse complement strand
TGATGTATCATTTGCTCAAGGCCATTCCAAGACATGCAACGTTGATTCTTGTCGGAGATATCAACCAGCTGCCGTCGGTGGGAGCTGGAAATGTTCTCGGCGATATTATCCATTCAAAAGCATTTACCGTCATCGAGTTAAACGAAATTTTCAGGCAGGCACAAGAGTCTGCAATTATCATGAATTCTCATAGAATAGTGAACGGAAAATATCCGGAAATTAACAACAGCGAGAGTTCGGATTTTTTCTTTAATAACGAGGACGATCAAGAGAAAGTTTTGGAAAAAATTATCAGTCTCGTAAAAACAAGAATCCCGAAAAAATTCGGATACAATTCGATAAACGACATTCAGGTGCTGACTCCAATGAATCGCGGTATTGTGGGGACATCTAAAATGAATGAGTCTCTGCAGGAAGCTCTGAATCCCAACGGTTTCGAGATAATACGTGGAGGCCGTCGTTACCGAGTCGGAGATAAGGTAATGCAGATCAGAAACAACTACGACAAGAATGTTTTTAATGGAGACATCGGATTCATTTCTGATATAGATGCTGAAAATCAGCAGATTTTTGTGAATATCGATGGCAATGACATCAGCTACGAATATTCTGAATTAGACGAACTCGTTTTGGCCTATGCGGTTTCGATCCATAAATCTCAGGGCTCGGAATATCCTGTGGTTGTGATACCGTTGGTCATGTCGCACTATATGATGCTTCAGCGAAATCTCATTTATACAGGCATTACGCGAGGCAAAAAACTTGTCGTAATCGTCGGTAGCAAAAAAGCTATGTTCATTTCCGTGAACAACGACAAAACCATGAAAAGGAATACTTGGCTGAAGGAAAGATTAAGTGATGTAGCTAGAGTTGTACAGCAGTGAATCCAATCATGTCCAATACACATACAATTCTCTACGAAAATCAAAGCATAGATTTCGAGTTGTATCGTTCGAAACGAAAAACTTTGGCCATTCACATATATCCAGATGCGCACGTTGAGGTAAGGGCTTCAGAAGCTACCAGTCTGGATGAAATTTACAAGATCGTTCTCAAACGCGCCAAATGGATAAGGACAAAGCAAGCGTATTTTGAGCAATTATGCCTCAAACATCAGCCTCGCAAATACGTTTCCGGCGAAGATCTTTGGTATTTGGGAGAAAGATTGAAACTGAAGATAAAACTCGATATAATTTGCAGAGTTGAAATAGCCGGAGAACATCTTTTGGTTTTGTCACATCATCCGAACGACAAAAAATTGACAGAACAACTTATAACAGACTGGTTTAGAGCTCGGGCATTAGAAAAATTCAATGAACGTTTGGAATATTGCATCAAAAAATTTTCCACCCCCAAAAAATTTACGCCAAGCAATTTGACCATAAAACAGTTATCCAGTCGCTGGGGATCGATGGCAAGCTCCAAACGCATTACTCTAAATCTCAAGCTGATCCATATGCCGATTCCCTGCATAGATTATGTCATCATTCACGAACTCTGCCATATCAAGCATATGAATCATAGTCCAAAATTCTATAAAATGCTAGAAGAGATTCTGCCGGATTGGGAATCGCTGAAGCAGAAATTGAACGAAATGCGAGCCGTCACATAAATCGGTTCACTCTTTAATTTATACGAAACCTTATAAATTGCGACGCAATCCTCAATGTTAGCTCACATCTAATCGTAATTAAAGTCCACCAGTTTCGGTGTTTTTTAATCGTTTGTGTGCTATCAGAACCTTGAAAGATGATGATTGTTATAAAAATCATCACGCAGTTGTGATATTGATATGGACAATTACCTAACGAAACAGTAAAATTCCAATGTTGAAAAGTTGCTGGAGCATGTCATGAGCGGGACTGTGTTTGTTGTGCTAGTGTTTTCTGTGTTTTTCGCAGTGATGTTCAAGAAAAACATACTGAATTACATGATGAATGTTATGGCTATATGCCACAATAACTCCGATAGATGTTGCAGTTGTCCAGGAACTGTTGGTTGTTATGATAAAAAGCTAATGCATGGAAATGAATCAATGAAAGAAAAAGACGATGGAGTGTTATCTGTGGAAACCATAGACAAAATGAAGTACTTTCTAGCGTCTAACGATGAAAAAGAAAATATATTGAGATACTCTCCTACACCACTACAGGATACTGATCCAAAAGATTTTGCATAAAATCTTGTTGCTTCTTTGTTGTTTGTAGGCTACCAACGCGCCGATCGTTAAGTTTTGCTCCACGTGTATGGCAATCCCGAGGCCGCTCGTTAATGGTCGGGAACTTCAACAAGTTCTCCTGAGTCATCTCGTCCAAACATGAGAAGCAAGCAAGACGGAAAATGTTTGTGTTTTTGCATCGGTATTTACTCAAAACGCAAATTATATGTTGATAAAGACGGATGACAAAGGAAATAGCGCAAGCAAAAATGATAAATCACTAACTCTGCTTAATTACAGCAATTATGTATACACATACAAGATGAGAAGGCTGTCATTTCTTCAGTCCGATAGAAAAACTTAGCAAATACTGCCTCTTTCTATCGAAGATGTTTAGAGTTTCTTACGCTTTTTAAAAAAAATTTTATGAAACGACTGTGTGGACATACCTATTGCAGATTGATTAAATTTTTAGTAAAAGCATAGAGTGAAATATATATCTATAGTTGATGTTTGTTATTTTTTCTGTCGGAAACGTAATAAAAAATATATATATGTATTTCTATGTTTTGTGATACATGTTCTCATGGTAATCCCGTGTAGATATATGGTGTTTATGTCATGGCCATTTAATTTTAGGAAGGTTTGCTTATGAATTTTCTTTTTTTCTGAATTCCTATGGCCTTCGACCCGAGAGGCTATGAAGTGGTTGCATCACGGGCGTCTTTTAGTAATGCCAGGGAGACACGCACCGACGTGTGGATCCAGTTGAATAAATCGGCTTTTCTGGAGAATTGGATACCCCTGTATTTATGTATCGGTTTATTAATTTAGTTTGTTATCTTGTTGTTTTGGTAGGTTTATAATGTCATCTGATTACAGTATTGATAGAGCAAAAAATTCATCTAAAAACTTAGATGCTTATATAGGAAACAAAATAAAGTTTCGAAGATCTCTTCTTGGCATAAGCCAGGATAAGCTTGGCACGCATCTCGGTGTGACATTCCAGCAAATCCAGAAATACGAGAAAGGTACAAATAGAGTGAGCGCAAGCATGTTGTACAACATTGCAAACTTTCTCGATGTGAACATATCGTTTTTTACGGATGATTTTGAAAATTCTACAAAAACGTTGAATGAGGATAGCTCTAACGCGTATAACGTCGACATCAGTAAGAAAAAAGAGTCTATAGATCTTCTGAGAGTTTATTATAAGATTAGCGACGCATCCGTAAGAAAGAGAATCTTGGAGCTTATGAAAGCTGTTGCGGTTTCTGAAACTGATTCTACAGCTGATCAGTAGCTTAGGCATCTTTCTGAAAGACCATCTCGACTATCTTAAATGTTTTGCATTTTAGGATAGTCGATCAACCACTCAGCGTGACGCTGGATCCGTTTACTTTAGACATCCAAGATGAGAAGTTGGCTTTTTTCTTTATTCTCAGTTAAATTATGTATTTTTCACAAATACAGCTCACATACCAATGCGGTCATAGCGAAGCATAAAAAACGTGTATGGCAAGCACAATTGTAGTACAATACACGCCGTTAATGTTTTAAGTTGAATCCATGGAGAATCATGAAGTGTCCATCAAAGAGAAAAATAGATCCGTAAAGACGCCAACTGAGCCATATCGAGAATTTACTCAGGAAAGCACCCTGAATGTTGTTAATTTGGATGCCTAATGGCCCGAAGAATATCTGGTAAATCCGCAAAAACCAAGTTTTCTGGCAAAAAAAGATGGTTTTTAAGATTTATAATTATCTCTTCTATATTTTTATTTATCTCGGGATTTTTCCTGTTTCTGTTTTTCATGCATGATCTGCCAGACGTGAACAATCTCGAGACCAAAGGGCGTCGCGCAAGTATAGTTTTCGAAGATCGTAATGGAAAAGCCATTGCGACCTACGGCGATTTGTTCCGCGAAGTCGTGGATGTGAAAAATCTTCCGAAACATGTTGGAAACGCCGTCGTAGCCGTCGAAGACAAGCGCTTCTACAACCATTGCGGAGTGGATTTCCTGGGAATCCTGCGAGCTCTGTACACAAACATTATAAATCGCAGAGTTGTGCAGGGGGGATCCACACTCACGCAGCAATTGGCCAAGAATTTGTTTCTGTCTGCTAATAAATCACTCAAGAGAAAGGTGCAGGAGTTTATTCTGGCGCTTTGGCTAGAGCATAAGTTTACTAAAAGACAGATCCTATCCATCTATCTGAACCGAGTGTATTTCGGATCATGCGCCTATGGCATAGATGCCGCTGCCTACAGATATTTCGGCAAAAGAGCTCGTCAGCTGACCATATACGAAGCAGCAAAACTGGCGGGAGTACTGCGGGCTCCGTCCATGTATTCTCCGTTTTATAATCCTGAAAAATCAGATCAGAGGGCGGCTCTGGTTCTATCGTGTATGCGCGACGAAGGCTACATTTCCGAAAACGAAATGAAAGAGGCACTTATTCAGAAGGATAAATTGACGCGGTTATCGGTACCAATGGACGAAAACAGATACTTCACCGACTGGGCTTTGGAGCAGGTGCAGGATCTGGTGTATGCCGATGAGGATGACATCATTGTTCGCACAACTCTCGATACGAAATTGCAGGCAAACGCCACCTACATCATAAGGAATGTCCTGATGGAGCACGGATTCAAGAACCGAGCCAATCAGATGGCGTTAATTGCGCTGGACAAGCATGGCGCCGTTCTGGCAATGGTTGGCGGACATACTTACGGCGCCAATCAATTCAATCGCGTAATGGCAATCCGGTCTTCCGGATCGGCATTTAAATACTTCGTATATCTGACGGCTCTTGAAAGTGGCATGGACGTGCACGATCTGGTAAGCGATATGCCGATTTCCGTCGGAGGATGGAGTCCGAAAAATACCGGACACCGATGCATTGGCGATATTCCGCTGCTGGAGGCGTTTGCCAAATCCGTAAATACATCTGCCGTGAGAATCGCACGAAAAGTTGGCATGAGTAAAATCATCAGGAAAGCTGAGGAGCTGGGAATTACCACTGAAATAACAGATAACCTTGCATCATCTCTTGGGGCTAGCGGTGTAAATCTACTGGATATAACTGCGTGTTTCGGCGCCACTATGAGAAACGGCCAGAAAATGAATCCGTTTGGAATAGTAAGCATCCGCACTCAAAGCGGAAAGTACCTATATAAGTCACACATAAGAAGGCCCCAAGAAGTAATCGCACCTGAAGTTTGCGACAAAATGAAGATCCTATTGCGAGCCGTAGTAGATAGTGGCACCGGACGTCAGGCGAAACTGCCGGTGGTCGCCTACGGAAAAACCGGCACCAGCAACGACAATCGCGACTCCAGTTTCATAGGTTTTGCGGCACCTCTGGTTGTGGGAGTCTGGCTGGGAAACGATGACAACACTCCCATGAGCTCCCAGATGTATGGTGGATTTCTTCCGGCAATGGTGTGGCGCGAGTTCATGCTGTCCGCATTCGGATATAAAAAGAATGTGGATGAAACAGTTGTAAAAAAACCACAAAAAGCGAAAGAATCCAAGGAAACGAAAGACAACAAGGCGCCGAAATCTGTCAAAAAACGCCATAGAAGAATTAGCGAGATACTTAGATGATATACCAAACTATAGTGGACTCGTTTTTGGATCGCGTCAAAGCTGGACATGCTTCTCATGACCACGCAACCACCGTTGAAGCGATTCTTTACTGGCTCCACTATAAATCTGATTATTTATGTCATCTTGTGCTTTTTGTGCAAAAATGTTCCAAACTTGATGCGGAATTAGTGGTTCATTCGAAAAATTTCCATTAAATTCACTGTTTTGTAACGAATTGTATGTATTCATATAACATAGTACAGGAGTTTACCATGAACATTTCAACACTGTTTTCAAAGAACAGATCGTTTTGGATAGCACTTATCATTTTATTTGTGGTGTTTTTGGGACTCCTGTTCTTGGAGAGAACTAAATACATAATCAATTTGGTTCCGAGGCTTAGGGGAGAAGTCTCCATTGGCAATGGATTTGTTATTACTTGTGCAAAAGACAATTATCCACTCATAATAAGAGAAGATGATCCGCTAATCGGACAACAATTGCGATTTTTAGGAACGGTAAAATCTATATTTTCAGAAACAATTGATGATTTATGCAATAGTAATGGCATAACAGTGGAAGTTGGCTCCAATTTTGGCTACAACTCGGTACTTTTGGGGAAGATGCTAAAAGAAGACGGCAGGATATATTGCCTGGAACCAAACCCGTCTATATTTTTGTATCTGAGGAAAAACATCATTATCAACGATCTAGAATCGCATTGTGTGTTAAAGAATATTGCCGTTTCCAGCGCCAGTGGAGAATGCAGCATAGAGGATTATTTCACGATGTCTAAGTTGGCAGATGGCACCTATACAAAACCAGACATGATAAAAGTTGACTGCAATACTCTGGACGATGAAATGAAGGAGGAAATGAGGGCGATCGATCTTCTGACAATCGATGTTCCGGGACTTGAGTTTCTAATTCTTGGCGGCGCTTCACGAATCCTGGAACACAGCAACATCAAAGTAGTATTCATGTTTGATAACGCAGAATCTTCGAAAAATACCGATGTGCGAACTGAATTAAATAACTTGCATGCTCTTGGATTTCGTTTTTATATTTCAAGGGAGGAAAACGACATATCTCCCATAACAATCGACGAAATTCTGGATTTGGAAAGCGCCGTTCTTATTCTTTCAAGAAAACTTTTGTAAATATGGCATGCGCATATAACAAATGGACCTTGATGAAAACTAAAATCTTCCATTCCGATGGTAACGGCTTTTCCAATACTTATACCAATATGGTCTGTATACGTTGTGGATGTTGTTTTCACCAAGTGCGCTTTGATTTTCCAGAGATTCATCTTCTTCATAATCCCTTGTTTTCATAAAATCTCTCCAATATCCGTACCAATAGGATGATACCGCATCTTTTACCAAAGTGCACATCGCATGTTCCAGCGATGGAGAATTTTTTACAGGTTGAATTCTATTGAGGCAATTCATGAAATGAACATTGGCATCGTAGATGGAAACAGACTCCTCTACTTTATACTCCGGGTCATTTTCCTGCATTGCGGTTAGTCCATATGGTTTTTTTAGAAAATGCCAGTTTTTCCCTACATTTTGCTGAACTAAACTCACACAAATCGAAAAGCTCAGATCTGATCCAATCATTTTTCCATTGAGATACGCAACACCTCTTGCAAATATGCAACGAAATTTCTCAGGCATCATTAATATGTCCATTCTGTTCATCCTACTCGGACGATCTTCTGGATGTGAGCCATACTCATGAAATGTTCCAGGCAGCAGCTCTGTCATAAAATTCCTCCTAAGGGAATCAATGTACTCTTTTCTACTTGGACTGTTTTCTGAACATATACGATGATCATCAGAATTAGCATTAATAATCATGGCATTTGTCATAAACACACACTGTACAATGCACACAAAAACAATTTTCTTCATTGGCTTCCTCCTATTTCATATCAACAAACAATAGATCAATCAGTAACAGCAATACGATACTATAAACAAATATAATTTTGTTTAATTTTTCAAATATATTTTGAGATCTACAGAAATCAAACGTCGATTTAGATAATATAAGAACCGATAACAATTTTCTTGACGCGCCAGGAGGTCTACTCATACCATATGTGCAAAATGGATTCTTTTGCAAAAAATAATGCAACTTTGCTTGATTCTTAGCAAAAAATGTGATATACTCTTCCTTAGTTTGAGCTTTGAAATTGCTTTGCCTGAATGGGATGGTTTTTGCATGGCTTTTAGAGCGCTCAGCTTTTTTACTAATTAATGGAGAGTTCGATAATGAAAGCAAATAAATTAATCATCACGTGCTCTGTCGTGGTGGCAGTAGCAGATTTTGGAGTTGTAAGCGCAGGTGATCCTCAACGACCTTACATACAAGAGAAGCCGACGTTGATCACAATACCTACAGTGCATAATACTCTCCTATTTCAATACTTATTGGCATTATATCACACACTATATTCGCCCATTCAGAAACGAAGTGTAATCATTTTGCGGAACCCCAGCATTTGCCCAGAAGACCTCGAATGGTGTTTTGAAGTTTAGCACTTTCCGTGGTCGATTGTTAAGTTTATCTTCTATTTCTTGTATTTTTTCATCAGAAACGTCTTTG
>BNWJ01000055.1 GCA_025998735.1 Alphaproteobacteria bacterium | reverse complement strand
AAATTGCTTGACTTCAAAACCTGGATCTGTGACCTTATATCACGAGTCACGTGGTGATAACCTTTTGGGGCCATGTTAACCTCTCTTTAAAATAAATTATAAACTAAATTCGAGATTAACTTCTTCACGTGACTTTTTTCAAGACCACTTTTTACATAATTCGCAAAAAATCCTCGTTTTTTAGGCCGTGAAATGATGCACTTCGCTGTTGAATGGGCGCTTATGCAGCGGTCTCTAAAATGAGCTATACTGGTAAACGCAAAAATAATTCGATCTTATAGCGTCAAAAGCTGTCCGTGTTCGAACTCAGCGTTGATTGTAGTCGCGTTCGAGTAATTCTTTGAAATATTTTGCTTTTTTTATGTGAGATGCTTCAGTTTTTTTGTTTAGCTTTAACAGGCAGCTTTTGATTAATTCGTAGGCTCGTGGATAATTTCTCAGTAGCATTTGTTCATGGGCCAGCATTAGCTGAGAAAGTCCTTCGCGACCTTTTTTTCCATAGGCCTTGGCAAGCAATCGGAAGATGTCTTCGCTCAGATAATCTATGTATTTGGCGGATTCCAGAATGGAAATGGCTTTATCAATGTTCTCGCCATGTTCCAGAAGAGCGTTTGCGTAGTCTATTTTTATCAATATATTCGTTTTGTTGTTACAAATTGTTTTATATATTTCAATGGCTTCTTTTATTTTTCCAGATTCGTACAACAGCTGTGCCATTGCCTCTTTATAGTATACATCGTTGGGATTCGCCGCGATTAGATCGCGTACGATGTTCAGCGCCTCTGACGTTTTTCCGATTTTATGAAAATATATGAGTTTGGAATAGGGATCCGTTGGAACATCCGATCTACAATCTATCGCTTTCAGATGCGACTTCAGTTTTATCCGGAGGCGATTGTACTTTTCGATGAGTTTTTTCGTTGATTCTTCATCAACCACCGTTATTGGTTTTTTTCCGGAGAATTTTTCCATGGCAGAGATTCTATCGGCAGCCTTCGGATGAGATCGCACATAAACCGGTAGATTACATTCTCCATTCAAAATATCCATTTGATCAAATTCGGAAAATACATCGGTTAGCACGCTCGGAGAATATCCAAGTTTCAGTAGATAGGAGGCGCCAAGCGCGTCTGCTGCAAGTTCTTCGTTTCTTGAATATCTCATGAAAAACCTTTCGTCCGAGATAGCATATCCAAGCATAAGAGCCATGGCGTCTGGAGACCCAGTGACGGCAGCTCCTATTATGGAGGCGATCATTACTGCCATGAAATTTTGGCTCCTGTTCTGAAGCGCTCCCATGAGTCTATTTATGTGTCCGGCCGCCATATGAGCGGTTTCGTGACATAAAATTCCAATTATGTGTGTGGGATTTTTGAACTTCAATAGCAATCCGGAGTTGATAAAAACATATCCGCCTCCGATGGTAAAAGCATTTATGCTATCGGAATTTACCACATACACTTTAACTGTTTCCGGATTCAATCCCGCTGCCTTGAATATGGGCTTTGTCATTTCCGCCAATATTTCTTCTATCTCGGCATCACGAATAACGGAAATACTATCCCCCTCGCCAGCAGTTGAAGCACTCGCATTTTTTCTTATGGAGTCAGCTCCAACACTGCAGGCACAATCTGCACACAATGAAACTGACAACGAAGCTATTAATGCTAGTTTAGCCCATATTCTCATAAAACACTCTTTCTCAATTCGTTTATGGTCTCCAATATATTATTGGCGGTTTTCGATACGCTTTCGTTTTCATACACAGAATGAAATTCATTCTGATGGGATATATCTTTCCGTGCCATGCTCATGCGCTTTTTTATGACTTCTTCCGAATCTGTGTTGCGGAATCTTATGCGCTGCTCCAACTTCTCTAGGGAAGGGGGCACAATGAAAAATCCAAAAACTGGCAGTCGAGAAATCGCCTTCTTGATTTTTACAAAACCTTCCCAATTGATTACCAAAAGCGCATCGCGTCCAGCATTTGTTTTTTCAAAAATAGTAGATGCCAAAACACCGTAATAATTCCCATATACCGCAGAACATTCCATGAATTCGTTCTTTTTCGCATGTTCAAGAAAGTCATCTTCGGATATAAAAAAATAATCAACTCCATCTATTTCTTTTCCACGCTTCTGTCTCGTTGTGCACGTTACAACCCTTGATAGTACACCATCGATGCGCAACATTTCCTCCATCACCGATGTTTTTCCAACACCAGATGGCCCCGAGATCGCAAATAAAAAACCTTTCCGCATAAAAATCAATCCATATAAAATCCAATATGGCATTATAGCATAGATCATTTGACATCTAAACCCTATTGTGGATCCTGAAATGCAAGCGATAGGAGTAATCGCAGATCTATAGCGCCGGTTTTTACGCAGTGCTCAACACCATTGCGCTCTACTTTAGTTGTTCTTTTTATTGGGAAATTTAATTCACCCAAACATCCCCATTTTTTGTTAATTTTCATCTCTGCTCCTAATCCAATCGTCGGTACCATCGGATTTATCTTAACTCTAGAATGTTCATTTTCATTTAAAATATAATTATATGTTAGAGATAATCTCGAGATTCCCAATTTTAAAAACGCAACAAGCTTATACTCTTTCATATGATATCCGCATTTTAATGACAGTGACGGAGTAAACATGCCTGTTTCCAAAAATCCGCTTTTTGATCCACTTAAATCATGATATTTATCGTCATAGCTGGCGTTCATACCTCTCCAGTCGCTCTTTTTCTTGCTTTTTTTCGAAATATCACACAATGCACAGACACTCAAAAGAAGTCCCTTTCTGAAAGATTTTGCGTAATCCAAGCCGATTGTTAAATAAAATGCAGTTATCGAGTTCGATGTGAAATTTTTTTCGCCCTTCAGAGATGCGCCACAACTTCGCTTTGCCATTCCGAATCCGATTAACCCTCTTGCACCGTCAAATGAAACGGCATTCTGTATCGCAGTATCACTTATGTCAGCGTAGACCTCTGGATCAAATGAAGTGTCTTTGCCTTTTCCAATGTCGTTTTTCATAGTTTCCGGCGAAAATTCGCCTTTTTTGGAATCGTCGTTAGAATATGCGTTAAAAAAACATAGTAAGAAACATATGTATGCGAGATTTTTCAAAATATCCTCCATAAAAATATTGGTATTCTAGCACACCGGAAAACGCTTAACAAAATTTAAATAAATTTGCTATATATGCTTTGTGTATGGAATATTGTGAATCAAACAGAAATAGGACCACAGTAATCGTGCTAATGATAATTGGATTTATCTTTAGCATCGTTTCCTATTATAGCGCATTCGGATGGCACATCAATTTTCTCGATACGGACGATCACATGAGAATGGTCAGAATTCGAGAGTTTTTTACGCATTTTGATCTATCAAATAATGTTATCGCAAGAAGCAATGTCCCTTTTGGCTGCAGCCTACATTGGACACGTTTCTACGATTTTTTTATAATAATTCCATCGTATTTGCTCAATTTCTTTACAGATTCCATAAATAATGCAATTGAGTACGTCTGCTTCTGCATTAGTCCCATCGTAAAATGCATAAGCATCGCAATTCTTTTCAAGATCGTCTGCAGAATTTTGAAAAAATACGATGCGAATATCGTTGCCTCAATATTTTTGGCACACGTTGCTCTCGTCAACACATATTCGTTTGGAAGACCGGATCATCACGCTTTTATCATTTTATTTGAGCTGATATTCACAGATGCGGTCGTTAGAATCGTGTGCAACAATTTTAATAGAACGAAAGACTACGTGCTGGTGTCACTGATATCTGCGCTGTGCATATGGATATCTCCGGAAACATTGATACCAATTGCGATTGTCAATGCGTTGTTTTTCTTTCTTGCCCTTGGAGGAATTGGCGATCTACAAAAATTACTTCTGCAAAACATTATGACGGCTTTGTTTGTAGGAATAATCATACTGGACTCCATATCGAAAATTGAATACGACAAGATATCAATTGTGCATTTCTCATTGTTCACCTGCGCTTCCATTTTTCTCGGGATATGCGTGTTTGTGCAAAATATACAAATGTCGATTTTTGCAAAGCTATCCATCATTGGATTGGGCCTGATTTGCGTTGCCGCGGTATTTCTTGCTACATATCCGAAATTTCTTCGGGGAATGGAAGCTGACATTAGCGACTACGTAAAATTAATTTGGCTCAGTAAAATAAGCGAAATGAAGCCGGTATTTGCGAGTAATTTTGGAATTGATTTTGCAATATATGCAATTATCATATTGGTGGCGGTGTCGCGCAAGATTTATTACCTGGCTAACAGACGTTTTTGCAGATTGAGTATTGTATGGTCGATTTTCATATTGAATACCATATTCTACACGATATTCGCATTTTTTTCCGTAAGAATGCTTCCGTTCTCGATTTTATTCAGCCTTCCTCTACTGGTTGATTTGGGAATGAATAGTAGAAACCGTCGCATAATCGTGACATTTTTCATTACGATCGGAGTTTTTTTCACATCTGCTACTGTAGACAGCGTGAAATCGGTGTTTGCCGCACCTGCACTTACTGCCTCGCTACCTTCGGCAAAGTGTGAGAGATGTGCTTGCAACATTGAAGCAAACTCAGCAGTAGTAAACGGAGCCACCAGCACGCTGACGGTACGCGAGCTATACAAAGAAATAGATAATCTATCGGATACGCCAGTGGTAATTATGGCGTCGTCCAACGATGGTCCAAAGCTTTTGTATTACACAAAACATAGCGTTCTTGGAGCGCCATATCACCGGCAGCAGGAAGGCATAATCTCGTCCTATAAGGTTATGCAAGACGCGTTTTCGGAAAAAACCGTTGGAAAAATACTGCTGGATACAAATGCCTCATATATTTTTATAAAAAAATCAGCGTTTGCGAAACGGGCGATTTCTAAAGCACACGCCAGTGCGGAACACGCTAGTTTAGCGAACATGATAGTTCATAACACAAATATTCCGCCCTGGATAACCATCGTGAAACTATCGGAAAAATTCGACAATATAATTATAGCAAAGATAAATAAGGAAATGCTAATTGAACGTCTGAAGCAATAATCTTGAATGCGTATATATCATTCGGATGCTCATTTGAGAGGGCTCCAAGTGGAGTCCTTGATTTCTAGCCTTCCATATGAATGAAGTCAGACAAAAACCAAAAATACAATTGCAATCTGCGTTTTGTTTATTTATTATCTTCCACATGCGGGTGTAGCTCAATGGTAGAGCATAAGCTTCCCAAGCTTGTTACGAGGGTCCGATTCCCTTCACCCGCTCCATTCTATATTTCGGATAAGGTATATGCATCGCTTGGATTGGCCTAAGGGAGTCAGAGGGTTTTTCGCGCTGGCGTTGGTTCTGGCGGTTTTCTTTTCATATGACATGGGAGTTCGTCCATTTGCGGATCCGGATGAGGGAAGATATGTGGAAATCCCACGGGAAATGGTCGTTTCCGGCGATTACATAACTCCACGATTGAATGGACTGAAATATTTCGAAAAACCTGCGCTCTTCTATTGGATGCAGGCGGCCTCTATAAAAGCTTTTGGCATCAACGAAACATCCATGAGACTCTGGATCGTAATATTTGCGATATTGGGATGTTTGTGTGTGTTTCTCGTTGGAAGCAGATTCTATTATAATGGAGTGGGATTGCTGTCATCCGGCATCCTGGCCACTAGTGCTTTATATTATGCACATAGTCATTTGATTATTCTGGATCTTGTGCTATCGGTGTTTATGAGCGGAGCTCTCTGGTGTTTTTTTGCCGCATTCGTTCGGAAAGATAAGGCACCACATAAAATTATTACATCTCTTGCAGAATCTACTATATCCGAGGATTTTTTAGGAGACACGGAGCGCAGAACCGCAGTGTACTCGGATGTACATGAGGATTCGAGCACCGGATCGACAACAAAAATACCGGATAGAGGAAGGTTATGCGAGAGATATATTGTAGCGATGTACGTATTGTCGGCACTAGCCTGCCTCACCAAGGGACTCATAGGAATTGTGCTGCCGGCGTTTGTCGCGTTTCTGTGGGTTATATTCACAAAAAATTGGAAGAAAATTCCCGAAATGCTGTATGTTCCGGGAATAGTCGCTTTTCTGGTGATATTTCTACCGTGGCACATCTTGGTAATAAGCAAAAATAGCGATTTCTTTCATTTTTATTTTGTAGTCGAGCATTTTCTGAGATACACAACGACTATTCACGAAAGATATCAGCCAATGTGGTTCTTCCTGCCTGTTTTGCTGGTTGGATTCCTTCCGTGGACTGGATTTTCCCTGGTGGCGTTAAAAAACACCTTTCGAAAAAAGCAAATGTTTTCAGAAAATGTGTTTTTTCTCTGTTGGATATTTGGGATTTTCGGTTTCTTCTCGTTTTCCAGCTCTAAATTAATTCCGTATATTCTGCCAATAATGCAGCCGCTAGCTCTTCTCACTGGAATCAATATCGTCGAGTCAATCAAGTCCGAGAGTCGCGATTTCAGGAATGGAGCATTAACCAATATATTTCTGTTTGGAATAGCAATGGTTGCCTATTTCATTGCAAAACCGCAGATCTCTGATGTACTGCAGGATCCAGATGCGCAAACTTTCATCTACGTGTTTGGTGGAATATTTATTACTGCAGCAATTGTGTTGCTAGCAGCGGCGTATCCAAAGTGGTTGAAATTTCACAGGTTCAATGCTCTGCTGCTGTTCCTGTTTCTCGGAGCGAACATGATGTGGGTCATAAATAAGGCATCCACCTATTATCAGGAAGTCAAGAAGCCACCCACCAAAAATATGGCGGAATTCGTTCGCATGAACAAAACCAAAGATGATCTGGTGTTTTGCTACGATCGATATTATCAGGATTTTCCAGTGTATTTGAATTCCACAGTTAATATAGTAAATTTCGTTGGGGAGCTGGAATTTGGAGCAAACGCGGAAAAGGAAAAACACGTAATATGGCAGGATAAGGAATTCTGGGACTTCTGGAAGACAACAGATAAGAGGATTTTCTTGCTAGTATCCAAGGAAAAGTATCGAGAAGTATTTGCATCCAAAGTTGGCATGCATCACATATTAGATTTCGATAAGAGTTTTACAGTGATAAGCAATAAATGAAATATTTACATTTTTTTCTAATATTTATGCAGGTGATGGTGAACTCGTTGGCACAGGTAATCCTGAAAAAAGGCGTGGGATTGCTGAACCTTAGGCAGTCGCCAATACCGTTGTTTGTTTCCACTGTCACCAACATTTACATTCTTGGCGGAGTATCGCTATTTGTATTGGCGCTTTTTTTGTGGTTATATCTTTTATCGCAGTATGACTTGAGTTTTTTGTATCCCATCACCAGTCTTGGGTTTGTAATAACAGCATTTAGCGGATGGCTATTTCTTTCGGAAACAATCTCGGTGTCCAGAGCGATTGGAATTTTGTTAATATTAGTTGGAGTAGTGTTCGTTGCAAAAAGTTAATAAGTTTTTACCTCTTTCAAGACCAACCATTAGTGAAGAGACCATTGAAGATGTTGTGAAAGTTTTGCGATCCGGATGGCTAGCGACCGGTCCCATGACACAGCGCTTTGAAGAAATGCTCAGCGAATATTTTCGCGGAAGAACAGCAATGTGCTTTACATCTGCAACGGCCGGACTTCAGGCGGCTCTCATGGTCATTGGCGTAAGCGAAGGAGACGAGGTCATAACCACATCCATGACTTTTGCGGCAACGGCAAATGTCATTGCGATGTTGGGAGCAAAGCCGGTGTTTGTGGATATAGAACGAGACACATACAACATAGATCCAAATAAAATTCTAGACGCTTGTACTTCCAGGACCAAAGTCATTATGCCAGTGCATTACGCCGGATTGTCGGTTGATCTGGATCCCATCTACGAAATCGCTCAGCGCAAAAATCTTCGCGTAATAGAAGACGCCGCCCACGCAATGGGATCCGGCTATAAGGGAAAGCGCATTGGAACATTTGGCGATATGCAGGTCTTCAGTTTTCATCCGATAAAAAATATGACATCAGCGGAAGGCGGATGCGTTGTGTCGAATTCAAAAAACGAGCAGCGCTTTTTGAATCTTCAGCGATTTCACGGCATAGACCGATCCATTTGGGATAGATTTTCCAAAAATGCCAGTTGCTATTATGATGTTGTGTATCCGGGCTCCAAAAGCAATATGTCGGACATACAATCGGTTATCGGGATTCATCAGCTGCAAGAGGTGGAGAAGCTCAATGCGAGACGTCGTGAACTCGCCGATAGATATCGGGAAGCGTTTGCAGGTATGTCCGATAAGATAAGCGTTCAGGGAATTCCAGCATATGATTTTGTACATTCCGGACATTTGTTTCCCATTTGCGTTTTGGATGAGTCGAAACGAGACGATCTCATGATGTTTTTGAAGGAAAATTCCATTGGTTCGGTACCCTACTATACGCCTGTACATCTGTTTAGCTACTACAAAGATGCGTTTGGCTACAAGGAGGGCGATTTGGAAAATACCGAGTACGTTGGAAAGCGAATAATGTGCATTCCGCTGTATTCCGCTCTGGAAAATCACGAGCAGGATTATATAATTGATACAGT